>JBGTLY010000061.1:0-30636 GCA_041743865.1 Woeseiaceae bacterium
AACGTCGAATAGCACTCAATAAATCCACGTCTATCGCTCCTGCAAAACTCCCGCCGACCTGCGGCGGGGAAAGCGTTACACGTGGGTCAGTTTTGGATGCAAATATCCCGGGTTAGTGGCTCAACTTTGGGTGCAAATCAACACCCTGCGAGCACGGAGTAACGGAGTGCGACCGCATCACCGTCAGGCTCCAGCCAACTCAGCACAATCGTGCCGTCCGAACCACGCGACAAATGAGGCTCGGCGCTGCCGGGAGCGGCCGGCGAGGCAAGAGGCTGCAGGGTATCGTCCGCCGGCTCGCTACAACCGGCAACGACACCGAAAGCGGCGAGCACCCCGGCCAATAGTCACCGGCGAGCACGGCGCGAGCGTTTGAGTGGGGCAATGGATGGGATTTTTATCATAATGTCTAGAATAGAAGCCAATATAACGTATAAGGACTAGCATGTTGGACATTAAGTTCAACATCCTGCACAATGTGCGCTCGACGGATAACGTCTATAATATTGGACGTTATCGCATCTAATGTACGTATTAATGGACGTAAACGCCATGACCGACTATCAACTACCGATACCCGTGCAACGGGCCCTTACAAAACTGGGCGCCGATATTCGCGACGCCCGCCGGCGCCGGCGCATTCCCATGGTGCAGCTTGCCGAAAGAGCCTCAATCAGCCGCATGACGTTATCACAGATCGAGAAAGGCGCTCCTGGGGTATCACTTGGCAATTACGCCGCGGTGTTGTTTGCCTTGGGTCTGATCGAGCGCCTTGCGGAGCTTGTAGACGTCCGCGCCGATAGTGTGGGGCTTGCGCTTGAAGATGAGCACTTGCCACAGCGGGTGCGTCGCCGTCGACCGCAGGGCGGGGGAGCGGACTGATGGACCGTGAGGTTTGGGTCTACGTGGATCTCAGCGGGGTACCGATCCTGGTCGGCCGCCTGTGGGCGCGGGTGCGAAAAGGGCGGGAAAGTGCCACGTTCGAATACGATCCGGGCTGGCTGGCACGCAGTGACCGCTTCGCGTTGGAGCCCGCGCTGACCCTGGACCCGGCGCCGCATCACACCGGGCAGGGCAAGGCGCTGTTCGGCGCGCTGGGCGACTCGGCCCCCGATCGCTGGGGCCGTGAATTGATGCGACGGGCCGCGCGCCAAGCAGCCCGTGCCGAAGGACGAAGCTCCCCGACCCTGTACGAAGTGGACTATCTATTGAACGTCAATGACGAGGCGCGCCTGGGCGCGTTGCGCTTCGCCGACACTGAGGGCGGACCGTTTCTGGCCACGGACGATCAGGTGCCCATCCCGCCGCTGGTGGACCTCCCGGCGCTGCTCAATGCCAGCGAGCGGGCGCTGGAGGACGACGCGTCCGGCGAATTCCTGCGGCTCTTGTTGGCGCCGGGGTCCTCGCTTGGTGGCGCGCGGCCTAAAGCCTCGGTCCGTGATGCTAAGCAGCAGCTTGCGATCGCCAAGTTTCCGCACAAAAACGATGAGATCGACACCGTGCGCTGGGAAGCCGTGGCACTGACGCTGGCCGAGCGCGCCGGCATCTCAGTACCCGTTTGGTCGCTAGAGAGCGTAAATGATCAACCCGTGTTACTCCTCAAGCGTTTCGACCGGGAGGCCGGCAACCGCAGGCCGTTTGTGTCCGCGATGAGCATGCTGGGCGCCGACGATCGCGAAATGCGCAGCTATTTGGAACTCGTGGATATGTTGCGTCAGCATGGTGCCACGCCAGTGGACGACATGCGTGCATTGTGGCGGCGTATCGTCTTCAGCGTTTTGATCTCCAACACAGACGATCATCTCCGTAACCATGGTTTTTTGTACGTCCCCGAATCGGGTTGGACGCTGTCGCCCGCTTATGACATGAATCCGGTGCCGGTGGATCTGAAGCCTCGAGTGCTATCAATGACGATTGATCTTGACGATCCCACTGCATCGTACGAACTGGCGCTCAGCGTTGCCGCGTATTTCGAGCTTGAGGCCGACCTGGCCCTCGCCATTGGTGCCGAGGTCGCCGACGTCGTCGCTGATTGGCGCACGGTCGCACGTGGTATTGGCATCGCCCCCGGTCAAATCGAGCGCATGGCCAGCGCCTTTGAGCACGCCGACCTGGCCCTTGCCTCAGGCGACTGACGGGTCCGGAATAGGTCAACAAAACGGGCAACCACAGAACCCCTATCCAGCCTTGCGGGCCTCTTAATTTGTACTGTCGTGTCGAAAGGGCTACGCTTCAATCAGTGAATCGTTGCGTAAATATGTCGCCTGCCTGTTGGTGTTGACCTTGCCTTGACGGCTTGGGCTGGCGCCGGGACGCCGTGCGAGCAAATCAGCGATAGCGTCGATCCGGCGCAACAGCTTACGCAGGACGCGCATGCCCATCATCCTGAGGCTGCCGGCGCAAGCGGCGGCGAACAAAGCCGCACCAGCATGGACCACAGCGCGCACCATGGTGCCGAATCGAGCAATCCGTCCAGCAAAAACGGGTGTCCGTGCTGCGACGGTTGCGAAACCCCGTGTGCGTTGTCGAGTTGCAGTCCGGCCGCCATGGCGATCGGTTTAAGCGCACAGGTTTTCGCCGGCGGCGAATCTCATGCTCGTCAGGTGGACGAGCTGCGTGCAGGGCCCTTTCAGCCCGTTTTATACCGACCACCCATCTTCTAGCGCTGGAGCGCGCTACGGCTTCAGCTGCTCGGCTGAACGCTCTGGACGCAGAAGCCGAGGCGTTTGCGGCGCGCACCGGGCTCAGATGCTCGGCCTCTCGGTCGGTGATCCTTGGCGCGCGCCGGCAGCGTTACATTCGCCGCTCGAGCGCGAAGACGCGCTGGACACATTGCTGATGATGGCGGGAGACACGCGACTCGATCTGGCCGCCGCACGCACCCGGGCGGACGTACTCGCCGATCAGTTGGGTGTCGTTAACTGGACACGCTGGTTGGGTGAGCTCGATGTGGGCATCGAACGTGAACGCGAGACCGATGGCGCGCGACTCACGGGCCCGACAGTGGACTGGGAAATACCCGTTTTCAACCAGCACAAAGATGTCCTGCTACGCGCCGATGCGGATCTGCAAATCGCCATAAACGAAGTGCGTCGACTGACGCTCGATGTCAACAACAGCGTGCGCCTAGCCTACGCGAGGCTCGACAACGCGCGCGCGCGGATTGAAGAGCATCGCACGGGTCTGATACCGCAGCGCATTGAAACCGTGGCGCGCGCGCAAGAAGAGGTCAACTTCATGTTAATCGGCATCTTCGAGCTAATCGCACTCAAGCAAGAGGAGTACGACGCTTATCAAGGGTACTTGGAAGCCATCCGCGACTATTGGCTGGCTCGCGCCGATTTGAGTTTGGCGGCGGGTGGCGCCTTACCCAGTAGCACCCAAATCGGTGAACACCGCATTGATGTGAAGGAGTTTGTTCGCCCCGATTCCGATGGCATGGACCACTCGGATCCCGGCGGTGGTCACGACCAGTCTAAGATGAATCAAGACGACGATTCGAACAATACAATGGATCATTCAGGCCACACGATGAACCGCGCCGACGAAGAAGGTCGGGCGGGCGACAACGATCAAAATGAATCGGCGCCGGCATCCGAAACCGACCGAGACCCACACGACCACGGAGGTTCCCAATGACATCACGACGCGAATTCTTGCGCTACGCTGGTGTCGGCGCGATGGCCGCCACCGTCGCTCCGGTTACGAACGTTAACGCACAGTCGGCGCCACGCTCGCCAAGCCAGAGTAGTCCCGTGGGCTACAACTCGGTTCGCACACTGAACGGCTGGACCTTGCCGTACACCATGAAAAACGGTGTTAAAGAATTTCATTTGGTGGCTGAGGAAATCGAACACGAATTCGCACCGGGCAGTGCGGCCAAGTGCTGGGGCTACAACGGCTCATCACCTGGACCGACAATAGAGGCGGTGGAGGGTGATCGCATCCGCATTCTGGTTACCAATCGTCTAAGGGAACACACGACCATTCATTGGCACGGGCTGCTGTTGCCCAGCGGAATGGATGGCGTAGGCGGGCTCAATCAGCCACAGATCAAGCCGGGCGAGACCTTTGCTTACGAATACACGTTGCGCCAACACGGCACTCACATGTACCACCCTCATGCCGACGAAATGACGCAAATGGCGGTCGGCATGATGGGCTCGTTCATTATTCATCCCAAGAGCGGCGATGAGGTACCGGTCGATCGTGACTACTGTTTCTTGCTGCACAATTGGGCGCTACACCCCGGTACCTACCGGCCAGACCCATCGATCATGGTTGATTTCGACCTATGGACATTTAACAGCAAGGTCTTCCCGGCTATCGATCCGGTGGTGGCGCGCACCGGCGAGCGCGTGCGTGTGCGCGTGGGCAACCTGTCGATGTGGAATCACCCCATCCACATGCACGGTGTGCAGTACTGGGTTACCGGTTCTGACGGTGGGCGGTGGCCGCAGAGCCAGTGGCGAAAGGAAACAACGGAAATTGTCGGCGTCGGACAAATGCGCGACATCGAGTTTATTGCGGTACCGGGCGACTGGGCGTTCCACTGCCACATGGCGCATCACACCATGAACGCCATGGGGCATGAGATTCCGAATACCTTAGGTGTAGACCAAAGTGGTATCGACAATGAAATCAAAAAGATGCTGCCGGGGTTCATGGCCATGGGCCAAGACGGCATGGCCGAGCATCAAGAACACACCGACATGGGCCACAACCCGGGTCCCGAAAATACACTGGCGATGATGACCGGCAAGGGCCCGTACGGAAACATCGAGATGGGCGGTATGTTCACCACGGTCAAGGTGCGTGACAACCTCAGGCGTGGGGACTACTCGGATCCGGGTTGGTATGAGGCGCCCGAAGGCACCGTTGCGGCGAGCGTCAGCAGTGACCCCGACTTTGGTGATCCGCCACGCAAGAAACCGGGCTAGGCGTGAGCTGGTTTGCGGTCATTAGCGGTATCGGCGTTGCAGCAGCTGTCGCCGGCGGTGCACGTGCATTGAAAATCGACCCGGAGCGTGGCTTCTATCCCACAATCCTGGTCGTCATTGCCAGCTATTTCGTGTTGTTCGCCGTCATGGCAAACGAGGCGGTTGTCATTGAACTTATGATCGCCGGAGTGTTTGTTGCGATCGCACCGTTCGGTGCTACGACTCATCGCCGCTTGGCCGGCGCGGGCATCGTCCTGCATTGGCTATTCGATCTGCTGCATCCGTGGCTGATAGGGAACAGCGGTGTGCCACAGTGGTGGCCAACTTTTTGTGCGAGCGTGGATGTTGCGTTGGGGCCGTCATTGTAGGATTTCCTCAATTTGTCGCACGCAGGCTTCCCATGGAACTTGAAAGCAGGTGCTGCACCGGCGGGGGTACTTTTGGGGGTACGTTTTCCTAGAGCCGGAAGAGAAAGCGTTGTGCAGCAATGTCTTGACTATTCACTTGGATTCCTGGTGCCGGCACCACTACCCAATACAAGTAGTTCCGACGAGAGCTAGCCGGCTTGCGTTCGTCTCGGTGTCACCTACCAATCATTCTGATTTCCGCTATAGCAAAAATTGCCGGCGCACATGCTGATATAGTTGTGTATGCAAATGAGAAGTTTGAGCATGCAGGAAACGTGTGCCACGAACAGAAACGAACTCAGTGGATAAAGACTGACATCTGACACGTACACGCGGACAATAGCTCCATGTTCAAGCACAGCACGATCGAAATTGAAACCTCCGGCCGGGAGTCCCACGACATCACCGCGGAGGTGCAGGATGCGGTGCGTGAAAGCGGTGTCTCGATCGGACTGGTTCATCTGTTCCTGCAGCACACCAGTGCATCGCTGATGCTGTGCGAGAACGCGGATCCGACGGTAAGGGAAGATCTGGAGCGCTTCATGCAGAAGACGGCACCCGACGGGGATCCGATGTTCCGGCACCGTGCAGAAGGGCCGGACGACATGCCGGCGCATGTGCGCACCCTGTTAACCCAGTCCGAAATGACCTTGCCGATTGTGGGCGGTCGTTGTGTCCTTGGCACGTGGCAGGGCGTCTACCTCTGGGAGCACCGCCACGCCGGTCATCGCCGGCGGCTGACGGTCACGGTACAGGGAGACTAGTACCAGCTTGACCTTCGCCCGGCAAAATTTACGCGGTTACGCGCCGGAAAGAGACTAAAAACCTCTCCAGCGAACGGGATCCGTCGCTGGCACAGCGATTGCATCATCCCTAAATGATGCCTTCGACAAGAGGAACGTCCCATGGAACCCCATACCAACACACCGACCGAAAAGAAGCTCGACGAACTCTACGAACTCATCGACGACATGGAAATTGCCATGATGACGACGCGCCGTAAGGACGGCTCCCTCGTCACGCGCCCGATGGCCACCCAGGAGCACGGACCCCTGGCGGACCTCTGGTTCGTGACCAGCAACGAGACGCACAAAGTGGATGAACTGGAGGCGGATCCGAACGTCTGCCTCGGCTACTACGATAACGGCACCAAGGAGTGGGTCTCGGTGAGCGGCACGGCGGCCTTGGTCCAGGATCGCGCAAAGATCCACGAACTCTACGAGCCAGACTGGAAAGCTCATTTCGAGGATGAAGGCGGCAAGCGCGACGGGGGACCGGACGATCCCCGGTTCGCACTCATCTGCGTCGACGCGCATTCGGTTCACTACATGAAGGCGAAGTATTCCCGTCCCCGCACCCTGTTCGAACTTGCGCGCGGCATGGTGACGGGCAAGGCCGCGGATCTTGGCCGCACGGAGCGGCTGTCCGAAACCGAGCTCGACCGGTAGTTGCCGCGCCAAACGGCGTCTGATCAATGCCGCGGTCGCCGAACAACTCTCACCTTGCGGCTGTTCCCACCCCCGCAAAAGAATTGATCGGCACCATCGGACTCGAGTCCCGAGACGCCGGTCCCGGCTGGCAGTTCGAGGATTTCCAGCACTTCGCCCGTGTCGGGATCGATACGAGTCAGGTCGCTCGTGTCGCCTTCCCAGGTGCCGTGCCAGAGTTCCTTCTCGACCCAGGTGACGCCGGTGACGAAGCGCCGGGTCTCGATAGTACGAAGGATCGCGCCCGATTCCGGATCGATCTGGTGAATCTTGCGATCCCGGTACTGGCCGACCCAGAGCGAGCCTTCGGCCCACGTCAGCCCGGAGTTGCCGCTGCCCGGAGTCGGAATGGTTGACAGGACGCGCCCGTCCTTCGGATCGATCTTCTGGATGCAGTCTTCGGCGATCTGGAACAGGTATTGTCCGTCGAAGGCGGTGCCGGCATGTGCCGGGACGGCGATCGAGCGTATCGCCTCGCCGTTCGACGGGCCCAGCGCATTCAGCCGGTCGCCGGTGGCAAACCACACATACTGACCGTCATACGACACGCCGTGCACGGCATCGACCCCAGGGAAGGGGCCGTACTCGACAATGATTTCCGCGGCTGATCGTTTCATGGCTCTATGCTCGGTTCGATGACGGCCTCCATCCTAGTCACCCGGCAGCGGCGCGGGGAGTAACAATGTCGTCGTGATTCCCGGCACCTCACACGGTACGCGCGCGAAGGAACACACGACATCAGGCTCCAGGCTCTTTCACAACAGAAAAGGTCCAGTCGATTCCTTCCCGGGTTTATGCCTACACTGTTAAAGATATGCCCGGAACCGGGCATGGGGTACATAGTATGTCAAGAATCACGAGGGTCGCGTTCGCAAGGTCAAGCCTGCTTCCTGCCGCTGCATTGCCGCTGGCCGCCCGGGAACTGCCGGGGCGCCTGTAATGACCGGCGTCGACGGGAGGGTTGCACTGGTTACCGGGGCAGGTCGGGGCATCGGGCTGGCAACTGCCAGGATCCTGGTCGCCAGAGGCGCAAAAGTCATGGGCGTCGCACGGAGCGAGGCGGAACTGGCCGCGGCTGGCATTCCTTACGTGACTGCGGACCTGGGGACACTTGAAGGTTGTGAGAAAGCGGTCGCCGCATTGACGCGTCAACTCGGTTCCGTCGATATTCTCGTCTGCAATCACGGGCTGGGCTCGGCGCACGAACGCTTGTTGTGGGAAACGACGCCGGACTCCTGGCGGGACACGATGCGCATCAATCTCGACGGGCCGTTTTACCTGACCCGTGCACTTATGCGTGGAATGGCGGAACGCCGTTACGGGCGCATCGTGTACACCAGTTCCACGTCGGCCCTGGTGTCCGAGCATGGAGCCTGTGCCTACAACAGTTCCAAGGCCGGGTTGCTGGGTCTCATGCGTTCCGCGGCCACCGACGGCGGCGCCCACGGCATAACTGCGAATGCCGTGCTGCCCGGCTGGGTACGGACCGAAATGGCAGAGCGCTCGGCGCAGGCAGAGGCGGAGCGGCGCGGCATCAGCCGCGAGCAGGTCTGGGAAGAACGCGGCGCCGGCTACGAGCGGGGCAGCGTCGCGTCGCCGGAAGAGGTGGCGGAAATGATTGCCTTCCTGGCATCCGATGAATCGAGCGGCGTCAGCGGCGAATCGATTCGGGTGTCGATGGCCAGTCCCTGCTAGGGGACGTAACAAGCAGTACCGGCACCGTCTCCGCGAGCTTTAATGTCTCTACGCTAGTAAACCGGCAGCGGCACGGGCAGCAACAATGTCGTCGTAATTCCCGGCCCCGGCGTGGTGATCCAGCGACGGGCCCGGCCACGACCGTACGACTCCACCTTCCCTGCCTCGGCGAGCGAGCCGAGCCCCCGTTGCACGGAGCGCTGACTGGCGCCGAGTGCGAGCGCCAATGCCGACGTCGACCAGGCCTCGCCGTCGGACAGGAGGGCCAGCACGGCGGCATGTTTCTCGTCGAGCGGCCGTTCCAGTACTACGACCTCGCAATCGTTCGCCGGCACGATCTCAAATCCCCGGTGGGTGGCACGCACATCGGCGAGATCCGCAAGCGCCACGCGCAGGCGTCCCACCTCGACGCGCAGGCGCGCGCGGTGCGTTTCATCCGGGTGCTTGATGCGGAAGACCTCCGCGATGAGCGCCGCCCGGGATACGTCTTCGGGCCATGCTTCACCCAAAGCTCTCGCCAGCGTGAACAGGACGGGCCGCTTCGCGAGCGATGCCTCCAGTCCCGCATTCCGCACGACATGGCGGCAGGCGTCCACGACGAGCGCTGTCGAGGCGAAAAGCTTTTCAACGTCTTTGAGCTTCAAAGGCGTTTCATCGCCATTCCGGATCAACCGTGCAGCGGGCGCATCGAGGATCCGGCGAGCACTCTCGATTTCCGCAATCAGGGCGGGGATGCCGGAACGGCGGGCCGCGCGTTCGGCGCGAGAGAGTGCAGCGTGTGCCGGCACCGTACGCAGGCGTCGAATGGCCACGCCGGCGACGAGCAAGTCGTGGACTGCTTGCTGTGCCGGCGGCAGCCGCGACGGGTCAAGCCCGGCGAGCAGGCGTTCCGCTTCGTCGAGGCATCCTGTCAGCAGGTGTCGCCGGACCTCGAGATACCGTGCTTGCGCCGCATTCATCGCGTCGCCGTGCGCCTCGAGCGTATGCCTTGCCGCATCCAGCGTTTTCGCCGGCCATCCCAGGTCGCGAAGGGCGAGGGCGACTTCGGCTTCGGCAACGATACAGCGCGCCCGAGCAACCGCTTCCCGAGCGCCGAATGCGCGTGCCGCACGTCGGAGCAGGACTTTCGCACGAACCAGGTCACCGAGCTGTGCCATCGCGATGCCGCGGAGTGCAAGTGCCGGCGGGTCTTCGCGTAATGCAACTCGCTTGAGCGCGCCGAGCGGATCTCCAGCTGCGAGCGCCCGCGCCGCGGCCGTGATCAGCGAATCCATCCCGCCCCCGCATGCGCGACAAACTTGTTACTCCCGGATTCCGTGCTGGCTGTGTGAGACTTTTGCGGTGTCATTTCAATGTAACCGGGAGGAGACAAGCATGGCGGACATCCTGCATCGAGTCGGAATCAAATCATCCCTCGGAGAGACGTACAAGGCGCTCACCACACGTGAACGGCTTGCAAGCTGGTGGACGGCAGACACGCAAGGGCAAAGCCAGCCCGGTAGCGTGCTCCGGTTTCGGTTCGGCGCCGGCGGCTTCGACATGACGGTGCTGGAGCTGCAGCCCGGGCAGCGAGTCCTGTGGGAGGTCGCCGACGGGCCTGCCGAATGGATCGGCACCCAGGTCAGTGGGCGGTATTCCTGTTGAGCCTTAAGCAGTTGCTGGAGACCGGCAAGGGCGCACCCGACCCGGACGACATCAAAATCGACAACTGGAACTAGGCCATATGGCCGGAACCCTCCGACATACGCTTGTCACAATGCGCAGGTTAGAGTCCGCGAATGTGGACCTTCCTCGGGCTCGTGGCCGCCGTTACCGCCATCATCATTTTTCTTCATTGGTACAGCTATCGCTATCAAAAGCGATCGATCATCGCCCGGCGAACCTGGGACCTTAACATCTGCTGCGGGACGACGGACGGCGGCGGCATCAACGCCGATATCGTGCAGCATGCCAACGTACCCAACTACGTGCAGATCGACGACATGTACAAGCTTCCGTTCGCGGACAACCAGTTCGGCACGGTTCTGTGCTCCCATACGGCCGAACATCTCGACTACCCCGGACGTTTCGATCGCGAGTTGCGCCGCGTGGGCCGTGAAGTGGTGTACATCCTGCCACCGATCTGGGACCTCGCCGCGGCGCTGAACGCCTGGGAACACAAGTGGCTGTTCCTTACGATCCGGAAGGTGCACTACCGTCTGCCGCGGCGCATACCGCTGCCCCTGGCCCGGCGGCTACAGGACCGGATAGGGCAACGGGTTACCGCCTGAGTCCACCCTCAACTCACAACTGCCCATTAAACCGGTATGCTAACGCCGCGCCCGCGCGAACGTACCATGGCGTTTTCGCGATCGATTCCGCATCGATGCGTGTGCATTTCTTCAGATCTTCCTGGAACGCCTCTTTCAGCACGCGGGCCGTTTCGGGGCAATCGATACCCACGCTGACCTCGGCGTTGATCTCGAGTGAGCGGGCGTCGAGGTTCGTCGAGCCGACATGACACCAGCGTTCGTCGGCGACGACAATCTTTTGGTGACATAGGGTCGGGTGGTACTCGTAGAGCTCCACGCCGGCGGCAACCAGGGCCGGATACAGGTAGTGGCTCGCCAGGGCGACGAACTGGCTATCCGTCTTCTCGCCCGGCAGCATGAGCCGCACCCGCACGCCGCGCTCGATGGCTTTTCCGAGACAACTGATGAAACTTGCTTCGGGCACGAAATACGGGTTCTGGATGAGGACTTCCTCCTTGGCGGCCGCCATAATCAGCGTAAAGATCAGGCCGACGTTCGAGAAATAGTCTTCCGGGGCGCTGGAGATGACATGAATGGGAACGTCGCCCGGCGTCGCCGATTCGGGAAACGCATCCGGCTCGAGCGGCGCACACTTCGTCGTCTCCATCCAGTTCTGGAAGAACACCTGCTGCAGGCCGGCGACAGCGGGGCCCTTGATCCGCACGCCGGTGTCACGCCACAACGGCTCGCCTTTCGATGATTTGAGCCACTGGTCGGCCACGCCGTGACCAAAGCAATAACCAATGCGGCCATCGATGATCAGCAGCTTCCGGTGCGTCCGGTGATTCATGTGCAGAAGATTAAACACCTTGAGCTTACGATAGATGCCAAGCTCGATACCGTCATTCTTCAGCCGGCGCAAACGATCGCTGTCGGCCTCACTCGCTCCGATGGCATCGAGCAGCAGGCGCACCGTTACACCCCGCTTGTTGGCCTGGGTCAGTTTGTCGGCCATCAGCTCGGCCAGTTCGCCGTCTGACCAGACGAAGGTTTCGAAATGGATGCTGCGCTTGGCTGCTTCGATGTCATCGAGCATCGACTGGAAGATGGCCTTGTCCTGGAGCACGCTGACGGTGTTGTCACGGAACACCACGCCACCCGTGAGCCCGGCCAGTGCCGGCAGGAGGGCGGGCAGTTCATAACCGTCCGCGACAGAGATATGGAACGCCGGCGTGCTGCGGCGCTTGTAGAGAATGATTAGAATGAGGGCAACGAGCGCCGTGGCGCCGACGCTCAGCACGAGGGTCATGAAGGGCCCGCCTTTCCTAGTCTTGTAGGGCCGGGCACGTCCCGGTCAGCGGACTATTGTGCCGTATTCTTCGTCTCGGCGTGCACCGTCGTCGCCGCGGCGATCATGCTTGCGAGATCAGTCAGATTCGCGGGGATGATCAGCGAGTTCCCGGCCTTGGCCAGTGCGCCGAAGCGCTCCAGATAGTCCTCGGCGATCCGGAGCTGCATGGCCTTTTCCCCGCCCGGCTGGTTCAGCGCCAGGGCCACCATTTTCAGGCCTTCCGCCGTCGCTTCGGCAATCGAGAGGATGGCCTCCGCCTCGCCCCGGGCCTCGTTCACCTGCTGCGTCTGTTTCGCTTCCGATTCCTTGATGACCCGCTGCTTCTCGCCCTCGGCGACGTTGATGTTCGCTTCCTTTGCGCCTTCGGATTCGAGCACCACCGCGCGTTTTTCGCGCTCGGCACGCATCTGCTTTTCCATCGCGCTCAGGACGTCCTGCGGCGGTGTGATGTTCTTGATCTCGTAGCGCAGGACCTTCACGCCCCAGGGCTCGGACGCCTTATCGAGTTCGTCGACGATCGCGAGATTGATCGTGCTGCGCTCCTCGAAGGTCTTGTCGAGGTCGATCTTGCCGACCTCGCTGCGAAGCGTGGTCTGCGCAAGCTGCGAGATTGCAAACAGGTAGTCGCCGATGCCGTAGGAAGCGAGTTCCGGGTCGCGCACCTGCAGGTACAGCACGCCGTCCACGCCTACCTGCACGTTGTCCTTTGTGATGCAGATCTGTTCCGGGATGTCGACGGCGTGTTCCTTCAGGCTGTGCCTGTAGGCCACCTTGTCGATAAAAGGAATCAGGATGCTGAAGCCGGGCTGCAGTACACGGCTGAATTTGCCGAGCTGCTCGATGACGAAGGCCGACTGCTGCGGCACGATGACGGCCGTCTTGAAAATAATGAAAATGACGAGCGCGGCAACCGCCAGCGACACGATGAACGCGGTATCCAGCATCGGCTTACTCCTTGGGTGGGGTCGCTGCCGGGTCATCGGCCACGATGTTCATGATCATGCCTTCGCTCGTCTCGACGCGCGCGTAGCTCATGGCCGGAATCACCGTGGTGCCGCTGTTCCGTGCGGTCCACGTGCTGCCGTGCATCTGCACGCGCGTGTTCCGCCCGGGCGCCACGTCCTCGGTAACCTGGACGCGCTTGCCTACTGCCGTATTGCGCATCTCGGCCGTATGGCCGCGGATTTTCTGGTACAGCCGGCGCCTGAACAGCACCATGGAGACGAGGGCGACTACCGCGAACAGCATCCACTGGCTCCAGATAGGCAGGGTGAGGCCGAGCAATCCGACCAGCCCCACAATCACCGCCGAAAACCCGATGAATATGAGGTAAAAGGCCGCGTCCACGGCCATGAGCTCGGCCCCCATCAACAAGGCGCCGATAACCAGCCATCCCCACCACGGCATATCGCTCCCCTTTGCGATCCGGTGTGCGAGCGAATTCTAACCGCCGGCCGCCGAAAATAGTGCAAATTCCGCTCCGGGCGCGCATCCGCGACCAACGGGCTGTTTGCGGGTCTCGACCCCTCCCGTCCACCTTATATAATGACGCCGCCTCGACCCCGGCATGGCCGTAACCCAGGCAGCACGACATGATCGAAGAACCCGAGCACCCGACACCCGCCGATCCCGAACGGCAACCCGCCCGGGTAGCCGACGACCAGCCCGCCGCCCTGGGCCGCCGGGTTATCGGCTGGGGCGCCGTCGCGGCAATCGCGAGCGCCTTCCTCGCCCTCGCGGCGAACCTGTCCGAGGTGCTCGGATGGCTACAGCCCGACGACACGCGTGAGATCGTCGAGGAAACCCGGAGCACGATCGCGGGAACCGACCAGAAGGTCGACGAGCTCGTCGTACTCCTGCGCAACCAGGCGGCCGCCTCCGGCGTCAGCCTCGACGTCGCAACCGAGGCGGCGATACGCAACGCCGTCGAGGCAATCGTGATCTCCAGCAACAGGGAAAAGCAGCTCGCACTCGAGCAAGTCGACCAGGGCAACGTTGCCGGCGCCGCGGAGACTCTGGAAAAGCTCGCCCGGACCCAGGGCAATGCCGCGGCGACGACGGGCTCCACGGCGGCCGAGAGCTGGCGTGAGGCCGCTGCGCTTTATGAATCCTTCGATCTGCAGAAATCCGTCGCGAGCTATGAGCAGGCAGTCGTGCACCTGCCAGACGACCCCGCCCTGATCGATGCCCTCGGCCATGCGCTGATACGTGCGGACCGCTTTGACGAAGCAAAGCAGCGGTTCGAGGCGGTGCTCGGCATGGCGCCGGCGCCGAGCGTTCGTGCATCGGCCCTGCTGGGCCTGGGCAGCATCGCGCAGAGGCGTGGGGACTACCCGCAGGCGGAGGTCCACTTTATGGCGTCCCTCGCCGCTGCTGAGGAAGCCCGCGCCGTGGAGGACCGCGTTCACGCACTGCGTGCGCTGGCGCTCCTGCGGCGCTCCCAGGGAGACATCGAGAGCACCCGTGACCTGCTTGACCAGGCACTCGACCTCACCTACGAAGCCGGGTACGACAGTCTGCGGGCCTCGATCCTGAGCGCAATCGGCTCGACGGCGGCTGCGACGGATGAATTTGACGCGGCAAACACCTACCTCAACGAGGCGCTGGCGATCTACGAGGCCGAGAATGACCTTCCGAAGCAGGCCATCGTCATCGGTAACCTCGGGGCGGTCGCGCTCAAACGCCAGAATTTTGCCGAGGCCGAACCGTTGCTCCTCGAGTCCGTACGCCTCGGCGAACAGCTCAACTGGCAGACGTCCATCGCCTACGATCTGATCAACCTGGCCCTGATTTCGGGCGCCAACGAGAATTTTGCCGAGGCCGACGAACGCCTCGGCCGGGCGCAGGCCATTGCCGAGGATCTCGGCCTCATCGAGCTCCTGCCCGTCATCCTTTTCAATCGCGGGGAGGTGGCCGAGACCGCCGGCGATTTCGATGCGGCCTGCCGCCATTTCTCCGAGGCAACACCCCTGTTCGTTGAAATGGGCAGTGAGCACGCAGCCCACGCCACCGCGAAATTGCGCAGCGCCGGCTGTCCGGGCATGCTCGTCACGGAGTAAAACCGTTTTTTTCGGCTTTCGGGGTCAACGAAAGGGGTGCAAACGCGTTATAGTCGGGCGTCAACGCTCCGGCGTTGCAATCGACCGCAAGGACCGATGAAAAAGACCCTGATTGCCGTTGTCCTCGTATTCGCTGCCGGACTGGCTGCCGCCGCCATGTTCCTGCTGCCGGCGGAAACGGTATCCCTGCCCAACCTCATGTCCTCCGAACCCATGACCGAGCCGCCCCCGGCCATCAATCCCTCGGCGGCGATCGAGGACCGGGTCGCCGCGCTGGAAACCGCGCTCACGACCGAGCAGGAAGCGCGCCGGGTGCTCGAGGACGAGCTGGTGGCCCTGAATTCAGAGCTCGAACGGATAAAAAGCGGCACGCCCGGCGGGACAGCGACGTCCGCGGACGAGCCCCTGCCGATGCCACCGCGGTCCTCCCGCTTCCGGGACAGTGATTCTTTCGAATCGCGAAGCAAGGCACTCGTGGACGAAGGCCTGACGGCCGAGCGGGCCGCCTACATTCTGCAGCGTGAATCAGAGCTCCGCTTTGCCCAGATGCAGGCCTACTACGAGGCCCGCAACGCTGAAAATCCGGAAGCCCGGCTCGCGAGCCTCACGGACCCGGACGCAGCGCTGAGAGACGAGATCGGGGAAACAGAGTACGAAAAGTATCTCCGCGCCAACAACCGCTCGACGTCGGTCGAGGTCGAGGGCGTCATGTCCTCCTCGCCGGCCGCCAGCGCCGGCTTGCAGCCGGGTGATGAGATCGTGCGCTACGATGGTGAGCGTGTTTACAACTCGCGCGACCTGATGGAGCGTGCCATGGACGGCGAGGGTCCCGTGGTTGTCGAAGTCCTGCGTGACGGCTCGTCGATGGAGGTCATCATTCCGCGCGGACCTATCGGCATCGAAATCGGTCGCCGCCGCAGCTGATCCTGCCTATTTATTGGCGGCAATATAGTCGCCCAGCATGCGGAACTCGTCGGCCCGGCGGCTGCCCTTTCGCCAGGCGAGGCCGATGGTCCGGTAACTCTCGTCATCAAGATCTGCGAGCCGTACGCGCGTGTTGCGCAGGAGCGACGTGCCGCGCGACATCTCGGGCAGAAACGTGATCCCCAGGTCCGAATCGACCATCTCCACCAGTGTGAGCAGGCTGCTCGCCGCAAAGGACTGTATTTTCTGGGTGTTGCGGATCTTGCACGCGGCGAGCGCGTGGTCCCGGAGGCAGTGGCCGTCCTCCAGCAGCAGGATACTGTCCGCGTCGAGCCGGCTTATGCGATAGTTGTCCGGGTCGACGCGGTCCGTGCCGTCCCGGTAGGCGAGACAGAATCGGTCCCGGAACAGGTCGACCGTATCGACGCCGCGCATTTCCCAGGGCAGCGCGAGGAGTATGACGTCCAGCTCGCCGTCCATGAGTTGCCGGTAGATCCGGTTGGTTTGCCCCTCGGAAAGGTACAGGTCGAGTTCCGGGTACTTGCGCCGGAGTTTCGGCAGCACCTGCGGCAGGATGAAGGGCGCGATCGTAGGGATGATGCCCAGCCTGAGTTCCCCGGCCAGCGGGTCACGGAGCCCCTGGGCGAGTTCTACCAGGCTGTCGAGGTCCTGCAGGCATAGCCGCGCCTGCACCGCGATACGCTGGCCGATCGCGGTGATCGTGACCTGCCGGTTGGTCCGATCCACGAGCTGGGCTCCTAGAATCTGCTCGAATTCGGCGATAGCACTTGAAAGCGCGGATTGCGACACAAAACAATAGTCGGCGGCCTGCCCAAAATGCCCGGTTTTGACCAGGGCCAGGAAATACTGCAGCTGCTTGACGGTGGGATAGCGCACTCATCGATTTTATAGGTCACAGTAAGAAAATTAAACCATTTTATTTATTGAGCGGCGTTTGCGATACTGATGCCCGACAAACGAAGATGAAACGAAGGGGAAGACAGTAATGGAAGTCAACATCGGAATCGAAAGCGAAGACCGCGAGAAAATTGCGGCCGGGTTGGCACGCCTGCTGGCCGACAGCTACACGCTGTACCTCAAGACTCACAACTACCACTGGAACGTCGAGGGACCAATGTTCAATGCGCTGCACAACCTGTTCGAGGCGCAGTACACCGAACTCGCCACGGCAGTGGATGAAATCGCAGAACGCATTCGCGCGCTTGGCGTAAAGGCGCCGGGTTCCTACACGGAGTTCGCGAAGATCGCGAGCGTCGAAGAAGCGAAGGGCGGCGAGAACGCAAAGGAAATGCTCCGCCAGCTCGTGCTCGGGCAGGAAGTCGTGGTGCGGACCGCGCGGGAGGTATTCCCGGTCGTCGACAAGAATCATGACGAGCCAACAGCCGACCTGTTGACACAACGCATGCAGACGCACGAGAAGAACGCCTGGATGCTTCGCAGTATGCTGGCATAGGCGTAACAACTTTTACGAATTGAGATCAACGGAGTTTCAAATGCACAAGAACATCGAAGGACAACGCGTCCCGAACGTAACGTTCAAGACGCGCCTCGAGCATAAATGGATCGACCGCACGTCGGATGACGTATTCAAGGGCAAGACGGTCGTCCTCTTCTCACTACCGGGCGCATTTACGCCGACCTGTTCGTCATCGCACGTGCCGCGCTACAACCAGCTCGTGCCGGCTTTCCGCAAGCAGGGTGTGGACGAGGTGATCTGCGTATCGGTGAACGACGCATTCGTGATGAACGAGTGGAAGCTTCAGCAAAAGGCGGATCGTGTCACGTTCCTGCCAGACGGCAACGGCGATTTTTCTGACGGCATGGGGCTGCTCGTGGACAAGGCCGACCTCGGCTTCGGCAAGCGCTCCTGGCGCTACTCCATGCTTGTGAAGGACGGCACCATCGAGAAGATGTTCATCGAGGCGGACCGCCCGGGCGACCCGTTCGACGTTTCGGACGCCGACACGATGCTCGAGTTCATCGCGCCGAATGCCGACAAGCCGGCTGATGTCGCCGTATTCTCGCGGGCCGGATGCCCGTTCTGCGCCAAGGCCAAGGGCCTGTTGCGCGATGCCGGATACGAGTTCGAGGAACTCGTGCTGAACAGCGATTACACCGACCGCACGCTCAGGGCTGTTGCCCAGGCAACGAGTTATCCGCAAGTGTTCATCAACGGTGAGCACATCGGCGGAGCCGACGATCTCGAGAAGTGGCTCGAGACGGCAACCAAGCAAAAGAGCGCCGCCTGACCCCCCCTTCGGGCGACGCGCTGGACCACGCCGGACCGGGCACCCCCCCGCCTGCCCGGTGTGATTTTGCAGGCCGGATCCGCAAGGATCCGGCCTTTTCTTTGACCTCGGTGCTCGTTTGCCGGCCGGCGGAATTCTGCCTATGCTGGGCGGTCCCGGCGTTATGCCAGGCACCGAAACGAAGGACGCATGATGAAACTTTCAGACCAGGCGCTGCTGCAGTCCAAAGCCTATATTGATGGCCGGTGGACCGACTCCAACAGTGGTGAGACTTTCGACGTTTTGAATCCCGCGACCGGCGAGACCATAGCGACGGTCGCGAAATGCGGCACGGCCGAGACTCGCCGGGCCATAGAGGCGGCGAGAGACGCGTTGCAGGGCTGGCGCGATACTCCGATCGGCAAGCGCTCCGCGATCCTCCGGCGCTGGTACGAGCTGATGATGGATGCGCAGGAGGATCTCGCGCGCATCATGACCGCGGAGCAGGGTAAGCCGCTCGCGGAATCGCGCGGCGAAATCGCTTATGGCGCGAGCTACATCGAGTGGTTCGCCGAGGAGGGCAAACGCGTCTATGGTGACACGATTCCCGCGCCATCCGCCGACAAGCGCATCGTGGTCATCAAACAACCGGTCGGGGTTGTCGCCTGCATTACCCCGTGGAATTTTCCGAACGCAATGCTTGCGCGAAAGATCGCTCCGGCACTCGCCGCGGGCTGCACGGTCGTTTGCAAGCCCGCGAACGAAACGCCCCTGTCGGCGCTCGCCATGGTCGTGCTGGCCGAACGCGCCGGCCTGCCGAAAGGCGCAATCAACATCGTCGCCGGGATCACTAAGGAAATCGGTGCCGAGCTGACTTCGAGTCCGACCGTGCGCAAGCTCACATTCACGGGCTCCACCGAGGTCGGCAAACTTCTGATGAAGCAATGCGCGGGCACTGTCAAGCGCACGTCGATGGAACTCGGCGGCAATGCTCCGTTCATCGTGTTCGAAGATGCGGACATAGACGCTGCGGTGAAGGGCGCGATCATCTGCAAGTTTCGCAATGCCGGCCAAACCTGCGTCTGCGCGAATCGCATCCTGGTGCAGGACGGCGTCTATGACGAGTTCTGCAAGAAGTTTGCCGAGGCTGCCGCAAAGCTGAGGATGGGCAATGGTATGGACGACGGCGTTGTGGTCGGGCCGCTGATCAACCAGAAGGCGGCGAACGATGTCTATACATTCATCGAGGATGCGGTGGCAAACGGTGCAAACGTGGTCCTTGGCGGCCATCGGTCCGATCTCGGTGAGTGTTTCATCGAGCCGACCGTGCTGACGAACGTCGACGACGAGATGCGGGTATTCAGAGAAGAGATCTTCGGGCCGGTGGCGCCACTGTTTCGTTTCCAGACGGAAGAAGAGGCGATCGCAATGGCGAACGATACCCCGTTCGGTCTCGCGTCCTATTTTTACTCCCGGGACATAGGGCGTGTCTGGCGCGTTAGCGAATCGCTCGAGTACGGGATCGTGGGTATCAACGAGGGCATCATCTCGAACGCGATGGCGCCGTTCGGCGGCGTCAAGGAATCCGGCCAGGGCCGTGAAGGCTCGAAGTACGGCATGGACGACTACCTCGAGATCAAGTACCTCTGCATGGGTGGCATAGACGCCTGACTGGCGTTACGACTCCGGCCGTTGGAGCGGGCGACGCCCGCGAAATGAACGCGGTTTCGATCCGGCCACGAAACATTCATGGCATGAATCATCCACGTCCGAATCTGGCCAGTCCGGCCCGGATCCCGGCGTATACTGCGGGCACTGGAGACTGGCACCCATGCACGCAACCTCAGTTTACGAACGCGCCCGATTGTCCCGGGACGCCCGCTTCGACGGTCACTTTTTCGTCGGCGTAAAGACGACCGGGATCTACTGCCGGCCGGTATGCCCCGCGAATCCGCCGAAGGCCCGGAACGTCGAATATTTCCCGTCGGCGGCGGCGGCGAGCGAAGCCGGTTTCCGTCCCTGCCTGCGCTGCCGGCCGGAGTGTGCCCCGGGTACACCAGCCTGGCACGGCACATCAACCACGGTACGTCGGGGCCTGCGGCTCATCGCAAACGGCGCGCTCGACGAGGGCAACGTCGAGCAGCTCGCAGAAAGACTCGGCGTCACCAGCCGTCACCTCAGGCGACTGTTCAGGACGCACCTCGGTGCGAGCCCGCTCGCCGTCGCGCACACGCAACGCCTGCACTTCGCAAAACGGCTGATCGACCAGACCCGGCTGTCCCTCGCCGATATTGCCGCCGCGTCCGGGTACGGCAGTATTCGCCGCTTCAACGATGCGTTCCAGACGACTTACGGCCGCTCGCCGCGCGAGCTGCGCAAACATTCGGGTGATGGGACACCGTTGCACGCCACGCTCGCGATCGAGCTTCCGTACCGGCAACCGTTTGACTGGGCGCAATTGCTGGCATTCGCGGCCGGCCGCGCGATCCCGGGCGTCGAGGCTGTCGATGACTCGACCTACCGGCGGACGGTTCGGATCGGCGGCCAGGCCGGCGTGGTTGCGCTCGAGGACGATGACCGGCGCGGCTGCCTGCGATTGCGCGTCGACGGCGTCGATACGTCCGATCTGTTCATGCTCGTGCAAAAAGTGCGCGAGATGTTCGATCTCGATGCGCCGGTCCGGGAAATTCGCCGGGTCCTGGTCCGCGATCCGGAACTCAAATCGCGGCTCGGCCGTCGCGGCATCGTTCGCGTACCCGGTAGCTGGGACGGTTTCGAACTCGCGATCCGCGCGGTGCTCGGGCAACAGGTATCGGTGAAAGCGGCGACGACGCTTTCCGGGAGGCTCGTCGCACGCTGCGGCGCGCCGCTCGATGCCGGACTTGCCGAGCGTGCCGCACGCCACGGCCTCACACATCTGTTTCCGGAACCGGGAGCACTGGCAAACGCATCGCTGTCCGGTCTCGGCGTGACCGGCGCACGGATCGAGACGATCCGCGGCCTGGCCGCCGCCGTTGCCGCCGGGGACGTGAGCTTTGACACCGCCGGGGATCCCGATGCGTTTTCTGCCTCGCTCACTGCGCTGCGGGGCATCGGAGACTGGACGGCTCAGTATGTTGCCATGCGAGCCCTTAAGAACCCGGACGCGTTTCCCGCTTCCGATCTCGGATTGCTGCGCGCGTTGGACGTAAACGGGCGCCGCCTCAAACCCGCCGAACTGTTTGCGCGCGCAGAGAGCTGGCGGCCCTGGCGCGCCTACGCTGCTTTGTTGTTATGGCATTCGACGCCGAATGCCGGAGGCTGAACCATGTACTATTGCTATCACGATTCTCCCATCGGTGAGCTCCTGCTAGCCGGTGACGTTGAAGCTCTCGAGATCGTCGGTTTCCCGCGCGGTGCGATGCGTCGCGACCCGGCGCACGCTTGGATCTACAACGAGAAGCCCTTCATCGGTGTCAAAGCGCAACTCGACGAGTACTTCGCGGGTGAGCGCACCGAATTTGACCTTCCGCTCCGGCTTCGCGGCACGGAATTCCAGCTGGCCGTACTCGAGGAGCTGAAAAAAATTCCGTACGGCGAGACCGCCTCGTACCGGGACGTCGCCGAGCGCATTGGCCGGCCCAGAGCAATGCGCGCCGTCGGCGCGGCGAACGGGCGCAACCCGATCCCGATCATCGTGCCCTGTCACCGCGTAATTGGCGCCGGCGGCGACCTCACGGGCTTCGGCGGCGGACTCGACACGAAAGAAGCGCTGCTTCGCCTCGAGGCCGAACACCGGACCGAGTCGTTGTTGTAGGAGCGGCTGTCAGCCGCGCAAGTCGCGGTCGATACGGAAGGCGTCGTAGTCGCCGGCGATCGGGCGCTGCCCTGTTCGCGGGCGTCGCCCGCTTGGACGGACCCGTGGCACAGGAATTGCATTGGAATCAGTGCACAACCATGGATTTCGAGTTCCTGAGTCACCAGCCACCGGAGGGCAGACCCCTGTCTATTGCAAACCTGTTCGAGAAACCGTTGCGTCGCACGGGAGGACTGTTCAGCGCGATCGCTGTAGCCCTCGCAATTTCCGGCTGCGCCACGCATGCCGCAGACCCTGCACCCGTTGAAAGCCAGGTCGTACCCACCGTTCCGGACGACACCGAAGGTACAGCCGCCGAAAGTCCAAACGTCATCAGCGTCAGTCCCAATGTCGTCAGTTACGAGAATTACCGCGATCCGCTAATGCCATTTAATCGCGCGATGTTTAGATTTAACGATGTCGTCGGCCGCTTCGTGCTCATTCCGTTGGGCAAGGGCTACGCTCGCGTTATCCCGCCCGTGCTCGAAAGGCGCGTCGACAGCTTTTTCGACAATGTGGCAACGCCTATCTACGCGGTCAATGAACTGTTGCAACTCGACTTGGAACCAGCCGGTACGAACCTGCTGCGCTTCGGAATCAACACGACCGTCGGCCTGCTCGGACTATTCGACCCGGCGAAGGCGTGGTTCGGGCTGGAGCGCTCTCCGGCCGATTTTGCAGCCACTCTCGCGCACTACGATGTCGGCTATGGGGCCTATATCGTCTTGCCTTTTTTCGGCCCTTCTGACCTGCGCAATGCGGCTGGGCGGGGCGTCGACTATTTGCTGAATCCCGTCCCGTACGTGCTGGACAATCCCGACGGGTTCATCCTGCTGAGCTACGGGTGGTTCCATGACTTCGCCTTTGGCGCCGAGGACTTCGAGACCCTGCTCGAGGAGACGGACGACCCGTACATCTTCCTGCGCAATCTTCACCTGCAACGCATCCAGCGCGATGCCGCGTACCGCGACTAGGCCATGAGCTTGCGGTTCTCGCGGCGCGGTGCGTGGCTCGTCGTCCTGATGCTGGTCGCCGTGACGGCCGTACTCGGCTACCAGGTCCGGCACTTCGAAATCGATGCCTCGGCGGATACGCTGCTTACGCGCGACAACGCGAAGTACATCGAATACACGCAACTCCGGCAGGTGTTCGCGCCGGAGGAGTTCATCCTGGTGGCGTATCGGCCTAAAGAAGAGCCGCTGTTCTCTGCGCAAACCTTCGAGCGCTTGCGCAGCCTGCGCGGTGAACTCATGGCGCTTGATCGTGTGCGAACGGTACGCTCGATACTCGACGTTCCCTTTCCGACGCTTGCCGACGGGCGAAGCTTGCGGGATCTCGACGCCGACGGACTGACCGTGGACGACGCCGGCTGGGCGCCATCTGCGGTGGCCGCTGCCCTCGAGGGCCATCCGATCTATGAAAACCTGATTGTGGACGACGACCAGACCGTCACGGCCCTGCAGATCCTTTTCGAGACGGACGAGGCGCTCGAGACGCTCGAAGCGGACAAGGTGCGCATCCGGCGCGAGGCCGGGGACGGACCGCTCACGGCAGAGCAGGAAGTGGAGCTCGCGGCCATTGACGAGCAGATGGCGCCGATTGAGAAACGCCTGACCGGGAAGCGCGGGGAAGAAATAGAATCAATTCGCGACATCGTCGCGGATTACGAGGGCGAAGCGGACATCTACCTGGGCGGGGTGCATGTCCTTGGCCAGCAGCTCATCGATATCGTGCAGAGCGACCTCGTTGTATTTGGCGGCACGGTCCTGCTGCTCATCGCCCTGTTGCTCTTGCTCCTGTTCCGGGACCTGCGCTGGATCGCCGTGTGCTTCGCGTGTTGCCTCGCGAGTATCGTGTGCACGATCGGCATGTTCGGCACGTTCGGCCTCAAGGCCACCGCAATTTCCGCGAACTTCATTGCGCTGCAGCTCATCCTGACGCTCGCTATCGCCGTGCACCTCATCGTGCAGTTCCGGGAACTCGCGCGCGCCGACACCGATCGGACCGTCGAACAGCTCGTAAGCGATACTCTCGCGGCCAAGGCCGCGCCAATCCTTTACTCTGCAGGCAGCACGATCATCGGCTTTGCCGCGTTGCTCGTGAGCGACATTCAGCCGGTGATCAGCTTCGGGTGGATGATGTCCATCGCCATGGCGGTGACACTCGCAATTACGCTGAGCCTGTTCCCCGCCATGGTCATCCTCATGGGCCACCCCGGCGCCGCGCGGGAACCGGACTGGATCCGCCGGATGCTTGCCGCGCTAGGGCGCTGGGTTGTCGCCCGGCGCGTCGTCGTGGTCGCCTGCGTCTCGGCTTTCGCCGCTTTCTGCATCGTCGGGCTCTTCGGGCTCGACGTCGAGAACAGCTTTATCGACTACTTCGCCATGGATACCGATGCGCACCGGGAGCTGACGTTCATCGACCAGAATCTCGGCGGTTCCACGCCGCTCGACATCGTGATCGATGTACCCGCCGGCGAAGGGGACTTGCTGCTGACGGCGAATACCTTCACCGACCTGCAGAAAATCCAGGCACTCGTCGAACGGCATGCGGGGATCGGTAAGATCCTCTCGCTCGTCAACTTCACCGAACTCGCGCGCGAAGTGAACGATGGCATGCCCCTGACCGAGTATGAAATGACGGCAGCCTACAAGCTCATGGACGCGGACCTTCGCGAGTCCCTGCTCGGTAGTTATTACTCACCGGAGAGCGGACAGGCCCGGTTGTCGATCCGGGTCGAAGACACGACGGAGGGCCTCGATCGCGGAGCACTCCTCGGGAAGCTCAACGAGGACGTGCGCGCCGTCCTGGGAGACGGGGCCGGGTACACGATGTCGAGCCTCTTCGTGCTCTACGAAGACGTCCTGCAGAAGCTGTCGCGCTCCCAGGTGCAGTCCCTGCTCATCGTGTTCGTCGCACTGCTGGTGGCATTCCTTGCTTTCTTTCGCTCACTGAAGCTCGCGGTGATTGCGCTCATACCGAACCTGCTGGTCGTCGCGGTCGTGTTCGGCACGATGGCCTGGTTCGGCATCGCCCTCGACCTCATGACCATGACGATCGCCGCCGTTGCCATGGGTATCGCCGTGGACGACACCGTGCATTACATGCATCGTTACTTGCACGAGGCGCGAGCCGGCGCGGAAGCCGCCGTCACCGCGACGAACACCAGTGTCGGTCTCGCGATGTGTTACACGACGATCATCCTGGTCGCGGGTTTCCTCGCGCTGATCTTTTCGGATTTCGTCCCGACGACCCTGTTCGGCGTGCTCACCGGGGTGGCGCTGACGAGTGCCCTGGTGTTCGACCTGACGGTGTTGCCGGTGCTGCTCACGCGCTTCGCCGGCTAGTCCTACAGGGGTGCGTCGTAGGAGCGCGCCACGCGCGCGATAGCTGCATTCGCGGCCGTGGGCCGCTCCTACAAAACCTTTCCTTCCAGTGCACGAACGGCGGCCGAAGGCTCCACGCCCTTAACCAGGCGATCGGCATCCTTGAGCTCGGTATAGGCAGAGCGTAGTGGCAGGAGGCCGGCCCAAACCGGGATTTCGTAGTCCTCCGGTTCGTCTTCCGGGAAGGGCTTGCGGGACACCTTCGCCGAGGCCGCCTCGATCGCAAGCGCGATGACGCCGGTCATCCTGATTTCCTTGTCGAGCGGGGCTCGCAGCTCCGCCCAGCGGCCGGGCATCGTGTGCTCCGAGATTACGCGCATCGCATGCAATTTCGCCTCTGTATTCTCGACGAACGATGGTGTGCCGAAGACCGTCACCGACCGGTAGTTCATCGACGAATTGAAGGCCGAACGCGCGAATACCAGGGCATCGAGCAACGTGACGTTGAGTGATGCCCGGGGCGTCTGTTCGAGCAGCCGGATGACACGTGCCTTCCGCGCGCCGTGGAGGTACAGCGTCTCACCCTCCCGGCCGTACAACATAGGCACGACGACCGGAGCGCCATCCTGGACAAATGCCACCGCGGCGACCACGCCGGCGTCAAGTATCGCGTGCACACTCGCCTTGTCGTAAGCCGCTTTCTCGCGGAGTTGGCGGACTTCGTTCTTGCGGCTCACCGCGTAGTCGTTACTCACCCTGTTTTTCTCCAGCTAGAGGAAGCGTGGCGCGAGCAGGATTGCAGCCGCCGACACCACGACGATACCGATGATATTCAGTGCCATGCCCGCGCGCATCATCGTCGGGATCGTGAGCAGCCCGGAGCCGAACACGATTGCATTCGGCGGCGTGGCGACCGGCAGCATAAATGCACAGCTCGCCGCCAGTGTCACGGGCACAGTGACGAGCAGCGGGTCGAAACCTGATTCCACGGCGATGGCGCCGACCACCGGGAGAAAGGTCGTCGTTGTGGCGACATTGCTGGTGAGCTCGGTCAGGAAAATAATTAGCGTCGTCGTAATCAGGACCAGCCCGAAGAGCGGCAGCGTACCCAGGGCCTGCAGGCTCGTCCCGATCCATTCGGCGAGGCCGGTGTTCGATACCGCCCTCGCAAGCGCAAGGCCGCCGCCGAACAGGATGAGCACGCCCCACGGCAGCCGCTCCGCATATTCCCAGCGCAGGAGCAGCGGGTCTTCCCTGGAGCCGCTCGGGACGAGGAACAGCACGATCGCGCCCGCCATTGCGATCATCGAGTCCTCGAGGCCGGTGAGACCCGGGATCTTGTTCAAGAGCGGACGTGTGATCCACAGCGCGGCGATCGAGACGAATACTATCGCGACCCGCTTCTCCGGGGTTGATATCCGGCCCATCTCCTGCTTCAGCCGGCGCAGTTCGTGGCGTCCCTCGCCGGACGTGCGGAAATCGACCTTGTACACGATGCGCGTAAGCGCGATCCACGCGAGAGGCAGCATGAGCGCCGAGACCGGGACACCCACGAGCATCCAGTTCGCGAAGGCAACCTCTGTGCCGTAGGTGTCCGCCATGAATCCCGCGAAAATCGCGTTCGGGGCAGTGCCCACCAGGGTCGAGATGCCGCCGATCGACGCGGCGTAGGCGATACCGAGCAGCAGCGCGTACTGGAAGTGCTGCTTGGCTTTTTCATCGAGGCCGGCGACGGAATTGTGAATAACGGCGATGACCGAAATGCCGATCGGCAGCAACATCATCGTCGTCGAGGTGTTCATGACCCACATGCTGATGAGCGCCGACGCGAGCATGAAACCGCCAATCAGCGAGCGGCCGTTGCCACCCGTGTATTGCAGTACCGTGAGCGCAATGCGCCGGTGCAGGTCCCAGCGTTGCATGGCGAACGCCACGACGAAGCCGCCGAGAAAAAGAAATATCACGTCGTCGGAATACGGCAACACGGTCTGTTCGATGCTCGCGATCCCGAACAACGGAAACAGGACGATCGGCAAAAAGGAGGTGATCGCGATCGGTACCGCTTCGGTGGCCCACCAGATGGCCATCAACAGGCCGATAGCGGCGGTGTACCACGCCGCCGCACTTAAAACCTCGGGCGCCCCCGCGATGAGCATCGCCGCGGCGACCACGGGCCCGGCGATGAGACCGATAGTCTGGTATAGCGCCCGGCCCTCGACCGCCTTGTCCTCACTCACTGCTGGTCCCTCCCCCGGTCCTGTCCGGACACACTGTACCCGATTCCGTCCGGGAATCTGCTTTCGCGGATGCTTGCACGACATGTTGTGTACCTCTCGCGTTCCACTACAAGATGTAGTAGCATCCCCCGCGTACCGTCATCGGTACGCACGGAGATGAGATGCAACAGGCGACGGGGGCGGGACACCATGCCGGACGCATGGATCGAGGGTAGTGCCACGTGCTCCTCTCAACACGTCACGACACGCATCAGAGCTGCGATCTGATGCGCCCGAGAACAACGGTTTCGCCCACCGGGAACAAATCAGCTGACCTTTAATGCGACACCGATGTCGCGGACTGTCAAATGCGATTTGTGCCAAGCCTGACGCATCCTCTGCACAATTGGCCGCCCGTCACCGGGCGGCTTTTTTGACCCGGCCAACAAGAGCGGACAGCTCACGATGACCCGTACGCTCAGTCTCCTGCTGGCCACCCTGCTGCTTGCCGCCTGTGCCGGCTCGAAATCGAAACCCGATCTGCCGTACCCGGCATTCGTCGATTCCGCGGAAATCGAGGAACAGTTCCTGGCTGCGTTGCCCGGAGTCCGCGCCCGGGAGTTTGCAAGCGATATGCGGACCCGCAGTATTTCCAGCCGGGTCGACATACCGCCGGACTGGACGGGCTCCACGGGCGGTGACCCGGGCAAGGCGCTCGAGGTCTACGTGCTGTCGGGCGAGCTCAGCTTTTCCGATTTTGCGCTCGGCCCCGGTGGCTACGCGTACGTGCCGCCCGGCAGCATGGGGTTCAAGCTCGTATCGGACACCGGCGCGCAGGTGCTGTATTTCCTCGACGAGGTCAACGAGCGTTCCGTGATCCGGTCGCCGATGATTCTCGACAGTGCCCTCGTTGCGTGGGACGAAATCCGCCCGGGCGTCCACGAACGTGAGCTACGGCAGGACCCCGGAACGGGGGCGCGGACCTGGCTCTTGCGCATCGAGCCGGGGACAAGCTTTACGTGGGAGGCATCGAGCGTCGAGCGCGAGGGTTACCTCGTACACGGCCTGTATCGTCACAGCGAGTGCGCGCAAGGCGAACCGGCGACCTGGGACTATGCGCCCGGCGGCTATTTCCGGCGACCCGCCGGCATCCTGAGCGGCGGACCGGAGGCCTCGGCCACGCTCGCGACGACCTGGTTCCTGCGGGAGCGCGAGAAGGGTGTCGTCAGTGTCGCCCCCGCCTGCACGATGCCAGCGGAGCCCGATCCTGGGTCAGAACCCGGGTCCGGGCCTGACGGGTCCGGGACCGACTAAGCGCGCCGTTTGCGCGCTGGCGCCACGAGCTTCGTGATGCCAGTGCCGAGTTTCATTAGTTTCGTCAGCGTCGATGTCGGGATCTCCCGGATATCCTCGTACCAGCTGCTGGTCAGCTCGACAAAGCCCAGCATGTTCGCTATCCGCTCCTTCGTGACCGGGTCGGTTCCCGCTTCCTTTCCGACTTCCGTTGCGCACTCGCGGAGCATGCTGAGCGTGGGGTTGAGTTCGCGTTGCTTGCGCTGCTCGATGATGACGCGGAATAACTCCCACACGTCGTAGATCGACTCGAAGTAGTCGCGGCGGTCGCCCAGGACGTGCACCATCCTCGCAAGCCCGTAACTTTGCAGTTCGCGGATGCTGGTCGACACGTTCGAGCGGGCTATGGACAGGAGCTCGCAAATCTGGTCTGCGCGCAGGGGCTCCGGCGACAGGTAGAGCAGGGCATGTATCTGCGCGACCGTGCGATTCGTGCCCCAGCGCGTGCCCATCTCACCCCAGTGCAGGACGTACTTCTCGACCGCGGGACTCAGATGCATGTTGCCACTCGTTCAGTAATTTCTGTTCAGACAGAAACTACCGAAAAGCCTCCCCAGAGGCAAGTAGGAGCGAAGCGGCCCATGGCCGCGATCCATAATCGGGCCGCGACACCATCGCGCGCACGGCGCGCTCCTACGGTTGGTGTGTAGGAGCGGCCCATGGCCGCGATCCTCATGATCGGACCGCGACACCATCGCGCGCACGGCGCGCTCCTACGGTTGGTGTGTGTAGGAGCGGCCCATGGCCGCGATCCTCATGATCGGACCGCGACACCATCGCGCGCATGGCGCGCTCCTACGGTTGGTGTGTGTAGGAGCGGCCCATGGCCGCGATTATCATGATCCGGACGCGACACCATCGCGCGGTCGCAATGGCCAGCGATGTGGCAATAGATGCTCCACAGCGCTCAGGTCGTCGGCGCGCTCCTACGGTGCGTTCGCCGTCAGCAACGCACGCCGCGGCGCGGGCCAGCCCTCCACCGTTTGCGTCGGATCGGCCGGATCGAGCGCGTCGGCGAGCGACTCGAAGCTCATCCACTCGGTCCGACGCTGTTCCTCGATCGTGGTCCGCGTGACGTCGATGACGCGTCGCTCGCAAAAGCCGCTCCGCAGGAGCCAGGTGTCGAGCTCGGATAGCGTGGGCAGGAGCCACACGTTTTTCATGCGCGCGTAGCGCGCCGGCGGCGTTGCGGCACGGGGCTCGTCGCCCGGAAGTACGATCGTCTCGAGCACGAGCTGCCCGCCGTCGCGGAGGGTCTCGCGCAGTGCGCGCAGATGATCGAGCGGCGAGCGTTGGTGGTACAGGACGCCCATCGAGAACGTCGTGTCGAAGGCGCAGGACGACGCCGGCAGCTCCTCCAGCCTGAGCGGCAGCACATGGACCCCCGTAGTATCGCTGAGTGCCGATACCGCGAGGAACTGCATGACGTAGAGCAGGGTCGGGTCGATGCCTATGACGAGGGCCGCACCGGCATCGCGCATCCTGCGCGCGTACCAGCCGTTGCCGCAGCCAACATCGAGTACGCGCCGGCCATCGAGCGGTTCGAGAGCGCCGGCGAGCCGG
>JBGTLY010000062.1:0-13479 GCA_041743865.1 Woeseiaceae bacterium
GAGCCGTGCACCCCGTCCGAGGCGCGCGTCGAGACGAGCGGTCTGGCTGTGCTGCAGGGCGCGGTCCTGGATGCGCACATAACGGCAGGAGGCATCGGCACCGAGATCGAGCTCGAGAAGCATGTTCGAATAGTGCACCTCGCTCCCGGAGGAGACGTGGTATTCGAGGACGCTCGCACGGGCCGAGGGCTCGATGCGGATGTCGACGCGACCCTGCGAGGCGACGGGTGAGCGTGTGGCCGAGTCCGCGACGAGAATCGCGATGGGTTTCAGGTCGGCATGGGCCTTGTTGATCGTGATCCTGAGGGCGCCGTGGCTGAGCGCGGCGTTGAGGTCTGCGAGAGGAACCTCGAATTCGACGTCTGTAATGGTAGCCGTTTCCGTAGCGACGCCGGGGATTGCGGCGGCGTCGGACAGGTGCTCCTGCAATACGCCGTTCACCAAAACGAGCCAGTGCGCATCGATTCCTGCCTGTGCAGCACGGATCCGTTCCAGGTCCGGCGCATCCAGCGGTCCGCCGGCCGAGAGCCAGCCGCGGCTCGTGTCGATCGCGCCAGCGAGATCCGTGTACTTCCAGTCCTCTTGCCGCGTTGTCGGAAAGCCCTGCTCGGCAAATGACGCGAGGGCCGCCTGGCGCGCGTCGGAGAGGCCGCCGGGCAACTGGAGGATAACGCGCCGCAGCGCATCGAGGTGGAGCGCCGTGCTCATGCGCTTGCCGCCTCCCGCGCCCATTCGTAGCCCTTCTCCTCGAGTTCGAGAGCGAGGGACTTGTCGCCGGAGCGGACGATCCGGCCAGCTGACAGGACGTGCACGTGATCCGGCTCGATGTGGTCGAGGAGCCGCTGGTAGTGTGTCACGAGCACGATCGCGCGGTCCGGGGAGCGCATGGCATTCACGCCCTCTGCCACGGCCTTGAGCGCATCGATATCGAGGCCCGAGTCGGTCTCATCGAGGATCGCGAGCTTCGGTTCGAGCATGGCCAGCTGCAGGATCTCGTTGCGCTTTTTCTCGCCGCCCGAGAAGCCTTCGTTGACGCCGCGGTTCAGGAATTTCGGATCCATGTCGAGCATCGCCATTTTCTCGCGCGCAAGCTTCAGGAATTCGAAAGCGTCGATCTCTGGCTCGCCCCGGTGCGAGCGACGGGCATTGACGGCGGCCTTAAGGAGGTACGCATTGTTGACCCCGGGGATTTCCACCGGATACTGGAAGCCGAGGAATATACCCGCCCGCGCCCGCTCCTCAGGAGCAAGCTCGAGCAGATTCTTACCCTCATACCGTACCGAGCCTTCCCTGACCTCGTAATCTTCGTGGCCTGCGATGACCTGGGCCAGTGTGCTCTTACCGGAGCCGTTCGGTCCCATGATGGCATGTACTTCGCCGGCATCCACCCGAAGCGAAAGGCCGCGGAGAATTTCCGTCCCGCCGATGCAGGCATGCAGATTGTCTATCTCGAGCAGGCTCATTCGGGCGTCCTCAACCGACTGCGCCTTCGAGGCTGACGTTCAGCAGTGCCTGGGCCTCGACAGCGAATTCCATCGGTAGTTCTTTGAAAACTTCCTTGCAAAAACCATTGACGATCATGTTCACCGCATCCTCCTCGGCGATACCGCGCTGGCGGCAGTAAAAGAGCTGGTCGGCCGAAATCTTCGATGTTGTGGCTTCGTGCTCCACCCTTGCCGTCGGATTACGGATCTCCATGTACGGGAACGTATGCGCACCACACTCCTTGCCGATGAGCAGCGAATCGCATTGAGTATGGTTGCGGGCGCCGTCGGCCTGCGGCATCACCCGAACGAGGCCGCGGTAGGCATTTTGGGCCTTGCCTGCGGAAATGCCTTTCGAGACGATCGTGCTGCGCGTATTTCGCCCGATGTGGATCATCTTTGTGCCGGTATCGGCCTGCTGATAATTGTTCGTGACGGCGACAGAATAAAACTCGCCGACGGAGTTCTCTCCACGGAGGATGCAGCTCGGGTATTTCCACGTGATAGCGGACCCGGTCTCGACCTGCGTCCAGGAGATCTTCGAGTTCGCGCCACGGCAATCGCCCCGCTTGGTGACAAAATTGTAGATGCCGCCGACGCCGCGCTCGTCGCCCGGGTACCAGTTCTGCACCGTCGAGTATTTGATCTCGGCATCCTTCAGCGCGACCAGTTCCACGACCGCTGCGTGCAACTGATTCTCGTCACGCATAGGCGCCGTGCAACCTTCGAGGTAGGACACGTGGCTGCCTTCGTCGGCTACGATCAGCGTCCGCTCGAACTGGCCGGTGTTCGCCGCGTTGATGCGGAAATATGTAGAGAGTTCCATCGGGCAGCGCACACCCTTCGGGATGTATACGAAAGAGCCGTCGCTGAAGACCGCCGAGTTCAGCGCCGCGAAGTAATTGTCATTGCGCGGCACCACCGTGCCGAGGTATTTGCGCACCAGGTCCGGGTGGTTTCTTACAGCCTCCGAGAACGAGCAGAAGATGACGCCCGCCTCGGCGAGCTTTTTCTTGAACGTCGTCGCGACGGAGACACTGTCGAAGACCGCGTCCACGGCCACCCCAGCGAGCCTGGCGCGTTCGTGCAGCGGAATCCCCAGCTTGTCATAGGTCTCGAGCAACTTGGGATCGACATCGTCGAGACTTTTCGGCCGGTCCTTGTCGGCCTTCGGCGCCGAGTAGTAGGAAATCCCGTTGTAGTCGATCTTCGGATAGTGCACGTGGGCCCATTGCGGCTCGATCATGTCACACCACTGCCGGTACGCGCGCAGGCGCCAGTCGAGCATGAAGCGGGGCTCGTCTTTCAGCGCGGAAATGGCACGTACGACATCCTGATCGAGTCCGGGCGGCAGGCCCTCGCTTGCGATGTCCGTTACGAAGCCATGCTTGTAACGGCGGTTGACCAGCTGTTCCAGGTTTTCTGTTTCCGTTACCACGATTCTCAAACTCAACTTTTCTTTGCGCGTTGCGTTTCGACGTTGACGGCGACGCCTGCAAACGTGAACGAGGGCAGGGCACAGTTCGTGTGCAACAAGTCAACGAGACTCACTTCGTCGAGCGCGCGACGGATAGCCACGTTGATGCGTTGCCATGTACCGCCGACGCTACAAATGCCTTCATGTTCACACTGGCTGTCCACCGAACTGCACTCGGTGATCGACACCGGACCTTCCAGCGCGTCGATCACGTCGGCGGCGCTGATGGCGCGCGGCGAGCGGGCGAGCTTATATCCGCCGTTCGTGCCTCGCGTCGACGTCACCAGCCCGGCGCGTGCAAGCGTTTTCAAAAGCTTGCTCACGGTCGGTAGCCCGATACCGGTCGCGCCGGCGATGTCCGCAGCGCTTACGACCAGGCCGTCGTCGATCGCGAGATGTGCGAGCACTACCGTTCCGTAGTCGGTCAGTTTGCTGATTCTGAGCACGGTCCGGCTCCTTTGCGCCAATGTGGGACTATTTTAGTCCTATTTAGTCGGCATGGCCAGACGGTGTGCGGATTTGCGGGAGCGGTCTGCTATGCTACGCCGCGAAATGGCCCCCGAATCCGAAAACATCATTGAAGTCCGCGACCTGCATTTTGCCCGCGGCATGCGCAAGATATTTGACGGTCTGAACGTCGACATCAAGCGCGGGCAGGTGACGGCGATCATGGGCCCGAGCGGCACCGGCAAGACGACCTTGCTGCGGCTGATCACGCGGCAGCTCCGACCGGACGCGGGACGCATCCTGGTCGATGGCGTGGATATCGCGACGCTCAGCAAAGCCGACCTCTACAAGTTGCGCAAGCGCTTCGGCATGCTGTTCCAGAACGGCGCCTTATTGACCGACCTGACAGTATTTGAAAACGTTGCGTTTCCCCTGCGTGAGCATACGAGCCTGTCCAATCGCCTCATACGGCACGTCGTCCTGACGAAATTGCATGCCGTGGGTTTGCGAGGCGCCGCCGACATGATGCCGGCTGAGCTGTCCGGCGGCATGGCACGCCGCATTGCACTTGCGCGTGCGATGGCGACGGATCCCGATATCCTGATCTACGATGAACCCTTCGTCGGGCTCGACCCGATTTCGATGGGTGTGATCGTGCGTCTCGTACGGCGAATGAACGATGCGCTCGGCATTACGAGCATCGTGGTGAGCCATGATGTCGATGAGGTTTCGACCGTATCGGATCGCAGCTTCCTATTGTCGGACGGCAAGGTTGCCGCTTCCGGGAGCCCGGCCGAACTCAACCGGGCGAGCTCCGAACTCGTGCGGCAGTTCATGCACGGCATGGCGGACGGTCCCGTTGCATTCCATTACCAGGCGCCGGACTATGCAGAGCAGTTGCTCGGCCGGGACGCCGAGTAATTCAATGATTCGGGAAATCTACATAAACCTGGTGGATTTCGTGCGCACGTTCGGTGCGCTCACCCTGTTCCTCATTGAGCTTCTTGTACAGGTGCCGGGCGTATTGTTCCGGCGCTTTCCCCTGGTCATCGCGCAAGTCTACAACGCCGGCTCATTGTCGCTCGTGATCATCATGATATGCGGCGCCTTCGTCGGCGGCGTGCTCGCGCTGCAGGGCTATTCCAACCTGACGCGCTTCAACGCCGAGGATGCCGTCGGTATTTTCGCGGGTTTCGCGCTGATCAAGGAACTCGGGCCGGTGATCACCGCTCTATTGTTTGCAGGCAGAGCGGGCACGTCGCTGGCATCGGAAATCGGGCTCATGAAGGCAACGGACCAGCTTTCAGCCATGGAAATGATGGCCGTAGATCCGGTGCGGCGCGTCGTGGTTCCTCGCTTTCTCGGCGGCGTGATCGCCATGCCCCTGCTGGTGGCCGTCTTCAGCATGATCGGATTGCTGGGCGCCCACATGGTGGGTGTGATGCTGCTGAATATCGATGTCGGCGCATTCTGGCAGCAGATGCAGTCGACGCTGGGCCTGCGCGACGTCGTCGAGGGCATATTGAAGAGCATCGTGTTCGGGGTCATTGCCAGCCTGCTTGCCGTCTGGGAAGGTTACAATGCCATTCCGACGGCAGAGGGCGTGAGTCGCGCGACGACGCGCACGGTCGTCTCGACGGCGATCGCCGTGCTGATCTCGGACTTCATGATTACCGCGTGGTTCCTGGGGTAGACGAATGAAAAAGACACGTACAGTGGAGATCGGAGCAGGACTGTTTGCCCTGCTGGGAATCGGTGCCTTGTTCTTCCTGACGACGCAGGCTACGGGCGGCGACGATTTCGCGGCGAAAGCGGTCTACCAGGTCACTGCCCGTTTCGACAATGTAGGCAGCCTGAAGCCGCGAGCGCCGGTATCGATGTCCGGAGTGACTATCGGTCGCGTGCAAAAGATCGACTTCGACCCGGAGCTCCTGAACGCCGTCGTGACCATGTCAATCGATGCCCGCTACAACCAGCTTCCCGACGACTCTGACGCCAGCGTCCTGACCTCCGGCCTGCTCGGCAGCCAGTACATCGGGCTGCAGGCGGGCGGCTCGGACACCTATCTCGAGAATGGCAGCGAAGTGCCGTTCACCCAATCCGCCGTTGTGCTGGAAAACCTGATCGGCAAATTCCTGGTCGGCGGTTCGAACAAGGATAACGACAAATGATCACCGCAATTTCCCCTATCCGGCCGCTGTTCTGGGCCATGCTCGCACTAAGCGTGCTTGCGCGTCCCGCCGCTGCCGAAGACTCGCCAAACGACATCATTAGCTCCGCGATCGACGAGCTTACCGTGGCGCTGGACGGCCGCCAGGAAGAACTGGCGGAGAATCCCGAAGAGCTCCGCAAAGCCATCGACCCGATCCTGTTGCCGCGCTTCGACCGAAAGTACGCAGCGCAACTCGTGCTCGGCAAACACTGGCGTGCCGCCGATCCCTCGCAACGGGAGCGGTTCATTGAGGCGTTTTACGAGGCGATGCTTCGCAAGTACTCCGACGGCGTGGCGGAGTTCGACCCGAACCGGGTCGAAGTTCTGCCGTACCGGGGCGACGATACCCAGAAACGCACCACGGTACGCTCGCTGGTCACGCTCAACGACGGCACGGAAACCCCGGTCAATTACGGACTCGTCAAACGCGACTCCGGCTGGATGATCTTCGATGTGACCGTCGAGGGCGTGTCCTATATCCGCAACTTTCGTGCAGAGCTCGACTCGGAAATCAGCTCCAGCAGCCTGGAAGAGGTCATCGCGCGCTATGAGCGCGAAGCGGGCGGCAGTGCCGGCGGGTAGTTTCGAACTCGAGGACATCGGGGAGGGTCGCTTCCGGCTCGTCGGCGACATGTCGTTCGGCACTGCGGAGTCGATCCTGCGCAGAAGCGAGGACCTGTTCGAGGACTACACGCGCATCGAGGTGGATTTGTCCGGCGTCGAAAAGGCGGATTCGGCAGGGCTCGCCCTGTTGCTGGAGTGGACTACGTGGGCAATTCAGACGGTGCGCGAGATCCGGTTCGTGGATATGCCCGAGCGGGTCGTCGCTATCGCTCGGGTGACCGAGGTCGAGAACCTGCTCGCCCGAGGCGAACGCTGGTCCGGCTTCATCGAGGCCCCCGCCAGCGCCGAGTGATCACTGGCTGCCGGGCGAGTCCTCGGTTTCCTCGTCGATGTCTTCCTCGAAGTCTTCTTCAAAATCGTCGTAAAAGTCGTCGTCCATCGGCGGGTCCCCATCGTGAATTTCAAATGCACGATTCTGCAGGAATGACTCGCGCAGGGTAACGTACGGGTCCTTCGAGTCCTCCAGAAACCGGTCGAAACTCAGAAGGTTTGCCCGCAGGTTGATGAGGCGGAGGATTTCCAGCTTATTGCGCACGCTGGTCACTTCGTAGTGCCAGAGCGGGTCTGCCCAGAATTCGAGAGGCAACGCTGTCGCACCTCGCACCGTGCTCGGGCCGAGGAACGGAATGATCAGGAAGGGGCCGCTCGGCACACCCCAGACGGCGAAAGTCTGGCTAAAATCCTCTTGTTTGCGTTCGAGGCCACCGATGGTGGCGACATCGATCAGGCCCCCGACACCGAGAGTGCTGTTGAACAGGAAGCGCGTCAGTTCGCTGAAACCCGCGCGCGGCTTCCCCTGCAGGAAATTGTTGAGTGAAGAACCGGGTGACCGGAGATTGCGCGAGAAATTCGTGACGCCCGTCTGGGCGAAGTCAGGCAGTACCGCAGCATAGCCCCTGGCGATGGGTCTCAGCAGGTAACGGTCACTGAAGTCATTGACGGCGAAAATGTTCCGGTTCAGCGGCTCCCAGGGATCGTAGTCCACGCGACTGCCTTCCGGCGTCGTTGCACAGGCGCCTGTAAGGATTACGCATAACGCCAGGGCGCACGACCGGCTAACTGACATCAGACACCAGGGACTGTCCACCGCGGCTTCGCTGCATTTGCTGCAATTGCTCTTCGGACATGTATTCGCGAATGAAGTCGATGCGAGCTTCGAAACGGATGCGCTGGATTTCCTGCAACTCCGGCAATTCGAGCGCGCGTTGCAGGTAGCGTATCCCGCCGACCAGGTCACCGGTCATCAGTTCGTATTCGGACATATAGTAGTAGGATTCTGCAGCATCGCCGGCCTCGCTGGCAGCCCGGGCGATGAGTCGCACCTGGGCCGGGGTCGGAGGCACATTGTTCATCATGTCGAGCAATAATGCATGGGCTTTCTCGGCTTCGCCCTTGCGCAGCAGCTGTTCACCGTAGCTGATGACGAGCGGCACATTGCGGGGAAACAGCCTGATCGCCCGGTCGAAGGTCGCGGCCGCCGCTGCGTAGTCCTCCCGCTCGAACTGTGTCTCGCCAAGGCCGATGTGATAGGCGATGACCTGCGGGTCTTTCGCTATCAGGTCGGAGAAGATGCGATACGCGTCACCGTGACGGCCATCCCGCTGGTACGCGACGGCCCGCCCGTAGCGTTCGACATCTGACTGTTGTTCGTACGGCGTCTGCTCGAAATGCTCCACGGCACCGGACACCGTGTTGAAGCGTTCGACGATGCCGCGAGCACGCGCTATGCCGTAGCTGACGGAATCGTCCCGGGATTGCCGGGGATACTCTTGGGCCCGGTTTCGTGCCTCGGCGATACGCTCGGTCGTGACGGGGTGGGTCCTCAGGAATTCCGGCGCCCGCAGTTCCGGCGAGGCCGGCTGCAGCCGCGACATGACCTCGAAGAAGGTTGCCATGCCGTGCGGATCGTAGCCCGCGTCGTGCAAAGCGTTGATGCCGATCCGGTCGGCTTCGAACTCGTTGCTGCGGGTAAAGTTGATCTGGCTCTGGGCTGCCGTCCCCTGCGCGACCGCCATGCCGGCCTGGACCAAGTCGGAGCCCCCGCCCGCGACACCGGCAACCAGTGCGCCAAGCATCAGGGCCGTCGAGAGCAGGCTTTGCCGCTGGCTGGCATGGATCGAGCGGGCGATGTGCCGCTGTGTCACGTGCGCGACCTCGTGCGCGAGGACGCCGGCGAGTTCGTCCTCGTTACGCGTGGCCTCGAGGAGCCCCGTATGTACGCCGATGTAGCCGCCCGGCAGCGCGAAGGCATTGATACGCGGGTCGTCGACGATGAAAAACTCGAAGCTGTGGTCGCCGTCGTTCGTTTGGGCCGCGATCCGACGACCGATCTCGTTGATGTACTCCGTCATCAACGGGTCCTCGACGACCTGGCCGCTCAGGCGAATCTGGGCCATGATGGCCCGGCCGAAGCGGTTCTCCTCGTTTTTCGACAGTATGGCATCCGCCGGGCTGCCCATGTCGGGCAGCTTGATATCGTCCGCGCGCGCGCCGCCGCCAAGTGCCAGATTGAGGCAGACGGATGTGATGAGGAGGTTTCGGAATAGGGTTTGCAGCATAGCGATTCAGACTGGCCCGAGGGGCATCCGTTCCCGGAATGATACTCCGGGTGCCGGTGTATTCGGCGCTTTTGCCATAAGAGCGGGCGCAGCCGGCGAGACGTTCAGGGGTCCTTGGCGAGACCCTTTATGGCGTCGAGCACGCCCTGCGCGTGCCCTTTGACCTTCACGTTCCGCCATTCCCGGCGCAGCTTGCCGGCGGCATCGATGAGAAATGTGCTGCGCTCCACGCCCATAAATTTGCGGCCGTAAAGCGACTTTTCCCGGATTACGTCGAAGTGGCGGCACAGGGTCTCGTCGGGGTCCGATAGCAGGTCGAAGGGAAACCCCTGTTTCTCACGGAATTTGTGGTGCGACGCAAGACTGTCGCGCGAAACGCCGAAAACGCGCGTGTTCTGGCGGCGGAATTTACTGTGCAGGTCACGAAAATCCTGGCCCTCCTGCGTGCATCCGGGGGTGCTGTCCTTGGGATAGAAGTAGAGAACGACGTTCTCTCCGCGCAAGTCCTTCAAACGCATGTCGTCACCGCCGGTTGACGCGCAGGTGAAGTCGGCTACGACGCGATCGAGTTTCGGTCCGCTCAAGACAATCTCCTCGGGAACTCAGGCCTTGACCGGATCGAGGATGGCGTCAAGATTCATCCGGTCACACATATCGGCGAAATCGTCGCGCAATAGCGCGAGGTTGACCGTCGCCGGGACATTGACCGCCATTTGTACGGCAAACATCGGGGCACCGGTATGAGCCGCGGCGTAGCGCCGGGTCGACACATCGGCGATCTCGATGTCGCGAGCGGCAAAGAAGTTTGCCAGGTTGTACACGATGCCCTGCTGGTCCAGACAGATGACGTCGACGGCATAAGGCATTCGGTCGTCGCTGACCTTCCGGGCGCCGGTCTTGCGAATCGAGAACGTGAGGTCGCCGTCCTCGGTCAGTTTCTCCAGGCCTTTCTCGAGCCGCGTCAACGTGTGCCAGTTGCCCGACACCAGCATCAGGACCGCGAACTCGGAGCCGAGCGTGGCCATCCGGCTTTCCTCGATATTGCCCCCGCACCCCAGGATCACCTTCGAGATATCCTGCACGACGCCGGTTCGATCGGTACCGATCGCTGATAAAACAATAAGTTGTGTCATTTATCTCGAACTTTTTTTGATTCTTTCGGGAAGTCCCCGCCGCGCCTTGCCAGCACGGACAGCGAACAGTAACATCGCCGCCTTATTTGTGGCGAGGAGATGCGGTGTTCAAGGGCAGCCTGGTCGCGCTCGTGACGCCGTTCGACGCCGATAATCAGGTCGATGATGCGGCACTTAAGAGGCTGATCGAATTTCATGTGGCTGAAGGCAGCGACGGGCTGGTGATCGCCGGCACGACGGGCGAGTCCGCGACCCTTGGCAAGTCAGAGCACGCGGCGTTGATTCGACGCGCGGTCGAACTGGTGGACGGGCGCCTGCCGGTCATTGCCGGCACCGGCTCGAACTCGACGGCGCAGACGATCCAGCTCTCGCAAGAGGTCTCGGGCAGCGGCATCGATGCGTATCTCCTGGTCGTGCCGTATTACAACAAGCCGATGCAGGAAGGCATGGTCCGGCACTTTTCGGCCATTGCCGATGCGGTAGATAAGCCGGTGATGCTCTACAACGTGCCGGGCCGTACCGTGGCCGACATGTTGCCCGCGACGGTGGCACGGCTGGCAGGTCACGGCAATATTTTTGGCGTCAAGGAGGCCACCGGCAACATCGAGCGCCTGAAGGAGATACGCGATCTGGTCGATCCGTCGTTTCGACTCTACAGCGGCGATGATTTCACCGTGCTGGGCTTCCTCCGGGAGGGCGGCCACGGGGTCGTGACCGTCAGCGGCAATGTCGTGCCGGCCGCGATGGCAAACCTTTGCCGCCTGGTGCGTGACGCCGCGTATGACGAGGCCGAGGCGTTGGATGCGACGCTGCAGCCATTGAACAAGGCGCTGTTCATCGAGTCGAACCCGATTCCGGTGAAATGGGCGCTCGCAAGAATGGGCCTGATGGCCGGGCATCTGCGACTGCCCTTGACGGATTACAGCGCGCAATATCACGACGCCATGGTGTCTGCGATGCGGAAGGCTGGCGTTAAACTGAAAGGATGAGTGTGAAAAGGACCAGGGAATTGGCGGTGTTGAGCGTGCTTATGTTTGGCGCCACGGCGTGTGGCGGCGACAAGCCCGTCACGCGCAAGTGCGACGAGCATATTCTTTACAAGGAGGCACGCGAACACCGGCGCGTGGAGTCACCCGACGGTATGACGCCGCTGGACCCCGACCAGGAAATGGTCCTGCCGGAACCTTCCCCGCAGCCCGGACGCCCGGCTGACGCGCCATGCCTCGACCTCCCGCCGTCGGTGCTCGGCCCGGAGGAGGGCGACAGCGATGACGACTCTGCGGAGGCAGAGGAGGAGAATGAGGCCGTCGACGAGTAGTGTGCGACCCGTGAGGCGTAGTTCGCGCCAAGGTAAATCAATCCCGTACCAGCGGGATTGATGTCTGATCGAAACGGAGAGGTGGCTGAGCGGTTTAAGGTGCTCGCCTGGAAAGCGAGTGTACGGTAATACCGTACCGGGGGTTCGAATCCCCCCCTCTCCGCCACTACCCGTGGAAAATCAATCGCTTGCGCACGAGTTTTCTACATACCCAACAATCAACCCAACTAAAAAAAGGCCCTCGCGTACAATTGGGGGCAAGAAGGGTTCATCGCGATACTCACCCCAACCCAGAGGCCCTGAGCACCCGAATGCTGGTGGTGGTGATCGCGTAAACACCCTCCCGAGTCAGGCATCCCCGGATGTACTCGCCTGGCTTCAGGTCGACCCAGTCGACGCCCGGTGCGACAACCGCGGCCAGCAACGTCCGCCTAATCTTTGCGGAGGCCACTGCAACATAGAACCATTCTGTAAGCCAGTCGGCCATCCCGCAATTGTACTCTTGGCCGCCACAGTAACAAAAAGGCCGCGACGAGCGCGGGCATGATTTGGCATCCTTGGCATCCCGTAATTGTCCAGCATACGAGGTCGTCACACGACAAAATTTAAGTCCCAACACCTCACACCCCGTTGCGGGCGGCGCAACCAGCCGTTCGCCAGTTTTACATCCACGGCAAAAACCGTCCCGCGTGGCTTTCGCAACCTGTGCGCAAGCCCGCAGGGCGGTTGACTCGCTTGCTTGGGATCAGGCTGGCTCGATCAGTATCGCATGGCCGTCGCTACGCACCTCGACATCAAAGGTGGTACCGGCAAATTCGTACCAAATCTCCGAGAGGCCGATCGCGCTCGGCCTTACGCTTTTCTCAATTACCGGCGCTTCAGTGCTAACCTCGTACATCGGCGCGAATTCTGTCAATGCGTCGAGCACGCGCTGGGGCACATTTTCCTCACCGATCTCTATCTCAAGTTCCAAAATCGAACCGTCCGGAAGAATATCCGCCTCGATCAATCGGCCGTTCGATCGCACTGTAGACAGTTCCCAAACGCCGCCCACTTCGTCCTTATCGAACTGCGCCGCAGAAGGAGCACCGATAATACCCTGCACGGCGAACGCGACCTGAGCCGCGTGCATGACCGCGTAGGGAACCTCGCTCAGCGGTACATCTACAGAACCGGCAACCGGTGCTTCAACCACGCCCAGGTCTCCGGCATCCACCGACTCAGCGGCAGCATTTGCTTGTATGAGTAGGGCTGAAATGCCGATCAGATAAACAGGATTTCGCACAGACATCGCAAGTCACTCCTCTATTGTGGATAAACAGCTACGCATTGCATTTCGTGTCGGCTTTCGGAAAGTGCGATAGGCATTACTGCCGCCACGTAGTGTGAACATTACATAATGGTCGTGACAGGCGAGTGACCCTTGCGTTTGGAATGGATTAAATTGCTGAGCGCGGTCTGAGAAGCCACCGGAAGCGCCGACGTACACTTCAGTCGTACAGCATTCCGCAACAGCATAGAACCTATCTCCCAATGGCCTGAGCAGGATGCCGATGCAATTGAGTTCGACAATCCCGAGCATGTTGACTCCATCTCCTCGGAGACGTTCACGTCGTCCACGAAGTCGATGCCGACGGTTCGGCCATTGCGGTCCTTGTCTTCCACAATGAGAGACACGTCCCTATTGAAGATCAGGTCGGATAGCGCCTTCTTGGACTCGTTCCCGTATGGCTGCCGGACTCGGGCGCATCGATGTATGCGAGGCGGACTTTGAGTTGCTCCTCCACGTCCGGCAGCAGCGTGAACGTGTCGCCGTCCGCAATGGAGACTTCGCGGCCCTCATAGTCCCATGAGAAGGCAGGAGGGGAGCAAAAGAGGGCATTCGATATTCATACGGAGCTTGCAAGGACTCGCGTCGGGTCGTCCGTCTCGCCCGCAGCCCATCCCATCAGAGCTTTGCCAGAGAATCCGTAAAAATCCATTGACCATTATCGAGCTGGACGACAAAAGAATCGTTGGTAGTCGCGTCGTCGGCAAGCACACCCAGGCCGCTATACGTGCTATTGGCGCCGGGGCAGTTAGAAACTTCCAACGTCACCTGGTAAGCATTGAAACTTGCGTTGATGATGTCCACTGCGCCGCTGTAGATGCATCCAAAGTCGTCTTGGGCAAGGATCTCACCATTGCCGTCGACGGAATAGACGACACCGAAGGAATCCATCCATG
>JBGTLY010000063.1:0-7485 GCA_041743865.1 Woeseiaceae bacterium
ACCTGCCGGACCCGGCGGGCTACGGCCGGGTGGTCCGGGAGGACGGCGAAGTGCGGCGTATCGTCGAGCACAAGGACGCCACGCCGGGCGAGCGGGCGATCCGCGAGACCAATACGGGCGTCATGCTGCTGCCGGCGGCGAAACTCAGGGGCTGGCTCGGCCGTCTCGGCAACGACAATGTGCAGGGTGAGTATTACCTGACCGACATCATCGCGATGGCGGTCGATGACAGGGTGCGCGTGCACGGCATCAGCGCCCCGAACCAGGAAGAAGTGATGGGCATCAATGACCGTAAACAACTGGCCGAGGCCGAGCGCGCGCTGCAGCGCCGGCAGGTCGAAGCGCTGATGGAAAAGGGCGTGAGCTTCGCAGACCCGTCGCGCGTCGACATCCGGGGTTCGCTGAATTGCGGTACCGACGTGTTCATCGACGTAAACGCGGTGTTCGAGGGCGATGTAGAGCTCGGCGACAACGTACGCATCGAATCGAACAACCTCGTGCGCGCGAGCCGGCTCGGCGCAGGCACCGTCGTGCATTCGAACTGCCACATCGAAGGTGCCGCGACGGGCCCTGACTGCGAGATCGGGCCATTTGCCCGCCTGCGCCCCGGCACGGTGCTCGCGGCCGACGTCAAGGTGGGGAACTTCGTCGAGGTCAAGAACAGCGAGCTGGGCGTCGGCAGCAAGGCGAACCACCTGAGCTATATCGGCGATGCCACGGTCGGTTCGGGTGTCAACGTCGGCGCGGGCACGATCACCTGCAACTACGACGGCGCCAACAAGCACCGCACGACCATCGGCGATAACGCGTTCATCGGCTCCGGCGTCATGCTCGTAGCGCCCGTGGATGTGGGGGCGGGTGCGACCGTCGGCGCCGGTTCGACGATCACGAAGCCGGTGCCGGCAAACGAGCTCACGCTCGAGCGTTCCAAACAGACCGTCGTTCCCGGCTGGAAGCGGCCCCAGAAAAAAGGACGCTGAGCGTGTGCGGCATTGTCGGCGCAATCGCCGAACGCAATATACTCCCTATCCTCATCGAAGGGCTGCGGCGTCTCGAATACCGCGGCTACGATTCGGCGGGCGTCGCGGTCGTCGACGCCGACGGGCACATCGGCCTGCGCCGCACCGTGGGCAAGGTCGCTGAACTCGAGCACAAGCTCGAGGTGGAACCCCTGGCCGGAAATATCGGTATCGGTCACACGCGCTGGGCGACGCACGGCGGTGTGACCGAGGCGAACGCACACCCGCATGTCTCGGGCGGCCGGGTGGCGGTGATTCATAACGGCATCATCGAGAACTACCTGCCGATCAAGGAAGAATTGATCACGAAGGGTTACGAGTTCAGCTCCGAGACGGACACGGAGGTCGCTGCCCATCTCATTCACCATTATCTCGAGAGCGGCCTCGACCTCGTCGCGGCGCTGACCCGGGCGACGCAGCGATTCGAAGGCGCGTTTGCGCTCCTCATCGTCGATGCCGAAGACCCGGAGCGCATCGTGGTGAGCCGCGTCGCCAGTCCGCTGGTCATCGGTCTTGGCCTGGGCGAGAACTACGTCGCGAGCGGTGTTCCTGCCCTGCTGCCCGTGACGCAACGCTTCATCTACCTCGAACAGGGCGACATCGCGGAGATACGGCGCGACAAGGTGACCGTGTTCGACGCCAACGGCAATGAAATCCGGCGCGAGGCGCACGAGACACAGTGGGACAGCGAGGCCGCGGAAAAGGCACCGTACAAGCATTTCATGCTGAAGGAGATCTTTGAACAGCCGGCGGCGCTGGCGGATACCCTGTACGGCCGTGTCGAGAACCAGCAGGTCGTCCCCGCGTCGCTCGGCCCGGATGCGGAGGCTTTGCTCGGCAAGGTCGAAAACATTCACATCATTGCGTGCGGCACGAGCTACCATGCCGGATGCGTGGGCAAGTACTGGCTCGAGGCCCTTGCACGAATCCCGGTGCAGGTGGAGATCGCGAGTGAGTATCGCTACCGCAACCCGGTGGTGCCGAAGAACACCTTGTTCATTACGCTCTCACAGTCGGGCGAAACCGCGGACACGCTCGAGGCGCTGCGGATCGCAAGGCAGTCCAACTACCTCGCAACGCTGTGCATCTGCAACAGCGCACACAGTTCCATGGTCCGCGAGTCGGACCTCGTGATGCTCACGCAGGCCGGCCCGGAGATCGGCGTTGCCAGCACCAAGGCGTTCACGACGCAACTTCTGTCCGTACTGATCGTCACACTCATGCTGGCGCGTCACAACGGCATGTCGATGGAGCGTGAGAAGGAGCTCGTCGCGCACCTGACGCATGCGGCCGCTGCGGCCGACAAGGCCCTGCAGATGAGCGGCTACCTCAAGGAACTGGCCGAGGAGTTCGCCGAGAAGGAACACACACTGTATCTCGGCCGGGGCCCGATGTGGCCGATCGCCATGGAAGGCGCACTGAAGCTCAAGGAGATTTCCTATATTCACGCCGAGGCTTACGCAGCAGGGGAGCTGAAGCACGGGCCGCTGGCCCTGGTCGACGAAAATATGCCGGTGGTCGTCGTCGCCCCGAACTACGAACTGCTCGACAAGCTGAAGTCCAACATGCAGGTGGTCCGCGCCCGCGGCGGGCGCCTGTTCGTCTTTGCGGACAAGGCCACGGGCATCACAGGCGAACCGGGAACGACGGTGATCGAGATGCCGCACGCGAACCACCTCATCGCGCCGATCGTCTACACCGTTCCCCTGCAGTTACTCGCGTATCACGTTGCGGTGCTGAAAGGCACCGACGTCGACCAGCCCCGCAACCTCGCGAAGTCCGTAACAGTAGAGTAGGAGCGCGCCATGCGCGCGATTGGTGGTCCGTGGTAATAAACATCTAAAAGAAGAATAAACATCTGAAATTTCGAGAGTGGTTCCGGAATAAACATCTGAAAGTCGCTTCTCTCAGGGACTTAGAGGCGAACCGTCAACGAGAGTCGAAGGCCATTTGAAAGCATAAATGCAAGATTGGCTGAAAATTGATCAATCCATTGTCGAAACGTTGATCATTGGCCATTGCTAAACATCTAAAAAATGAGCGATGGACCATATAGGACGATGTACAAGGCGCGGGGATAAATGGCTTAAGAAGGTTTCAGTTGTTTATTCCCTGGGGAATTGAGAACCGCCGAGCTTCCCTGCTTGGATTGGTTGCCCGAAACCCGCCGTTCGCGTGGCTGGTCTGCTACGCATAGCAGTCGTTCGAACGGCACCAGTGGGGCTACAATGAAGGTCTCGAGATGACCCTTTCCAGCCGGTCGCATGGGGATAGATTTGGACCTGAGGTCTGCCAAGAAACTGCTCGATATCTTGTGCGGAAACGCCAATCGAATCATCTTGGCTGGTTTCGGAATTGGGCCTGCGGAATCGACGTTTTTCGAAGTCGTAAAGCTGCTACGTTCACACGAAGATTTGAAACCCTACGCCATTGAATTGATTTCGTCCGTGATGGCGTCTCGAAATGGGGGTACGACAAAGGATTGCCGGATGCCGTCCGAACTTGTCGAATTGTTGGCCCATGAAATGAAGTGGGGTGAGTTCAACGACCTTGCCGAGGAGCGCATTCAGAATCTGTTCGGCGGGGATCGTGAATTGGCGATTTCTGATTTGTCGTTCCATGTTCTTGAGGCCGTGCGAGACGACTGGGAGGACCGCCATTTCTACCGGAAATACAGCTCGTAGTTCAGAGTTTCGAACGCCTCCTTTTGGCCGATCGCAGACGTTCAACGCAAGATCAACTCGGTCATTCCAACGACCGCTAGCTGCAAAAGCGGTCCGAATTCCAAGATTCTTGAATGGTCCTGCAGCTCCGCCGTCGGCATTGTACCGGCATGCTTCCCGAACATTTTCTTGAGAGCCTATTGGAGTCTAAGCCCGCTGACTAGGATCTCGAGGATCTAATTGAGTGGGCGTTTCTGGAAGGACAAATCAACGGTGAGATGCAGGCCCTCGCAGCGGCTTGGTTGAAATACAACGATGCGAGTATTCACTAGCTGAATCGCGACGACATTTAACCCGCATTCGTGGCGACGGAGAAAGTTAATCTTCTGCAGTAACGAGGGCTTCCAAGACCTCGTCACAAGACTGAGCACGTATGCTTATGTCCTCCGAGTACCCGTCAGTTGCGTAGGCAGCAACGCAGGCGTTGTCCACGCCTTCTACGTTCTGCAGAGATTTGATGCTCGACGCCCGCACAACTATCCGGCTGTTCCAGACCTGGGTCTCTTGGGTGCCTTCGATCGCGTAGCGACCGGGGCCGACAAGCTCGATGAAGCCATCCCCGAGGGCACGGATCGAGTTGATCGCGTAAGGCACGAAGTCCGCGCTGGCGCTGCCTGCTGTGATAAGCGCAACGAAAAGAACAGTGGTTCGCCACATGATGACATGCTCCCTGTGGAAGGAGCTTATTGCCCCTAAAAGATCGAAAGTTCTGGACCAGCATGAAAGGCCCCCAAAAGCAGTCAACGCGTGGTCATTTGCGCGGTGACTACCCGGACACGAGGCGTCGTGACCGCATAGGCCCCTTCGGAAGTAAGGCATCCCTGGACGAACTCCCCGGGCTGCAGGTCGATCCAATCAATCCCGGTGTCTGAGTATCGAGCGACGTCGAGCTTGACCGCCTTGGCGCGGTCCAGTCGTTTGGCTTCGTCCAGCTGAACGAATCCCAGCCATTTCACCTGACGGGATCTCCCGTTGGCCATGTAGACCCCCACGGTCTCCCCCTTGGTGTCAGGGTGCAGCTCGATGTTTCGGTAGTTCAGGCGGCGACAGAGGGCGGGCATGCGTACTACTGTATAAACAGCCAGTATTTTCGGCAAGCCCCGCGGGGTCAGGACTGGGTACAAAATGGGTACAGCGACCGATTTTGCACGAACTTAGAACCTAACTATTTGATTTAATTGGCGCGCCCGACAAGATTCGAACTTGTGACCCCTGCCTTCGGAGGGCAGTACTCTATCCAGCTGAGCTACGGGCGCTTTGTGTGTATGTGCCGGGTAATTCTACCTTGTCCGATGTAGGAGCGCGCCATGCGCGCGAAACAATCGCGGGCATTGCCCGCTCCTGCAGCGGGCAATTCTACCTTACCGGATCATGCTTGCGGTGCGAGAGATTGAATTTTCGCGCGCATGGCGCGCTCCTACGGGGACTTCGGAAACGCCGCGACCTCCGACTCGAAACGCCGCCGCAGGTAATCCTCGTTCTCCGTGGGCGAAGGCAGGCTTACCGGGTCTGCGCCGGCCTCGTGGGCCAACGCCGCGATCCGACCCTGGCCGAGGTACAGGGTGTCCGGTTCGCGCCCGGCGATCGGGTCGGTGAAGGCTTCGGTCGCGGGAATAATACGAAAGCCGCGCGCCTCGAGCGCCGCGACCAGCTCATCGATGAAGAGTGCTGCAAGGTCGTTCTCATGCAGCAGGAGGACGTGGTGCGGCGAACGAGCGAGGGTCCGCTCGGCCATCGCGTCGTAGTACAGCGTGCTGCGGGTGATTACGTCGACGTACAAGTCGCCGAGCTTGTCGAGGTCGATCGCGACGTCCGCTTCTTTTGCCTCCTGCGTCAGGTTGACGAGGTACCAGTCCCAGGTATCGACGGTGACGTAACCGTTGCGCAATCTGCGTTCCCGCAGTGCCCTGCGCAGGCGGTCGCGCTTGTCGAGCTCGCGGCCCTCGTCGAGATAGGGAAAGCGATAGTACGGTTCTACCCCGTTGAACTCCGCCAGCAGCGAAATGGCACGATCGACGTCGGCGATGTAGTCCTCCGTCGCCGTCTGGTGCAACCAGTCATGCGAGTGCGAATGGTTGGCGAGCGCGTGCCCCGCTGCCGCGTAGTCGCGGATGCGCTGGGCGCCGCCCTCGCGTTCGACGTGCCCGGTCGTTACGAAAAACATCGCTTCCTCGACGCCGGCCGAGTCGAGCGCATCGATCAGCCGGCGTGTCCTCTCATCGCCGTCGAACAGCGGGCCGTCGGGCAGCGTCGCATCGTCGAAGGTAATCGCGATCGTGCGGGCGGTGAGCGGGCGATCGCCGGGCGCCGGTTCGGAATCGAGCGCACAGCCGCCGGCCATTGCCAGCCAGCAAAATACGGCGAAAGTTTTCTGCATGTCGTTCATGGCTTACTCGAAAGCTCGGGCGAGATTAGCACCTATGCCGGCACAGGCAATGCACCGCGGTAGAGGAAGTCCGCCCGCGGAAACGTGTACAACTCGGCGGCGAAACGAAAACTTACCTGGTCGGTGCGGCTTTCGCACACGCCCGGCCGCGGATTGCGATGCTTGCGGGAACGCAACGTGTCCGGGCTGTACAGCGCGATGTTCAGTGAATCGTCACGAGTGCGCGCCGACAGATACAGGATTGCCTCAACACCGCGCTCGCGCAGCAGGCTGCCGAGCGCCTGGCAGGGTGTGTAATTCGCGGGATGCCGCAGGACTTTTTCATGGCGGTCGAACGGCGCGCGCGACAGGTCCATGCCGTGTTCCGTCCGGTACATCGCCTCGAACACCGTGAACTGGCTGATGACACGCTCCCTGAATGGCGTCTCCATTCCCTCGAGGAACACGAAGCGGTAATAAGCCGCCTCCGCGAACAAGGCATGGGTCCTGAGTGCGCCGTAAAAAAGGCTGGACTCGAAGCGGCGCCCGAAACGCGAGCCCCAGGGGAGCGGCGGATAGCGCCACGGCGTACGCAGGAGGTAATCGAGCCGCTCGAGCCGTGCATGGGCGGGCACCGGCTTCGATGCCTCGAGCAGTTCCTCCAGCAATTCGTGCTCGGCAAGATCGTCGGTGAGTGTGAGCGTGACTTTCTGCGCCTGGTTCTCGACGATGCGCTTCAGCGTCCCCATGAGACGGCGCATTTTTGCATCCGCAACGACACCGGCCCAGAACGCCGCGTCATACCTTGGCACGAATCGCGTCCAGGTAGCTGCACACGGCGACCAGCCCGGGGACGGTCTGCAACTGGTCGCGGGGTATGCCGCCCGTGTGCCGGTTCGGCGTCGTCAGCCATTCCCGCATCTGCGCTGCGTCATCGTCGACCATGACGGCCAGTGACCGGTAGGTCCGGATCAACAGCATGGCGAGCTCGCCGGCCTTGCTCGCGGGATCGACGCCAGCGCGTGAAATGCTCGATCGATCCCGGCCGAGCACGGTCCCGAGTTCCGTGCGCGAGAGTCCCAGACGCTCCGCCGCGCGCAGTACGGCTTTGCCGAGTACGGCATGCGGCTCGGGTTGTGCCCTGGGGACGGGTTTTGCCATGGCTCAAGTGTAACGGCTCATCCAGCTACGTGCAAATGCACGGTTTCTAGGTTAATTGTGCAAATACACTGTATATCGAGGGCGCCGCCGCCTGGCAACTCCTGCACCAATAGGTGCTCCGCTGGTGCCGGCCGAGGCGTGCCGTCTGAATCCGGCCATCACAGCGCAGGCAGGGGCGACCGTCGCGGCCATACACCCAGGTGCGGCCCGCGCCGTC
>JBGTLY010000064.1:0-1720 GCA_041743865.1 Woeseiaceae bacterium
CCGGTCGATCTTGCCGTCGGAATCACACGTGACGTCCTGCAGCGTACCGCGGCGCACCGGCTCCTCCAGCAACCGGTGGATCGGCATGATCGGGAAGAGCTGGTCGATGGCCCAGCTGTCCGGCAGCGACTGGAACAGCGAGAAGTTGCAGAAGTAGCGGTCGACCAGCGCGAGCTCGAGCTCCGGGAGGATGTCCTCGTACGTGTCCGGCTCGCCCAGCGCGATGAGGGAGATCGCGTTCATCGTCGCGAGCCAGAGCACTTCCGCCTTCGCCAGGCCGCGCAGGTCCAACACGCCGCTGTTGAAGAACTGTCGCGCGCGGTCCTTGTCGAACGACGCGTCGTGGAACACCTCGAACACCTTGCGCGGCTTCGCGCCGCGGCCCGTGATCGTGCGCCAGTCCTCGTACATCTCGTGCAGCAGCGAGTGGTCGTCGTCCGTCAGGCTCGGCATGGGCTGTGCGGCCTGCGACTCCACGTCGATGACCTTGATCAGCAGCAGCGCATGATGTGCCGTGAGCGCACGGCCCGACTCGCTGATCACATGCGGCATCGGCAACTCCGCCTCGCGGCACGCCTCCGCCAGCGTGTAGATCACGTCGTTGGCATATTCCTGCAGCGAGTAGTTGACGCTGGCGTTGTTCGTAGAGTTGGAGCCATCGTAGTCGATGCCGAGTCCACCACCCACGTCCACATGCGTGACGTCCACGCCAATGGCGCGCATCTCCAGGTAGAAGCGCGCGATCTCCTGCAGCCCCGACTTGATGAAGCGGATGTCGGTGATCTGGCTGCCGAGATGGAAGTGGATCAGCTTCAGGATGTCGAGGCGACCTTCGGCCTGCAGCCGATCGATGAGCTTCACCAATTCCGCGGAGCCGAGTCCGAACTTGCTCTTCTCGCCGCCGCTCTGCGCCCACCGGCCCGCGCCCTCGCTGGCGAGCTTGATGCGCACGCCGCAGACCGGCGTGACCTTGAGCTCCTCCGCCACTTCCAGCAGTACATCGAGCTCGCTGACCTGCTCGAGCACGATGAACACACGGTGCCCCAGCTTCTGCCCCATGAGCGCCAGCCGCATGAACTCGTGGTCCTTGTAGCCGTTGCAGACGATGATGTGCTCCGTCGACTCCGACAGGCCGAGCACGGCCTGCAGCTCCGGCTTCGAGCCGCACTCCAGGCCCACGCCGTGCGTCTTGCCGAAACCGACGATCTCCTCGACCACGTGACGCTGCTGGTTCACCTTGATCGGATACACCGTGGTGTAGCCACCGGAGTAGTCGAACTCGCGCATCGCCGTGGCGAATCGCTCGCTCAGCGTCTCGATGCGGGAGCGCAGGATGTCGGAGAAGCGCAGCAGCACCGGCAACTGGATACCCTGCTCTTCCAGGTCACGCGCGAGATCCTTGAGATCGAGCGTCATGTCGGGACGCTCGGGATCCGGTCGCACGATGACATGTCCGCGATCGTTGATGTCGAAGTAGCCGACGCCCCACCCTTCGAGGTTGTACAGCGAGCGTGCAGCGTCGACCGACCATTCCGGAGACGGCGTGGGTGCTTCGACCGCCGGTTGAATTCGAGTAGCCATGGGGGCGAAAGCTAGGGAGTGCGCAGCGGCGGGGGGAGCCCGCTCGCTGCCCCACTCCGCCCTGCTGCTAGTTGTCGCCGTCCAGCAGTCCGCCGAGGCCGCCGAGCAGTGAACCTTCCTCGCGGCGCTTGCCGCCAGC
>JBGTLY010000065.1:0-11367 GCA_041743865.1 Woeseiaceae bacterium
CGGACAGCATGGGTTCAGCCGCGCCGGGCGGCCGGCCAAGCAGCACTGACAACGCATGGCGGGCCTGCTCGAGTTCCGCCTCAAGCGCCGGCAGCGTTGCCTGCGTGCCAAGGAGCAGCGTCTTTGCCTGGAGCACGTCGAGCTCGGACGTCTCGCCGTTCCGGTACAGGACGTCAACGATGTCGAAACTGCGCTGCTGGCTCGCGACGTTGCCCGCGGTGATGCGAATCTGTTCCTCGATGGTCCGGATCGTGAGATAGGCGAGGGCGACCTGCGCCGCGACCAGCACGGTCGCCTCGTCGTGCTGGACGAGCGACTGGCGGTACAGGGCGTCCGCTGCCTCGATGCCGCGGCGATACTTGCCCCAGAAGTCGATTTCCCAGGTGGCCGAGATACCGAGGTCGTATTGCACGTATTGAAGGTCGCCGGCCGCTGTATTCGCGGCGTTTTCGCTCGCCGACAGACCGGTCGCGCCGCCGGCCAGGACCTGCGACTGCGGGTATTGCAGGCCCGTTGCGATGCCGAGCTGGGCGCGGGACTCGAGCACCCGCAGGCCGGCGATCTCGAGCGTATCGTTTGCTTCGAGCGCCTCGGCAATCAACCGGTCGAGCTCGGGATCCGCGAACAGCGTCCACCACGCCGCCTCTTCCTGCGGCGAGGTGGACAGACCGGCGACCTCGTTCTGGTACCAGCCCGGCCCGATCGGCGATTCCGGCGGGGTGTAATCCGGGCCAACGGTTGTGCACGCGCCGAGGAACAACGCGCCGTTTGCCGCGCATGCCTGCCATGCCCGCGGAATCCCGATCGATACGTTCAATCCTTACGTTTCCTGGCGGCCGGGCTCCGGGAACGGGGTCTCCGTCGGGGCGTCGAGTTCGCGGCGCCAGATCCAGTCGGAGATCACACGGTAACCCAGGCCAAGTATCACCGCGCCAATAAAAAGGCCGATGACGCCGAATGCGATCATGCCGCCGATCGCACCGAGGAGAACCACCAGTACCGGCAGGTCGACTCCGCGCCCGAGCAATAGCGGCTTCAGCACGTTGTCGCTCAGCCCGACCAGCACGGCGTAGATCGCGAACACCGTCGCGGCGCCGGTACTGGCGAACGAGAAGACCCAGACGATGAGCGGAATCATGATGAGCAGCGCGGGGATCTGCACAATGGCGAGCACGAGGATAACGAGCGTAAACAGACCGGCGGCGGGCAAGCCGATCACCGCGAAGCCGATGCCGGCGAGCGCTGCCTGGATCGCCGCGACGCCGAGCACGCCGTTCGTGACACTGCGTATCGTCGACACCATGAGGTCCGCCAGGTTCTTGCCGCGGTCCACTGAAATCCGCTCGCAGATGGCGACTGCCGTTGCATAGCCCTGCCTTGCGAACATGAGGAAGACGCCCGCAATGATGATCGAAGCGACGAAATGCAGCATGCCGGATATCAGTGCGGCCGCGGCATGCAGGATACGTTCGGCCAGTGCCTTCACCTGCGGGCCATACTGGGACACTGCCGCTTCCACGTTGCTGGAGGCCGCGGTCCATGCCGCGTACAGCTTTTCGCCAATCACCGGCCAGCCTTTGACGGACTCGTTCGGCGGCGGTATGCGCAAATCGCCGTCATTCAGGTCGGCGTGTATCGACTGTGCGGTGCCGACGGCAGAGTCGACGACGAGCCACCCCGGGACGAGCAGGATGGCGAGCCCCGCCAGCGTGATGATCGTCGCGGACCATTTGGCTTTGCCGCCGAGCGCCGCAGTGAATTTAAGGTGCAGCGGATAAACTGCCACGGCCAGGATGATGCCCCATACAATGATGCCGGCGAACGGGCCGACGATGACGGCGCAGAGGCCTACGAGCAGAACCAGCGCCGAGATCTGGATGAACGACGTCATCATGTTGTGCGTGAAGCGGCGTTCGTCGCTTGCGGGAAGCCTGCTAGTTGCCTGGCTGTTCATTGGTGTCTCCATTAGAGGTCTCGTGTGCTCCCCACATGTGTTGCAGGACTGCGTAAAGAAATGCGGTGGTCCAGCCGATCAGGACGATGCCGCCGATCGCCTCGAAGCCGCTCAACAGGCGCCAGCTCGAATCCAGAGTGATGTCCCCGTAGCCGACGGTCGTGAACGTGACGGCCGAGAAATAGACCGCCGCTTCGAAAGACCCTAGTTTCTCCGCGACCACGGTCATATACATGGCGGCCCACAGCACGATCTCGATGAAATGAAGGACGATCATGAGCAGTGCCGTCTGCACTATGAGGAAGAAGCGTTTCCTTACCGACATGCGCCGCGCACCGGGATACCGGCGCGCCATGTGGTGGAGCCACCAGGATGTACCAAGGCCATGGATGACGATCGTAATCGCCGTCATCGCGAGGGCAATGACCACCAGAATTATCATCGAGAGAAGCCTGCGCGGTTATAAGTACCCTGCGGACTCGTACCGCTCGCCATCGCCCCGGCACGTTCCCCGTGCGGCTTGGCGCCGGCAAACTCTAGCACGATAGTCGTACGGGCGGGCGGGCAACGCCCCTCCGGTTGACCCCGCCGGTAACGGTCCCTAGCCTTGCTCGGATGACCCTCGCCGACCGTACCGGATACCGCGTCGCAACCCTGACCGCAGCCTTGTTGCTTGTGGTCGTGCCGGTCCCGGCGTTCGCCCTACGGTCCACGGGCACGGTCGTGCCCGAGTTGTTGCAGAACCTCATCTGCCACTGCGGCTTTGACCATCCCACCGTGAGCAACCCTTCGGCGGAAGGCGACCTGGGACTTTCTGGTACGTCGATCAGCTCGTCAATGGCGGTTCGGCGGTGCGCGTCGACGATGCCCCGTACCCGGGTGCGGGCCGGTCACTCGAGACGAAGCAGGTGAACCCGGACAGCTCGGGCAATGACGACTGGAAGGCCAAGATCTTCGATCAGAGCGGTGCCGCTACGCTCAGTGCGTTCAACGGCGTTTCAGGCATCACCTTGATGGGTTGGGTCAAACCCGGGGGAGTACATCCGAACCCGGATTCGACGACGGCCGCGCGCGACGATACCTTCGGTGCCGCAGGCCTGTTCGGCTTACTGTCCGGAACGTCGGAGGGCCACCTCGTCCGGGCCTTGCTGGAAGTCATGCAGGTCTCCGGCTCGATGCGCCTCGTGGCGCTCGGTCGGCGCGAGGACGACGGCGAATCGCTGATGCTCGCAGCCACCGACGACTGGGACGCGCTATTGCCGGTCAATACGTGGACGATTCTGCCGCAAGCTTCGACTACGACACCGGCGCGATGCAGCTTTACCGGAACGGCGAAGTACTGGGCGCCGAATATACGACGCCTGGCGACGCATGGCGGGTGCAGGGTGATCCGGAATCGGATGTTTCTTCCGCCACTGATCCGAGAGGCATCAAGATCGGCGGCAGCTACCCGCAGAATTCAATAGAGCGGAATCCGTTCAACGGCCGGTTCGACGACCTGATGTTCTTCGATCGTGCTCTAACGCCCGCCGAAGTTCGGGCACAGTTTGAGCACTTCGGCAGGCCGTAGGAGCGGCCCATGGCCGCGATGGAACGCGACATTATCGCGCGCATGGCGCGCTCCTACGAAACATCGCGGGCATGGCCCGCTTCTACGACCTCGGATACAGCAACACGAAATTGATCCGGATTCCCAGGCCTTCGGGACCGCTGTCCGGGCTGTCGAGGTAATAGCGCAGGCCGCCACCGATCTGCACGAGCTGTCCGTCGAGGGTGGTCACCTTGCTCACGGAGACGTTGAGCGGGACGGTCCAGGTTTCGTTTTCCCAGTCGCGTGTGGCCTCCATGTTGGCCCCGTAGGTCCAGCCCTGCGGCGTCGCGTAGCTGAGGAACGGCTGTAGGAAGGTCGCGTTGATGTCCGCGCGGTCGCTGTCGCCGGACACCGAGACGATGTGGTTCGCGAGCCCGCCGTAAGTCCATGGGCCGACCTGTTTCAACGCGACACCCGTGGGGCCGAGGCCCCATTGGTCGGCGCCCAGCAGGTCGTCGGTCGCGGTGGGCAGGAGGAATACCGGCCCCGCGCCCCAGATCCAGCCACTTGCCGTCGGCGCTTTCGGAGAAAAGAACACGCTTTGCACGATGTCGCCAAGCCCGACCTGGTCCCCTGCGCCCGGGAAAATGTCCTGCTGGTCGACCACGGGAAGGATCGTCCGGCTGATCAGGTTCCAGTTCTCGTTCAGGGAAATCGGCACGACCGGCTGGATGTTGAGTGTCATGCGATCGCCCGTATTCTCGGGACCGATGTCATGGTCTATGTTCAGTTGGAACGGCACCGAGACCAGCGAGGCGACCGGGTTCGAGAGTTGCTTGGCAAGGTCTTCGGTACTGCCCTGTGCGTTGGCGGATGTGCCGACGGCGAACAGGACAAGCGCCAGCATCGGAGCGCGAAGGCAGTGGAGAAACATTTTCACAAGAAGTATGACCTTAAGATTCGCGTTTTCGCGAATCGTACCACAGGGCTGTTGGAGCGGGCGTTGCCCGCGAATAAGTCGCGGTTCGATTCAACCGCGACTGCGCGTCACGTATTTCCGTCACGGTCTTAGACGCGGCTGACAGCCGCTCCAACGGGCTGAGAACGCTGATTGCCCGGCGGTACCCTTATTGTCCAGGTGCCGCTGGCAGTTGCCTGAGCACGTGCTCGACGCTCAATAAGTTTCCCGCTGCCGGCGGAAACTCTTTGAAGGTGTCGAGGAACTTCTGGACGACAGCCTGCGCCGGCTCGAACGTCCCCACGTGATCGGGATAGTATTGCTGCGTGTAGTTTGCAGAGTCCGGACTCGCTTCGTAAGGATCCATCCGCAGGTTGATGATCAGCGGCCTGCTCGGCGTTACGCGGTAGGTTTCATTGATGGAACGTTCCATGATCGTCCAGTGAAACTTCCATTCGTTATGGCGCAGCGCGTTGAGATTGCCGGCAGCGTCGAAATAGAAGATCTCCTCGCGTGCACCCGGTCCTTCGCCCTTCAGCAGCGCCGTCTGGTCGTAGCCGTCCAGGTGCGCCTTGAATCGTTTGTCGCTAACGCGATGTCCGCCCTTCAGCAACTTGCCCTTGACGTCGGGCTCACCCGCCGCGGCCAGCAGCGTCGGCATCCAGTCCTCGTGCGAGAAGATGTCGTTGATGACCGCTCCGGGTTCGACGACGCCCGGCCAGCGAATCATTTGCGGTACGCGAAAACCGCCTTCCCAGGTCGTGCCTTTCTCACCACGGAACGGCGTCGTGCCGCCCTCGGGCCAGTTAAATTTGTCGGCACCGTTGTCGGTGCTGAAGACGACAATGGTATCGTCCAGGATGCCGAGCTCTTCAAGCGTGGCGAGCAGCGCGCCAACGTCGTCGTCGAGCTGCATCATGCCGTCGGCGTATACACCGTAGCCGGATTTTCCCTTGTATTCTTCGGGCAGGCGCGTCCCGACATGCATCCGCGTGGGGTTGTGCCAGACAAAGAACGGCTTGCCGTCGTGATGCGCCCGCTCGATAAAATCGATGGTCGCCTCCAGGAACTCATCGTCGACGGTCTCCATGCGTTCCTCTGTCAGCGCGCCGGTGTCTTCGATACGCCCGTCGGCAAAGCTCCGCAGCACGCCACGTGGGCCGGCCTCGTCCCGAGGCTCCGACTCGCCCGGATCAGCCGCGCTTTCGGTTCCTACGTCGGCAACCAGGGGGTGGAGATTGCCGAAGAACTCGTCGAACCCGTGTCGCGTCGGCAGGTGTTCGTCACGGTCGCCAAGGTGGTGCTTGCCGAACTGTCCCGATACATAGCCGTGCGGCTTGAGGAGCTCGGCGATCGTGGGATCCTTGTCCTTCATACCCTGCTCCGAGCCGGGCATGCCGGTCGTCAACAGGCCGCTTCGGAAGGGATGTTGTCCCAGGAGGAACGCCGCGCGGCCTGCGGTGCAGCCCTGCTGGGCGTAGGCATCGGTGAAGAGCGCCCCTTCTTTCGCGATCCGGTCGATGTTCGGCGTGCTGCCTCCCATCAGTCCATTGTGATAGGCGCTGATGTTCATGACGCCAACATCGTCGCCCCAAATGACGAGGATGTTGGGCTTATTTTGCAGCGCATCCTCTTGCTGGGCATTCGCTGGAGCCGCAAACAACGATAAGAATGCCGTCAACGCAAACGTTGGCCGTAACAGGTCTTCAAGCCGCATGGTCATTCTCCTGACGTACGGCGGTAGCCGCGCGACGCTCAGAGTATAGTGCGCCGCGATTCGATCGGGCGAAAAAGCCGCGCTCATCGTGAACGGGTTCACACTTTAGGGCAGAGTTCGCGCGATCGCTTGGGGGTTCGCGCTTACATGGATCGGCGGTGACGCAATGGCTGACCTACGACACTCTTAGTCATCGGCGACGACGCCCAGCCGCTCGTGCATGATCGGACTCGTCGTCGTGTATTGCAGGTGCGCCTTTTTGCCCGGCTCGAGCCGTTCCTTGGCGGCGAACGCCGCGAGAGCCGCCTCGTGGAAGCCGGACAGGATCAGCTTCTTCTTGCCGGGGTAATAATTGATGTCGCCGATGGCGTAGATGCCCGGCACATTGGTCTCGAACTTCTCTGTGTCCACGTTGATCGTCTTGCGGTTGATGTCGAGGCCCCACTCCGCGATCGGCCCGAGTTTCGGCGCGAGTCCCCAGAACACGAGCAGGCTGTCGCAGTCGAGATCGACCGGGCCCGTTTCCGTATCCACGCAAATGCCGGTGAGACCGTTCGCGTCCGCCCGGTACTCGCTGAGCTTGCCGGTCAGTTCGCGCAGCTTTCCAGCGGCCGCCAGCTCCTGCATCTGGGTGACCGTCGCGGGCGCCGCACGGTAGTCAGCGCGCCGGTGGATGAGCGCCAGCGAGCGCACAATCGGCTGCAATGCCAACGTCCAGTCGAGTGCCGAGTCGCCGCCGCCCATGATGACGACATCCTTACCTGTAAAATGTTGCGCATTGCGCACGCGATAGAAAAGCGACTTCTCCTCGTGCGCCTCGATGCCCTCGAGACGCAGGCGGCGCGGCTGGAACGAGCCGACCCCGCCGGCGATGAAAATTGTTTTGGCATGAAAGCGGGTGCCGGCATCGGTACTGACGTCGAAATGGCCATCGGCCGCGGGCGTCACGGTCGCGACTTCTTCGCCGAGATGGAAGCCGGCGTCGAAGGGCCTGATCTGCTCCATGAGCTTGTCGACGAGCTCCTGCCCCGAGCACTTCGGGATGCCGGGAATGTCGTAAATGGGTTTGTCGGGGTAGAGCTCCGCGCACTGTCCACCGACGACGCGCATTGTATCGACGACGTGCGAGCTGATACCGAGCAGGCCGAGTTCGAAGACCTGGAAAAGGCCGCAGGGCCCGGCGCCCACGATCAGCGCGTCGGTTTTTATGATGTTGTCAGCCAATCTGTGTCCCCGTCTTTATGGTACCTGTAGGAGCGGCCCATGGCCGCGATCCGATTCCGACTCATCGCGCGGCCGCATTGCGCCGGCAACGCTGGCAACCTGATGGTCGACCGTGCGTAGGCCGTCGGCGCGCTCCTACGGCGCTACCAGCAAGGCCATGAAGTCGTCGACGTCGGTCGCCGCGAGTTTGCCGGGTTCCGCGGCCAGTTTCGCGAGTTCCTCCCACTGCCGCCTGGCGAGCTTCGGCGACACGCTGTCGATGAATTTCTGCTTCAACACCGGGATGCCTTCGGCACGGCGCTCGCGGTGACCGATGGGATAGTCCACTGCAATGCGATCCGATTTCGAGCCATCGCTGAACATGACCTGCACGGCATTACCGATATAGCGTTTTGCGGGATCGAAGTAGTCTTTAGTGAAAGCTTCGTTTTCCCGGACCACCATCTTCTCGCGCAGCAGGTCGATGCGCGGGTCCTGCGCCACGGCATCTTCGTAGTCCGCCGCCGTCAGGCGGCCGAAGATCATCGGCACCGCGACCATGTACTGGATGCAGTGGTCCCGGTCGGCCGGGTTCCCGAGGGGCCCGGTCTTGTCGATGATCCGGCAGCCGGCTTCCTGGGTTTCGATGACAATTTTCTCGATGTCGTCGATCCGTTCGCGAACCGTCGGGTGCAACGTCATCGCCGCCTCGACAGCGGTCTGCGCGTGGAACTCCGCCGGGTAGGAGATCTTGAACAGGACATTCTCCATGACGTAGCTGCCGTAAGGCCGCTGGAACTTGAACTCCCTGCCCTTGAACAGCACGTCATAGAAGCCCCAGGTCGGTGCTGATAGTGCTGAGGGGTATCCCATCTCGCCGGTCATCGCGATGAGTGCAAGCCGCACCGCGCGGCTCGTCGCGTCGCCTGCTGCCCAGCTCTTGCGCGAACCCGTGTTCGGCGCATGCCGGTAAGTGCGAAGCGCGCCGCCGTCAATCCAGGCATTCGAGACGGCGTTCAGAACCTGCTCCCGATTGCCGCCGAGCAGGCGGGTCACCACGGCGGTCGAGGCGATACGCACGAGCAGCACGTGGTCGAGCCCGACGCGGTTGTAGCTGTTTTCGAGCGCCAGCACGCCCTGGACTTCGTGGGCCTTGATCATCGCCGTGAGCACGTCCTGCATCCTGAGCGACGGCTTGCCTTGCGAGCGTGCGCGGCGCGACAGGTAATCCGCAACGGCGAGGATGCCGCCCAGGTTGTCGGAAGGGTGACCCCATTCCGCCGCCAGCCAGGTATCGTTGAAATCGAGCCAGCGGTTCAGGGTGCCGATGTTGAACGCCGCCATGACCGGTTCGAGCTCATAGGACGTACCCGGCACCCGGGCGCCACCCGCGAGCGTTGCTCCCGGTACGACGGGGCCCAGGAGTTTCGTGCAGGCCGGGTAGTCGAGAGCCTGGAAACCGCAGGCGAGTGTGTCCATCAGGCAGTAGTGCGCCGTCTCCCGGGCGAGATCCGAGTCGATCTCGGACTCGCAGACGTACTCCGCGATCGCTGCCAGCGCCGGGTCCCAGTCCGGCCGCTTGGCGGCCCTTGCATCAAAGCTCGACATTGTAGGAGCGCGCCATGCGCGCGAAATGGGCAGGCGGAACGGCCGCGTAGGAGCGCGCCATGCGCGCGAATGGCATGGAGGACGGTTCTGCAGGGAATTCGCGGGCATGGCCTGGTCGCAAAATAGATTCGCGGGCGTGGCCCGCTCCTACGGAATCAGCGTTCATCGATCGGGACCCACTCCTGCAGGCCCGGCCCGACATAATCGGCAGCCGGGCGGATGAGCTTGTTGTTCGCGCGCTGCTCCATCACGTGCGCCGCCCATCCGGTCACGCGCGAGCAGACGAAGATCGGGGTGAACAGGCAGGTGGGGATGCCGATAAAATGATAAACGGTGGCGGCGTAGAAATCAGCGTTCGCGAACAGCTTCTTCTCGTCCCACATGACTTCCTCTATGGCTTCAGAGATTTCGTACAGTCTCGTGTCTCCGGCGACCTCCGCGAGCTCTTTCGACATGGCCTTGTTCACTTCATTGCGCGGGTCGGAAGTGGTGTAGACACGATGTCCGAACCCCATGATGAGCGACTTCCTCGCCAGCAACTCGTGTACACCTTTCGTGGCCGCCGCCGGCGTGTCGAAGGACTGGATCAGTTCCATCGCGGCTTCGTTGGCACCGCCGTGCAAGGGACCGCGCAGGGCGCCGATAGCGCCTGTGATCGCCGAGTGCATGTCGGACAGCGTGCCCGTGATGACCCGGCCGGCGAAAGTCGAAGCATTGAACTCGTGTTCGGCATACAAAATGAGCGTTCGATCGAGGCACTTTCGATGCAGCTCGCGTGGCACCTCGTCATGCAACAGGTGCAGTAAGTGTCCCGCGATGCTTGCGTCGTCTGTCGCGGTCTCGATCCGCTTGCCGTCGATGTGAAAGCGATGCCAGTACAGTAGCATCGAGGGAAGGCACGCGAGCAGGCGGTCGGCAACCTCGGCCTGTTCAGTGAAATCCGCTTCCGGCTCGATATTGCCGAGGAAGGACACGCCGGTGCGCAGGACGTCCATCGGGTGCGTGTCCGGCGGAATCATCTCGAGCACGATTCTCAGTGCGTCGGGGAGGCCGCGCCTTGCCACGATTCTCGCGATGTAGTCCTGCAGTTCGCGCCGGTTCGGCAGCTGCCCGTGAAGGAGCAGGTAAGCGACTTCCTCGAAACTCGCATGCTTCGCGAGGTCGTGGATATCATAGCCGCGATACGTCAGTCCCGCGCCTTCCTTGCCCACCGTGCAGAGTGCCGTCTGGCCGGCCGTGACGCCGGCAAGGCCCCCTGTTTTCTGTTTGCTCATACGTCCCTCGCTTTCCGGCGGCAGTGCTTTCTATTCGCCGGTCTTCAGGCCCTGCCCGGCAAACAGTGTGTCGAGCTTGTCCTCGTACGCCTGGTAGCCGAGCACGTCGTACAGGTCCGCCCGCGTCTGCATGCGGTCGACAATATGTTTCTGGGTTCCGTCGTTGCGGATCGTGGCGTACACGTCCAGCGCCGCCATCGACATTGCGCGAAAGGCGCTCAGGGGGTACAGCGTCATCGCGATGCCGGCTTCGGCCAGTTCGCCTGCCGTAAAGAGCGGGGTTTTGCCGAACTCGGTCAGGTTGGCGAGCACCGGCACGTCGACCGTGTCCACGAACTGGCGATACTCATCCAGCGTGGTGAGCGCCTCGGCGAAAATCATGTCCGCGCCAGCCTCGACATAGGCGCTGGCCCGGTCGAGCGCGGCCTGCTGGCCCTCGACGGCATGCGCGTCCGTACGCGCCATGATGACGAAGTCCGGATCCGTGCGGCCATCGACCGCCGCCTTCAGGCGATCGCACATTTCCCGGGGCTCGACCAGCGCTTTGCCCGGGCGGTGTCCGCAGCGTTTCACGCCGACCTGGTCCTCGAGATGACAGCCGGCCGCACCGGCCCGAGTGATTTCGGTGACGGTGCGACCGATCATGAAGGCGCTGCCCCAGCCGGTATCGGCGTCGACGAGGAGGGGCAGGTCCGTTGCGCCGGCAATACGCCTTGCGTCCTCGCAGACGTCATTCAATGTGGTCATGGCGAGGTCAGGCAGCCCGAAGGACGCGTTCGCGACGCCGGCGCCGGACAGGTAAATGGCCTTGAGCCCGGCTTTTTCCGCCAGCAGGGCGGTATAGGCATTGATCGTGCCGACGATCTGCAACGGGCGCTCCGCGGCGAGCGCGGCCCGGAAGCGTGCTCCTGCACTCATGGATGACTCCTTGAACGACATTCGCGGGCATGGCCCGCTCCTACGCACTGCGCGAGGGCCGCCGCATTTTAATCCTGCTTAGAATCGGCGGGGCAGCGATTCTAAACCACGCCAAGGCCCATTCCCAAATTCCCTCGTAGGAGCGGGCCATGTTGTGGGAGCGGGCCATGCCCGCGATCAAACACGGGTCGCGCGCATGGCGCG
>JBGTLY010000066.1:0-35413 GCA_041743865.1 Woeseiaceae bacterium
GCGAAACAGTTTCAAATGCAAAGGACGCTCGGCCATGCGTTGCATCGAAACATGCCATTGCAGGATCCCGCCGCAGGACTAAACCGCGTCTTTACAAAGTTTTGCGGGTCCCCTGCCCGGTATGCGATAACGCCTGCTGCATCGGAGCGGCTTTCAATGAACGACATCGACTATTTGCAGAGAATCGAAAATGCATGCGTTTACGACGTCGCAATCGAATCGCCGCTCGATCTCGCGACGAATCTCTCACGCCGATTGAAGAATCGCATCCTGATGAAGAGGGAAGACCTGCAGCCGGTGTTCTCTTTCAAACTGCGCGGCGCCTACAACAAGATAGCGGGTCTCCCCGATGCGGTCCTTGCCGCCGGCGTGATTTGCAGTTCGGCCGGAAATCACGCGCAGGGCGTCGCGCTGGCGGCGAGGCGACGCGGTGTGCGGGCCGTCATCGTGATGCCGGTGACGACGCCTCGTATCAAAGTCGATGCGGTACGCGCACTTTCCGGCGAAGTTATCCTGTATGGCGATACCTACGACGACGCATACGTCCATGCGCGACAGCTCGAATTAAAGGAGTCGCTGTTTTTCATACACCCGTTCGACGATCCCGACGTCATCGCCGGCCAGGGCACCATCGGTCGTGAGATACTTGCGCAAGCAGAAGTCCCGGTTGACCTGATATTCGTACCCATTGGTGGTGGCGGGCTGATGGCAGGAATTGCGGTTTATTTGAAGAACCTCGACCCGCGCATACGCATCGTGGGCGTCGAGCCCGACGATTCCGCCGCGATGCAGGCATCCATAGCCGCCGGCCGGCCTGTAACCTTGCCCCACGTGGGTATATTCGCCGATGGCGTTGCCGTCCGCCGTGTCGGTGACGAATCGTTTCGTCTCTGTCAGGCGTACGTCGACGAATTCATGACCGTCGATACTGATCAGACCTGTGCCGCCATTCGCGACATTTTCGAGGATACACGCTCCATCGTGGAGCCTGCCGGGGGACTCGCGGTAGCCGGTGCCAAGAAGTACATCGCCCTGCACGGACTTGAGAACCAGACCATCGTGACCATCAATTGCGGCGCCAACGTGAACTTCGACCGCTTGCGCCACATCGCAGAGCGGGCCTCGGTCGGTGAACAGCAGGAAATGCTGCTTGCCGCGGAAATTCCCGAGGCTCCCGGCAGCTTCCGACGATTTTGTGAAACGCTCGGGCGACGCGGGATTACCGAGTTCAACTACCGGTACAGTGACAGAGTAAAAGCCCATATTTTCGTCGGGGTGCAGCTGACCGGCGGCAACGCAGAACGCCGATCGATAATCGCAAGCCTCGGAGAGGCGAACTACCCTGTAGTGGACTTGAGCAACAATGAAATGGCGAAGTTGCACGTCCGGCATATGGTCGGGGGTCGAGCCGCGGGTATCGCCAACGAACGCCTTTTTCGCTTTGAGTTCCCTGAGCGGCCGGGCGCATTGCTCGATTTTCTCAATGCGATCGGTACCGACTGGAACATCAGTCTCTTCCACTACCGCAACCACGGCTCTGACTATGGCCGCATACTGGCGGGCATCGACGTGCCGGCCGACGAAACGTCGGAACTCGAGGCGCATCTTGCGGAACTCGGCTACGCCCATTTCGAGGAAAGCGACAATCCCGCCTACGCAATGTTTCTCAACTGAAAAGGCCCGGTCAGCTGCGGTAAGAGGGGTCCTGCCGATCGAGTTTGCGCAATAGCGCCGGCCAGACCAGCTGACCGCCGAGACCGCGGGTCACTTTCTCGGCTTGCATCGAAATGCCCGCCACGATCGGCGCCGGGATCGGCACCAGGGGCTGTCCGGCGGACTGTGCAAGCAACTGGATCTGGCATGCGGTTTCGAATACATACATCTGGAGAAACGCATCGGCAACTGTGGGCCCCGTCGTCAGTAAACCGTGATTTCTGAGCATGAGGCAGTTCCGTTTGCCCAGGTCAGCAACGAGACGAGGTTTTTCATCGTCGTTCAAAGCCACGCCTTCGTAGTCATGGTACGCCAGCGTCGCGAACGCGAACAATGCTGTCTGCGAGATCGGCAGCAAACCGTCTTTCTGCGCGGAAACGGCGACGCCGGCCTTCGTGTGCGTATGCACGACGCAGACCACGTCCGGCCGGGCTGCATGTACCGCGCTGTGAATGACGAATCCCGCCGGATTGACGTCGTGTGGCGAATCGTCGACCTTGCCACCATCGAGATCGACCTTGACGAGGCTGGTCGCGGTGATTTCCTCGAACAGGAAACCATATGGGTTGATCAGGAAATGCTCGTCGGGCCCGGGCACGCGCGCAGAAACATGGGTGAACACGAGGTCGTCCCAGCCAAACATCGCGATCGCGCGATAACAGGCAGCGAGATCGACCCGCACGGCACGTTCCGTCGCCAATGCGCCGGCATTTGCTGAGGCAGCCATTTCAACCCCCTTTGAGCCGCGAAGGTCCCGAGGATAGCGGTCCCCGCGGTTTGTTGCACGGGTAACCGGAAGAACGGGGAATATGCACAAAACGATATTCCAAACTCGTTGCAACCAAATCCAGGTCGCACGCATCCAATCCGTAGCTGATAGAGAACAGGAACCAGCACAGGACTAAAGTCTTCGACGTGGGCCGTAAGCGCCACGGCAAGACGAACCGGGTTGACGTAACAAACTGAAAATCCCTTATGCTGTTTGTTTCGTTCCGACTGGGCGGTGGCGTATGCCACCGCCTTTTTTTCACCACATCTCACGCATCCTTGCCCTGACGTCGATGCGAGTCTGTGAACGCCCCCCTGCGGTAGTATTTTCCACATCGACTGTACCGGCAAACCGCGGCTCGAGCGTTGCGAGGACGCGTTCCGTCATGAAGCGGCTGCGTGCGCCATACACGTGCCGGTCCCCGTCCCGCGCCTGCTGTGTCACGTGGAAGCGAAGCGGTGCGACCAGCGCGAGCGACCGGCGCGCACGGGTCATCGCAACGTACAGGAGGCGCCGCTCTTCTTCTATCAGCGCCGGTTTGCCAGTAGCGAATTCCGACGGGAAACTACCATCGGTGACGTTTAACACGAACACGGCATCCCACTCCTGTCCCTTGGACGAGTGGACTGTCGACAGCACCAGGTAGTCCTCGTCCCGCAGTGGATCGCCGGCCTGGTCACCGGTAGCCGCCGGCGGGTCGAGCGTAAGTTCCGTCAGGAAGCGTTCCCGCGTCGGGTAGCGGCCGGACACCTGCTCCAATTGTTCGAGATCCGCCTGCCGGGTCTCGGTGCTATCGTAGAGCCGCTCCAGGTGCGGCTGGTACCAGCGGCGCACGGCCGTAAGCTGGGCTTGCCAGGACGGATCGTCGGCGGCGGCCGCGAGCCTGACCACGAGTGCCACAAGGCCGGCCCAGTGCCCGGCTGCGGCTGACGGCGCGAGGAAACCGGCGAGCGCAGCCAGTCTGAAATCAGACAGCCTCAACGCATCGAAAGCTTTCCTTGCGGTCGCCGGTCCCATGCCAGGCAACAATTGCATGACCCGGAAGGCGGCGATCTCGTTCTTCGGATTCTGCGCCCATTTGAGTACGGCCAGAAAATCCTTCACGTGCGCCGCTTCAAGGAACTTCAGGCCACCGTATTTCACAAAGGGTATGTTGCGCTGCACGAGCTCGATTTCCAGCCGGTCGCTGTGATGCGAGCCGCGAAACAGCACCGCCTGCCGTGACAGGCGCACACCAGCCTCCCGGTTGGCCAATATGGACTCGACCACGTAGGTGGCTTCCGCGTCGCCGTCTTCGACGGTCACGTACTGGGGCCGGGTGCCATCGCGGCATTCGGAATAAAGGTTTTTCCGGTACTGGCGGTTGCTCTCCGCAATCAGACAATTCGCAGTATCGAGTATCGGCTGCACCGATCGGTAGTTCTGTTCGAGTGTGATGACCTTGCCCGACGGCATGAAGCGGTCAGGGAAGTCCAGGATATTGTCGACCTCGGCGGCGCGAAACGAATAGATCGACTGCGCATCGTCGCCAACGACAGTAACGCCGCGGCCGTCCGGCTTCAGCGCGTGCAGGATAGCTGCCTGCATGCGATTCGTGTCCTGGTACTCGTCGACCAGTACATGATCGAACCAGCTGCCCAGTTCTGTGGCAAATTCCGGTTCATTGACAAGATGCTGCCAGTACGACAGCAGGTCGTCATAGTCGAGCACCTGCGTTTCCTGTTTGCGGTACACATAGCAGCGGAACAGCTCGCGCAGCTCGGTCTCCCACTCGCCGCACCAGGGAAAAGTAGCCTCCAGCGTCTCGGCGAGCGCGCCTTGTGTATTCACCACGCGGGAATAAATTGCGAGGCATGTATCTTTCTTCGGAAAGCGGCGGTCCGTTGACGAGAGTCCGAGCTCGTGACGGACGACGTCCATGAGATCCGCCGAGTCGCCGCGATCGAGTACCGAAAAGGCCGGGTCGAGGCCCAAGTTGTGTGCGAAATGCCGCAGGATACGATTGGCCACGGAATGGTAGGTCCCCGACCAGTGCAGGCGCACGGACGGCAAGGAACCGGAGGACTGTTGCCGGACTGCTTTGGCCACGATCGCGTCGACACGCCGCGACATTTCCTCCGCCGCGCGGCGTGTGAACGTCAGCAGCAGGATCCGCTCCGGGCTGACGCCCTCGATCACCAGGTGAGCAACCCGGTGCGCCAGTGTCATGGTCTTGCCTGTCCCGGCACCGGCAATGACCAGCAGGGGACCGGCGGCGAACGGGCCCTGTTGCGGACGCCAACCGTAGGTGGCCGCATCCCGCTGAGCAGGATTCAGGCAAGCCAGGAAATCCGCGCTCCTGCCCGGCGCGTTCGCGTAATCTACCGCGTGCATGCCACCCCTCACCCCATCGCCAGAAGATCTGTATTTTTATCCAGTACTGGATACATTTACAAGGTTCTCGCGAGAAACGTTTCAAGTCGGTCCGCCAGCGTTTCCGGCGACTCGAAATGCAACATATGGCCGCAATCGTCGATGATGACTGTCTCCGCGCCCGCGACGGGCACCGCCGTCCCGAGCAAGCCGGGCTTAGTCATCCCCCGCCGCCAGATTTCGCTGTCCCGGCCCGCGACAAGCAGGCTGGGCGCCCGAATCTGTCGCCAGCAGGCCTCGCTCTCCGCGCGCCGGTAGAGAACCGGGTTCGGCAGCTTGTGCCGAGGATCGGCCCGCAACCGGACTTCACCGTCGTTGACGATGCCCCAGCACTCCGCCACGTAGCGTGCACGGTCGGCCGGGATTCTCGGATTACGACGGCGGATATGCCGGGCCAGTGCTGCAAAATCCGGGTATGTGTTGAAGTCCGTCAACGTTCGCGCCGCGGCCAGCCAGTCCCGGTAGCGCTCCGGCGCCTCCGCGGGATCACTTTCCGGCAGGCCGAAGCCCTCGAGGCTGACAAACGCGGCGACGCGGTCCGGAACGCTGCCAGCGTACAGGCCGGCAACGTTTCCGCCCATGCTGTGACCCACGAGGCGCACCGGCTCCGCCGGGCTGTACACGTCCAGCAGGCGATCGAGATCGGCAAGGTAATCGGGGAACCAGTACGCCGCCGCGTCCGCGCGAGTGTCGCCGAAGCCCCGCCAGTCCGGCGCCACGACATGCCAGCGTCTTTTGAACGCGTCGACGACGAATTGAAAGGTCGGCGCGCAGTCGCCCCAGCCGTGCACGTATACGAGCAGCGGCGCGGGCTCATCGCCCCACTCATGCACCGCATAATCACATGCGCGAATACGCAGTCGCTTTATGCGACGAGGAATGCGAGCTTGGTAGATGTCGCGGTCAGGCATGATCTCACATGAAAAGACGGCGAAGGCCGGGATACGATCACAGACCCGCGCACGGATGACAACTGCGCAGGTAGGTTCGCGGCACCCTGGCTGATGCCTGCATGAAACACAGGGATTCGACGAGCGCTGCCCTTGCCGGTAATCTCTTGCGGTCGCAACGGGGACCCTTAAAGTGCCTGGAACCATCGTCATCGTGGGCGCCGGCCATGCCGCCGGACAGCTCATCACCACGCTGAGGCAGGAGCAGTATGCCGGGCGCATCGTGCTCGTCGGAGATGAACCCTACCTGCCCTACCAGCGCCCCCCCCTTTCCAAGAAGTATCTGGCGGGCGAAATGCCGCCCGAACGCCTGTATGTCAAACCCGCGGCGTTTTACGACGAGGCCGGGGTCGAAATCCGTCTTGGTACGCGCGTCGTATCCCTGGACAGGACAGCGTCCACCGTGCGACTCGCGACCGGGGAGATCGTCGGGTGGGACAGGCTGGTCCTGGCTACCGGTTCGAGGGTGCGGCGCCTTCCCGGGGACGAGAACATGCCCGGAGGTGTTCATTACCTGAGAAACATCTCGGATGTGCACGCGATTCGCGGCAGCTTTGCGCGTGCCCGGCGCCTCGTGATCATCGGAGCCGGCTACATCGGGCTCGAAGTTGCAGCCGTCGCACGTTCTGCCGGGCTGGACGTGACGGTGCTGGAAATGGCGGAACGTGTCATGAGCCGGGTCGTGTCGCCCGACGTTTCCGCGTTCTACAGAAACCAGCATGAGGACCGCGGGGTAAGGTTCAGGCTGTCAACCGGACTTGCGGGATTCGGCGGTGCGCAGCAGGTCACTTCCGTGATGGGTTCGGACGGAGACGAGATCCCTGCCGACCTCGTGGTCGTTGGGGTTGGAATCATACCGAACACGGAACTGGCCGCGGATGCCGGTCTCGCCGTCCATGACGGGATTGTCGTGGACACGGGATGCCGGACGAGCGATGAGCGCATCTTCGCGATAGGCGATTGCACATCGCACCCGAGCGCTCTTTACAAACGTCGGATTCGACTCGAATGTGTGCAGAACGCTCTCGCTCAGGCGCGGACGGCTGCTCAGAATATCTGCGGCGGTGACACGGAATACTGCGAGGTACCGTGGTTCTGGTCCGATCAGTACGATCTGAAGCTCCAGATCGCCGGCCTCTCGCAAGGCTATGATGACGTCGTGTTGCGCGGCAACCCGGGCAACCGAAATTTCTCCTGCCTTTACTTCAACGACGGCAGTCTGATAGCGGTGGACGCGATCAACTCTCCGCGCGACTTCATGCAGGGAAAAGCATTGATCGCGGAGAAAGCCTCATTGGATCCTGCGCGCGTCGCGGACACTGAAGTTCCCCTTAGGCCTGCCGGCTATTGACGCCCGTCACTCGCTGGCGGCGTCGGCAGCTATTTGAGTCGTGGGTTCCTGGAACTCGAAAATCAACTGGCCGTCAGCCGCGACGGGGCCGCTTTTGGTGGAGTAGGCGGACGCACGAAGGTACTCGACGGCTTCCAGTGTGACACCGTCAAAGTTGCCACTGCCGCCGAACACCCGTGCGGTTCCCATGGCGTTCGGGCCCGCGCTCAGGAGGCCCCGCCACGCGCCTTTCCAGCTGTCCGCAGAACTCCAATGCGCGGGAACCACGATCTCACGGAAAAAATCCCAGCGATTCTCCCGCTGCGCAACGAGCAACGAACCCTGTCGCGGCAGGATGATGTGCCAGACGGAGTCAACGATGGCCTCACCGTTGAGGAGCCGCGTGTCTTCCGAGAGCGTCGAGAATTTGATTCCCGCGCCGACAGGCTGGCCGCGATAGTCAAAAAGTTGAGCTACCAGGACCTCGGTGTCACGAACAGTCCCTTCCCACAATTGCGTAACCCTCTGCGGCGCCGGCGTTATACGGCTCTCGCCATTGTTGGTGAAAAGAATGTTCTCGGCAGGTACGGCCGAATAGTTCAGGATGAACTGGCGGCGGTCACTGACCATCAGCGGCGTCACGACATCCGCCGACGTCAACGGATTGTAGTAAAGGAAGCCTGCCGCCGCCGCGGCGCCGCTTGCGATCCCGAGGACAAGGACAAGCAGGAATTTCATGGCTGGTCCCCGGCGGACTCCGGCCGGGCATTCGCGACGTAAGTCGCAACCATCTCTATGCGTCCCTGGGAGACGGGGTCGTCGCCGGTTTCATTCGCCACCCACCGTTCGGCCAGGCCGCCGGAAAGGCCTGCGAATTCCCGGGTACCGGCGCGCAAGCGGCCGATTCGTTGGCCGCTTTGATTTTCAGGTTCCATCCTGACGTACAGGCTCCCGCGAGCCGGCAGGTGAACCGTCCACTCGATCACATTGCCGAGCTTTTCGTTCTGCACAACGACGCGGCTGCCCACACCGATCACGGCATCCCGCGAATTCCGGACCTTGAACAACTCGGTTCTCACGCCGGCGAACACCGGGTCCTCCGGCCAACGCAATCCCGGTGGCATCAGATTCGCCTGTGCCTGTGCGCCCAGCATGATCCGGTCACCCGGGACATTTACGTGGAACGTCTCCGAATTGCCGCCATTTGGCGCGACAGAGACAATCGAGACTTCGCGATCAAGGTTCACGGCCGGCAAGTAGCCTACCGCGGCGACTGCACCCGCGATGCCGATTACGATTCCAGTGACATAGGTTTTGAGCACTTGCGATTCCGGCTTTTGCCGCTGGGTGCGGCGACCGGATGCAAGTTTAGTTAAGTTGAATCAGTCGTTACATCGCGCATCGTCAATTTGTGACGGACCGCACATCCGGTACGCTTATTGCTGTAATTTCTCACATTGCCGCCCGGCGGGCGTGTGGCGGGACCGGTTTCGGCCGGCGTTCAGTCGCTGGCAAAATAGCGCGACACATACTCGTCGAAGCTCACATCGTCTTCGGCTTCAATTTCATGCTGCTTGACGATTGATTCGTCTGCTTCCCGTTCGAGGAGGGAAAGTCGGGCCGGCGGCACCGGTTCGGTGGCGGTGAAGTAGTCCCTGTGACTCACCGCGACACCCATCGCAAAGTCGAAAAAGCCCGTGCCGGCGATCTGCAGATCTGCGAGGACGCGCGCCGAGGGAGTCAGATCCGCATCATCCACCAGCTTGCGCATATCCATTGCAGCCGCGCTGTAGCAATCACTGTGCTCTGCGCGGTCGATGAGTTCGGCCACGGCAATGACGCCGTCGGCAATCTCGCCCGCCCATGCTGTCAAACCGATGGCCTCGTCCTCGCGGCTTAACGTGAGTCCAGGCTCCCGCCCACGGCGGGCCACCAGCGCCTGGTTGTCCCGTGTCTCGTCCAGTTGGAAATCCTCCAGAGGGGGACTGTCCTCGAGCAGGCAATAGACAAGGAACGCCTCTATGAACCGCATCGTATTCTGATTTATGCCCGACGGGTCGTAAATATTGAGATCCAACGCGCGGACTTCGACGTATTCGACGCCACCGCGCCTCAAAGCTGCTGTTGGCCGCTCTCCCGATCGAGCCACGCGCTTTGGACGGATCGTACTGTAGTACTCGTTTTCTATTTGCAAGAGGCAGTCGCTGAGCTGGCGCCATTCACCATTGACCTTGACACCGATTCGCTCGTAAGCAGGTTCCGTCGTCCGGATCGCGGTCGCCAGGTCTCTAATGTATTGTCCGAGGCCGTTCAGGCAAATATTTATTCTTGACTGGTTCTTGTTGCTGTAGCCGAGATCGCTCATTCGGAGCGATGTCCCATAGGGTTCGTAGTAAGTACCATTCTGCATGAGGGGCATATCGAGTTCACGATCGCCAAAAAACGTACGGCAAAGAGCTGGCGACGCGCCGAACAGATACAGCAGCAGCCATCCGAAGCGTCGAAAATTGCGGACCAGCCCCATGTATTGGGCAGAACGAAATTCCTCCTGTTCCGTGCGGTCGCCGCACAATTCCCGGTAACCGGGCCAGAACGTCGTAGGCAATGAGTAGTTGAAATGTATACCTGCGATGGTCTGCATGTGCCGGCCATACCTGTAGCCGAGACCACTGCGGTATACAGTCTTCATTTTGCCCACATTGGAGTTGCCGTAGCGCGCCAGCGGGATGTCGTCGTCATCTGGAATCAGGCACGGCATGCTCGCCGGCCACAATAACTCGGCCTCCAGCTTGCCGTAGGTAAACTGATGAATATCGCACAACGTCCTGAGCGCTTCCCAGGTGTTCGTATAAGCCGGCGTAACGAACTCGAGCAACGCTTCGGAGAAGTCGGTCGTGATGTAGCGGTTCGTCAAGGGCGAACCGAGCGAACGGGGATGTGGACGCAACGAAAGTTTGCCTGACGCGTCGACGCGCAGACATTCTTTCTCTATACCTTTCCTGCCCCCGGCGAGCAGCTTCTCGAGTTGCGGCTGGTCCAGACCTGCCAACGATGCGAGGCGTTTGTCGAATGCGCGGTTCACGGCGACGTTTTACCATAAGTGTCTGTGTATCGCGCGATGGGGTGGCTGAAAACCGATTACAATCGGTCGTCATGTCCGAGCCCTCCAAAAAGTTTCTGCTGGCAGTGTTTGCCGCCATCATCCTTTCCTTGGCCGCTCCGGCCCATGCGTTCCGGTGCAAGAACAAGCTCGTTACTGACGGGATGCACGAAGACGAGGTCCTTGCCGTGTGCGGGGAGCCCGCATCGCGCCGCGACCTGGGCTACACCGTGCGCAGCTATCCCTATGGGTGGCGCAGCGTGTCGCCGGGTAGTGGCAGGAGCCACTGGCGCGGCCACACCGCACTCAGCGAAGAAATACTCGTTACGGAGTTTGTCTACAACTTCGGCCCGCGTAAGTTGATGCGGAGGCTCGTTTTCGAAGGCGGTATCCTGACCGCGATCGAAACACTCGGTTACGGTTACATCGACCAAGGCGACGGGGACAACGGTCCGCGCTGACAGCAGGCCGGCTTAGCAGGTACTATCGCCAGGTACAGCGCTGTTTTCCGGAGAATCCCGAACATGAGCGAATCCCGCCTGCGTCGCCTGCGCGACAGTTCCAGCGGACCGGCCACACTCGTCAGCGAAGGCTGCAAGATCAACGGGCTCGTTACCGGCGGCGGCAATTTTCATCTTGCCGGCGAAATCGACGGCGACTGTGACTTCGAGGGGACGGTTACGCTGGCACGCACTGGAATCTGGAGGGGCACGATTCGCGCCGCGAATGTCATTGTGGCGGGCCGCGTCGATGGCGACATTGTTGCGGCCGGGCGCGTTGAAATCACCGATTCCGCGCGAATCAATGGCACGGTTGCCGGAGAGGCCATTGCCGTCGCAGAGGGCGCGGTCGTCGAAGGAATCATGCGTACCACCGGACCGGCAAAGCCCACCGAGTTCGTCGAAAAGCGCGCAGAACCCTGACACACGCCGCGCCAGCCCGGCCCGAATATTGTTCGGCTGGCCAAAAAACGATGCTAGACTGAGCGGCGAGATCAGCAACCTGTTACGGGTCCTGGCGGTCGAATAACAAATACAAGAAACCGGACTGGCTCTTGGGCAACGCACGGCCCCTATAGTGAGCTATCAAGCCCGACAGGATGCGGCGGCAGAAATGACTGGCACGAAGTTCCCCAGATACCTGCTCTACGGTATAGCACTCGGCATCGCGGTGACGGCCATCATGCTGTCGATGTTCTATGGCCAGTATCGCTGGCTTGCGTCAGGGGTCATCGCCGACGGCGCGGCGGATCACGAAGGATTCCTGAAGACAAGTTTCGAGTCGCGAGCACAGGACGAATTGCAAGCACTGTCGGAATCCCTCGGTCCGGTGTTGGCCGGCGAGAGTTCCCGCGAATTGTTGCGCGCCCTCAACCGGCAGATGACGGACGACCCCAGGCTGGCAGGCCTCCGCTTTACCGATGCAGACGGCAACAGCCTGCAGGCGGGCAGCGTTCCGGCACAGGCCGCTGCGCACGGCACAGTGTGGACGCCGTCGAGCCTCGTGCTGACCATTCCTGTGCTCGGCGACTCCGGATCCCTCTCCGCCGCCTGGGAAATCAATGAGCTCAACAATGCGGCGGCCGCGTTCCAGCGGCACTTGCAATTGAACGAAGCTCAACGCCGGCGCATAAGCTACGCCTGGATCGGCCTCGGCACGCTTGCTACAGTGTTTATGTGCCTCGCTGTCGTCTGGTTGCTGGTACGGGACCAGACGGCGCGCATTCGCCAACTAAAGCGTCAGGCCGAAAAACTTCGTGATGCGGATTTCGGCGAACCCCTGGCAATACGTCGCGACGACGAACTCGGAGAACTCGCATCGGTTTTCAATGCGATGCGCGACCAGCTGCGCAGCACTACGATAAGCCGCGACTACGTCGACAATATTCTCGCGAGCATGAACGACGCGATTATCGTGACGACTCACGACGGCCGCATAAAGCGCATCAACAAGGCAACTACGCATCTGCTCGGATATGAAGAGGACGAGCTTCGGGATGCGTCTATCGACTTCATAATCGACGCGAAGAAGAGCAGCGCGCTGGCAGCGGCGTCCACTGCGGGGGCGCCGCGGGAAGCCTTCCTTGAAAGCAAGTTCGGCGAATCAATTCCGGTCTCCTATTCATGTTCGGTCCTCGACGACGAAGATCCCGAGTTGAGCGACCGGATATACGCTGCCCAGAATACGACTGAGCGCCGCCGCGCAGAGCAGCGCATTCGCTACCTGGCGCGCATCGATGCCCTGACGAAGATCCCCAACCGAATGCAGTTTCAGCATTTACTGCAACGGGGCATTGCACGCGCCCGCCGGAGCGAAAACTCGCTTGCCCTTTTCTATATCGACATAGATCATTTCAAGGAAATCAACGATACCTTTGGGCACCTCGCAGGAGACACAACGCTTGAAACGGTCGCTGAACGCCTGACGTCCGTGTTGCCGGCCAAGTCGATCATCGGTCGGCTCGCCGGCGACGAGTTTGCGGTAATCGTTGATGGCGCAGGCCTCGGCAATGACGGACGGGCGACGACGGACTCACTCGCGCGTGCGCTGCTCGCCAAACTCGCCGATCCCTTTTTCGTACAGGGGCACGAAGTCTTCATGACAGCGAGCATGGGCATTGCTTACTACCCGCAGGACGCTCCGAATGTCATCGACCTTATTCGGAACGCCGACGCGGCGCTGTATCACGCAAAAAAATCCGGCGGCAATACTCACTCCTACTACCTGCCGAAGATGAACGAAGCTGCGGTCGAGCGGCTCATGACCAAGAGCAAGCTCAAACGTGCTTTTGAACGTGATGAACTGCTCGTCCACTACCAACCGAAATACAACCTCGCTACCGGAGAAGTCGCTGGTGCAGAGGCTCTCGTGCGTTGGGAATTGCCGGAAAAAGGCCTGATCCTTCCTTCGGACTTCATTCCTCTGGCCGAAGAGACGAACCTCATAATAGAAATTGGCGAGTGGGTGCTAAGCAAGGTTTGCGAGGATTTTCGCTACTGGCAGCGTTCGGTGCCCTCGCCAGGAAGGGTATCCGTCAACCTGTCCCTGAAGCAGCTTCGTCAGCGGAGCTTCATCAACCGGATCAGTTCGATACTACGGAGCTACGAAGTTTCGCCGACCTCGCTCGAACTGGAAATTACGGAAACCACCTTGATGGAGAATCCGGAGCGAACTGTCAAACTTCTTGACCAGCTGTACGCGCTCGGTCTGCATCTGGCGATCGATGATTTTGGAACCGGGTACTCGTCCTTGAGCGCGCTGCAGCAGTTTCCGATCAGCACCCTGAAAATCGACAAATCGTTTGTTCGGCACGTAGCGACTAACCCTGACGATGCGACACTGGTTGGCACCATTGTGCAACTGGGTCGAAACATGAACATGGATGTCGTCGCCGAGGGGGTTGAAGAAACGGGGCAGTTGGAATTTCTGCAGTCTCTGGATTGCACGTATGCGCAGGGCCTCCTGTTCGGTGATCCCATGAGCTCGGATAACTATCTCGAACTAATGCTTGCACAAGCGGAAGGAACAGACGCTTATCGCGCTCTCTTTGCCTGATCTCCGCCCAAAAGGCAAGTCCCTTTCGCTATTCACTCTCTGCCACATCCTGCTTAGAATGAACCCATTATGGAATCGGCCTAAAGCCGTCGGGAAGACCAATATGTTGAGTAAAATTCAAATAACCATTGCAACTTTGCTGCTGACCGCTGCGCCTGTGAGCTTTGCCTGCGACTATCCGCAGCCTGCCGAGGTGCCGAATGGTTCGACTGCCAGTAAAGATGACATGCTGGCCGGCCAGACAGCTGTCAAGGACTACATGACCGCTATGGAGGCCTATCTTGCGTGCATCGAAACGCAGGAAAAGGACACGGTTGCATCCATGCCGGAAATCACTGAAGAGGAACGGGCCAGTCGTGATGCTGCACTGACCAAGAAGTACAATGCCGCCGTGCAGGAGATGGAACTCGTCGCTGCCCGATTCAACGAGGAAGTGCGAGCGTACAAGGAAAATTCTGAGTAAGCGGCTCGCCTACAGGCGCTCGATCTCCTTTTTCAGGTCGAAACGGTTTTCTGTAACTATACGCTCGAGCACGCGTATACGCTCTTCCAGGGCGTCTATCTGGGAGAGCGCATCGTCGCTGACGGCGCGCTTTTCCCGTACTGCGCGTGACTTGAAATATTCAATCAATACGCCAGTGCCGCAGGCAATAGCGACGATACACACTACGAAAAACATGTTGCTCATGAACTTTCCCCGGTAGTCCTTTTCCTGCCGTGACCGAGTTCCTTAAATTCACGGTCGAGATTGTAGCGGCTCGAGGTAACATATTTTTCGAGCCGAGCCAGCCGGCGGTCAAGGGACTGGAACCTCCGCCGCACATCGGTCATTGCCTGGCCCGGCGATGACCGAACCGAACGCTTGAAGCCCGGATCGACGTCGTGCAGCTTACGTCGTGTGGAGTCTGCTGGTACCAGGACGACCGCTGCAAGGTAGGCAATTATCGCGAGCACCGGGTTTATGAAAAAGCCGATCACCGCGAGCAGGCGTGTTACGCGCAAGTTGAAGCCAAAATATTCGGCCAGTCCCGCACATACCCCGCCAAGCATCGCGCAATCCGAACTACGGCGAAAGCGACGTTCATTCTCTCGACTACGGGTGCTCATGAGTGTCTCCAGTGGTTTCTGTTCCGGCGCCAGAATTCGTCCTCGTTGTCACGTCCCGAGTACACAAGCGGTTTTTCGCGAATCAGCAGTACGGCAGCGATGTATGTCAACGCCGTGAGCCACGTGAAGACAAGCAGGAAGACGACGAATACTACCCGGACCATCAGGATGTGCAGGTTGTACCTGTCGGCAATCCCTGCGCACACACCGAATAGCCAGCCGTTCTCCGGGTCGCGGTAGAATCCCCGGAAAGAGCCCTGGTCCAAATCCCAGGCTCGCCTAGTCATATTTTCTTCTCCCCTCGGGTAGTTCGTCATCCAGGATTTTCTCGAGCGTCGAAAGACGCTCCTCCATCCGTTGTGACAATGCGTAGAGTTCCTCTAGCAACTGTTCGTCATCGCCGGATATCTCTCGCGACTGCTTCCACTTCGTCACGAAGTGCAAAATGATCGCGAGAGGCGCGACAATGGTGAGCGTCAGTATGACCGCCAATGTCGAAACGGTACCCATCGCTTACTCTGCCTCGGCGGTCCGCTCACCCCTGACGCGCCGCTTCAAATCATCGAATTCCTGCTGCACGGATTCGTCGGCTTCGAGGCTGGCGAATTCATGGCGCAGGTCTTTGGGGATGCCGAGATCGTAGGCTTCCACCCGACCTTCCACGTCATCGATACGCCGGGTGTATTGCTCAAAGCGCACCATTGCGTCGTCGATCTTGTAGTCGTAGAGTTTTTTGCGCGCGGCGAGGCGGCTGTTGGCGGTCTTGTGGCGGGCCAGCAGCGCTTTCTGGCGGGCTTTTGCGTCTTCGAGCTTGGCTTCAAGCCGGGCAATATCCTCGTTCAGCTTTGCAAGTCCCTCGTCGACTGCCTCGTAATCGTTTTTCACGGCATCAGCGGCAGAGCTGGCCCGTGATTTTTCGACGAGCGCCGCTTTCGCAAGGTCTTCGCGACCTTTGCGCATGGCGAGTTCCGCCTTGTCGTCCCATTCTCCTTTTTCCCGGTCGAGTGCTTCAAGTCTGCGGTTGAGGTCCTTCTTGTCGGCGATCGACCGGGCGGCCGCGGATCGTACCTCGACGAGCGTGTCCTCCATCTCTTGGATCATCAGGCGCACGATCTTCTCCGGATCCTCGGCCTTGTCCAGGATTGCGTTGATATTGGAGTTCACGATGTCCGAAAATCTCGTGAAAATGCCCATGTAACTGTCCTCAGCGAATTGGTGGTTGGTGCCATCGAAATTGCATCTTCCGTGCCAACGCCCGTGTGTCTTAGTAAGTCTCTGTTTAGTATAGATTTTCAGTGAGGACATGCTCCGATCGATGCCTTGGGTATTGGGCGTGGTTAGCCAACTATTGGCTTTTCTCACCAACCCTTGGGAGAATCGTCCGATGAGCGAGTGGCAAACAACCCAGCCCATCATCGGCGAGGCACCTGTATTCCTCGGAATGCTGGAACACGTGTCCCGCGCCGCGCCCCTGTCGAAGCCTGTGCTCGTCGTCGGGGAGCGGGGCACGGGCAAGGAACTCGTGGCTTCGCGACTGCACTTCCTGTCCGGGCGCTGGAAAGGCCGCTTTGTAAAGGTGAACTGCGCAGCGCTGACCGAGTCAATTCTCGAATCCGAACTGTTCGGTCACGAAGCGGGCGCGTTTACCGGCGCGTCCAGGACCCATGTGGGGCATTTTGAACGGGCCGACGGCGGAACTCTGATACTCGATGAGCTCGCCACAATCAGTCTGCGTATGCAGGAAAAGATCCTGCGAGTCATCGAGTACGGAGAGATTCAGCGGGTCGGCGGCAATGACACGCTGCGGGTTGATGTCCGCACAGTCGGCTCGACCAATGCAGATCTCCGTGCCCTGGCCGCGAGAGGCGAGTTCCGCGAGGACCTGCTCGACCGGCTCGCATTCGACGTGATTACAATTCCGCCTTTACGCGAGCGTACGGAAGACATCCTGCCGCTTGCGCATGCATTTGCCGTCAATATGTCGAGCGAGCTTGGCAGACCCCTGTTCCCGGGGTTCGGGTCCCGGGCGACCTCCTCGTTGTTAAAATACGAGTGGCCGGGCAATGTGCGTGAGCTCAAGAATGCCGTGGAACGGTCGGTATACCGTGCAGCGGACGATGGCGATGTGATCGATGATATTGCCTTCGACCCGTTCGATTCACCGTTTACACCGTCGGCACCTGTACGCCGCCTCGAAGCAAACGTCAGGGACAGTACCCAGGCACTGCTGCCCACCGACCTTGCAGCGCAGCTCGGCGAGCTTGAGCGGGAGCTCCTTCAGGCGGCAATGGCCCGAGCACGATTCAATCAGCGCATGGCCGCGGATCTGCTCGGCCTTACCTACGATCAGCTGCGTGGCAAGCTTCGCAAGTACGGCGTGGGCCGGTCCGCGACGGATCAATAGCTTTCGTCGCGATATCGCCGCACATAGATCGCCGCTGCGGCAAATAACGCGCAGACAGCAATGCCTGCCCAGAACGACAGCGATGAAAACAAACCCGCAATATCTATTTGCTGGACCAGGCTCATCGATTCCATGTCGAGTTTTTCGGGCAAGCTGCCCTGTTCCATCCAGTCGAACTGCCGAAACTTCAACACCGGCGGCTGAAACGTACGCACCACGATCGCATCCCAGAACAGGTGTGTACCGACAAGCATGCGTTCGAGCATCGGCAACACGAGGATCGGAAGAAAGCCGGTGAGGAAAGGCGAGCGTTTCGCAAAAGTGGACACGAACAGGAACCAGCCGACGAGCGGCGCAAGCCACAATGGAATGGTCACCGCCAGCAGCAGGCAGGCCAGCCACAGGTCGGCGAGCCGTACGGGAGACCACACGAGGTGTATTGCATCGCCGCCCTGCAACTTCACCCAGACGCCCACAAAAAGCAGTATGACGAGGTGCGTTACGAGTGCGACGACCAGCGTGACCAGTGGGATCACAAACAGCGCCGTAATCAGTTTCGAGAGTATCGCTTCTGCGTCGGTTAGCGGCAACGATCGCCAGAACAGGATACTTTTGTCCTTGCGCTCGGCATACAAGGCATCCAGGCTGTAAAACGTCATAATGATCCCGGCGCCGCTTGCGAATATCGTTGAAACGACAAGCAGCACGCTGCTCAGCACGAGCGCACGATGCGCCTCATCGATATTTTGTGCACCCACTATGGCCAGGTTGACGGCCTCGCCGAAGGCGGAGACGGTTACCTGGCCGGTAAGTGTCAGCAGCGACACGATTGTCGCGATGACAACAGGCGTGACCCAGATCGCGGGATGCTCCCAGACCTCCCGACGTACGAGAGTGGCTTGATGGGCGATCATGCGCGCGCTCCCTTGACCTTCGCAACGAACAGGTCGGCGACCGACGGGGTATGGATTTCCCCGAGCCCGTGCAGCGACTCGCGGCCGACGCCGTCGAACAGCAAGACGGATTTCCCGAATAATTCGCTTTCGGCAATGGGTCCCAGTTTCCTTGCTGCAACCGCCTTTTCGCCTGAAGTCAGTAGCTGTGAATAGCGCTCCGACAATGAGTCCATCGACGTATTCAGGAGAATGCGGCCTTCATTGATGAACATGACATCCGTCAACAGGCGTTCAATTTCCTCCACCTGGTGTGTCGTAATCAGGATCGTCCGCTCTTCGTCGAAATAGTCGCCCAGAAGATTCGCGTAAAATTCCTTGCGGAAAATAATATCGAGTCCGAGCGTCGGCTCATCGAGCACGAGTAGTTTCGCATCTATGGCCATGATGATCGCCAGGTGCAGTTGCGTCACCATGCCCTTGGACAACTCCCGAACTTTGGCATTGCGCCTGACCTTTGTTTCTGCCAGCAGCTTTTCAGCACGCTGCCGGGAAAAATTTGGATGAGTTGCTTCGACAAAATTTAGAAGCTGGGACACACGAATCCACCGCGGCAGCACCGCGACATCGGCGATGAAACTGATCTGTTGCATGAGCGCGCGACGTTGCCGGAACGGGTTGAGGCCTAGCACCGACAATTCCCCGTCGCAATCCGTCAGGCCCAGTACGGCCTTCAGGAGTGTCGTCTTTCCGGCGCCGTTCGGTCCTATGAGACCCAGTATCCTGCCCTTCTCAATATCGAAGCTGACGTCATCCACGGCCGCTACACGGCCATAGCGCTTCGATACGTTGCGTGCGCTGACAAGGCTAGTCATTCCCGTTCCCCGCTTGCTCTGCCTGTTTCGCCTGCGTTACCAGCTCTTCGAGATCGAGTTCGAGTCGGCTGATTGTGTCCAGGATGGCAGGCCACTCCTTGTCGATGAATCGCTGCCTCTCGTCTTTCATGAGCTGCTTGCGGGCGCCGTCGTTGACAAACATTCCGCGCCCACGCTTTTTCTCGACCAAACCTTCGTCAACGAGCTCTTGGTAGCCTTTCAGTACGGTCAGCGGATTCAGCCGGTACTCTGCAGCGACGTTGCGCACCGATGGCAACGCGTCACCGTCCGCGAGCACGCCCTCCAGAATCATCGCTACCACGCGGTCGCGCAGTTGGCGATAAATCGGCTGATCTTCATTCCACTTCGGGTCCATACATCCTTCCGTAGCCGGTGGCTGCCTCAGGTGTCGCGCGCGTACGCAGCACAAAAAGGCGCCGGCCGGGAGTATGTCGGCCGGCGCAAATCCGTCGCTACTCTACTCGCCTTCGTGACGGACACTGAAATCCTGGCCGGCAGCCAACTGGGGCATGGCGCCGGGCGGCACAACGACCTGGCCGGACTCAGCGGCTGCCAACGCAACGATCAGCAAGGCCATTATCGACAGGCTGACCATTTCATTGAGGTGCTGGGCAACACGTGTGTGCATGATCCTCTCTCTGCGGTGGTCCGACGGTTAGCGTCGGTTCTTGACTATTGTTACTGAACTGGTGTTGTAGTTGACTATAACACTATAGATAACAATTGCAAGGCCTTTTTTGACCCCTGGCGCCTGCGGCATGCGTTTGCAGAGGGATGATGGGTCTCAATTGGGCATTCGAGGGTGGTGCGCCGGTGCTTTCACGCGCGCCGGTGCTGGCCTATGCTCGTGCGATGGAGCGCGATACCGACGACAGTGCGCTGATGGAGCGCTATCGCACCGGCGACGTCGCTGCGTTCGATATGCTTTACCGGCGTCATAAGGATGCGTTGTACCGCTACCTCCTGCGTCTGAGCTACCGTCCGGATGCCGCAGAGGACGTGTTCCAGGACGCCTGGAGCAAGATCGTAAAGGCACGCCAGAGTTACCGTCCGACCGCCGCCTTCCGGACGTTCCTGTTCCGCGTCGCCCATAATTGCTTCATCGATTACCTGCGACGTAACCAGCGACATGAACTCAGCGCAGGTGTGGATCCCGACCGGGAACTGTCGGCCGAACCGGACCCGGAGACATTGACCGAGCATGCCCTGCTGCGGCAGCGACTCGACCTTGCAATGAAGAATCTTCCGCAGGAACAGCGTGAAGCATGGCTTCTCCACGCGGAAGGCGGTCTGAACCTCGATGAAATCGCAGACGTCACCGGGGTCAATCGTGAGACCGCGAAAAGCCGCATCCGCTACGCAAACCGCAAACTTCGCGAGCAACTCGACGACGCGCCTGTCACACCCGCATCGGCTACGGGTGCCATACGTCGGGGCCTGCACAAGGTGGGTAGCCCATGAACGACGACCCGTCCGACGGCATTTCGCCGACTGACCTTCGCCTTCGACGGTTGTACGAGGCAGTCGCGACAGAGCAGACTTCGGCATCTCTCGACGCGGCGGTCCTGTCAGAAGCGCGCCAGGCATTGAAATCCCGCACCACCCGGCGCTGGACACAGCCGCTGGCAATGGCCGCCAGCACGGTACTGTGTGTTGGGCTTGCCTATCAGCTCGTGTCCGAACCGGAGCGTGGGGACAGCATCGTTTATCCCGCAGAGTCCTCCAGCACGGCTGTCCACAAAGCGGCCGTCGAGTCTCGTGCGAGGAAACTGGGCGGCCCGCAGCGAGAAAAAGCCGGCGCGGCCGCTGCGCCTTTCGACGATGGCATACCAGATGCCTTGCCCGATCCGGACGTTCGCACAGATGAACCAACGTCCTGCAGCCCGGAGCTCCGGTTGGATCCCGCGGACTGGCTGTCCTGCATTCAGGCGCTGGAGTCCATGGGACAGACGGAGCAGGCAACGGTGGAGCGGGCGTCCTTGCTGCGCCAGTATCCCGCAATCGACACCGGCGCAGAATGAGGGGCACGCTGCCGAAATGCGGAGCGCAGTGCTAAAATCTCCGCCGCGGCCATGCCCCGAAAAAAACGTAACATCAACGGCATCAAACGACCGGATCAGGCGACCGGATCAGGGGGCGCTCCGACCCGGTTCTGCACTACGCCCAGGAAAATGCAATGAAATCACCCGTTCGCGTCACGATCACCGGCGCCGCCGGCCAGATTGGCTACCAGCTCGCGTTTCGCATCGCTTCAGGGCAGATGCTCGGCAGCGACCAGCCGGTGATCCTGCAATTGCTGGAGATTCCGCCGGCCTTGTCTGCGCTCAAGGGTGTGGTCATGGAACTCGACGATTGCGCTTTCGCGACTCTCGCCGGCATCGTACCGACTGACGATCCGAAAGTTGCGTTCCGGGACTCGGACTACGCTTTGCTGGTCGGTGCACGCCCGCGCGGTCCCGGCATGGAACGTAAAGATTTGCTTGAGGCCAACGCCCGGATTTTCTCCGTGCAGGGCAAAGCACTGAACGATCATGCAAACCGTGACGTCCGAGTACTGGTCGTCGGCAACCCGGCAAACACCAACGCGCTGATCGCCAGCAGCAATGCACCCGACCTGCAGGCGAAACACTTCACGGCCATGACACGGCTCGACCACAACCGCGCGCTGGCGCAGCTTGCCGACCAGACCGGGAGCCACGTCACGGATATACGCCACGTAATGATCTGGGGTAACCACTCCGCGACCCAGTACCCCGATATCAGCCACGCTACGGTCAAAGGCAAAGCGGCCCTGTCACTCGTCGACCGCGAATGGCTGAGCGACACATTCATACCGGTCGTCCAGCAGCGCGGCGCGAGGATCATCGAAGCCCGCGGTGCATCGTCCGCCGCATCCGCTGCATCGGCGGCGATCGATCATATGCGCGACTGGGCGCTCGGCACGCCGGACGACGACTGGACGAGCATGGCCGTACCGGCAGACGGCAGTTACGGAATCGAACCAGGCATCATCTATTCGTTTCCGGTGCGCTGTGCGGCGGGTGAATACCAGATCGTCGATGGTCTGGATATCGAAGACTTTAGCCGCAAACGCATGAATGCAACTGAAAACGAACTTCGCGAGGAGCGGGCCGCCATCAGCACGCTGCTCTAGCAGCGGACTGCGCGGCGTCTGATGGCGCCGGCAGTCGGGGGGTGGTAGTGTTCCAACAGCCCCGGCGATACCGTTTCGCGGTGTCGCAATTCCATCATTCGGGAGATTGACGATCTTGTCCGGCATCGCCGCATCTTTGTTCTGGTTTCTGCTGTTCGTTGGCGGAGCCTTGTACCTCGCTTACCAGCGCATCGATCTGCGTCGCTCTACGATGGCCGCCGGTGTTGCGCTTGTCGCTTACACACTGCTCGGCGACGGCGCGTGGTGGTGGCTGTTGCTGCTGTGGCTGGGCTTCGCCCTTCTCATCGTTCCGAACATGATCGAGTTGCGCCGCGAGAAAATCACGAAACCGATGCTCGATATCTATCGGACGATGCTGCCGTCGATGTCCGAAACCGAGCGCGAAGCTCTCGAGGCAGGAAACGTGTGGTGGGACGGCGAACTGTTCTCGGGCATGCCGAACTGGGATCGACTGATGTCGTTTCCACCCCCTGCCCTGTCCGGGGAAGAACAGGCGTTTGTCGACGGACCGTGCGAAGAACTCTGTCGTATGCTTGATGAGTGGGAGATCGGCCACGAACTGGCCGACATGCCGCGACACGTCTGGGACTACATCATCGAGCAACGCTTCTTCGCGATGATCATCCCGAAGAAATACGGAGGACTGGGCTTCTCCGCTTACGCGAATGCGGTGGTCATCCAGAAACTCGCGAGCAGAAGCGCGGTTGCCTCGTCCACTGTCGGCGTTCCGAACTCGCTGGGCCCCGCCGAGTTGCTGCTGCATTACGGTACGGAAGAACAAAAAGAGCGGTACCTGCCGGGTTTGGCGCGGGGCACGGAAATTCCCTGCTTTGCCCTAACGTCCCCGCAAGCCGGTTCGGACGCCGCCGCCATCATCGACACCGGGGTCGTCTGCAAGGGCCGGTGGGAAGGTGAAGAGATTGTCGGAATTCGCCTGAACTGGAACAAGCGTTACATCACGCTTGCGCCGATCGCGACGGTACTCGGCCTCGCGTTCAAGCTGTATGACCCGGATCACCTCATCGGCGACCGGGACGAGTACGGCATCACCGCGGCGCTCATTCCAACCGGTACCGCCGGTGTCGAAGTCGGGCGGCGGCACTATCCGCTCGGCATCGCTTTCCAGAACGGCCCTACCTCCGGAAAGGACGTTTTCGTACCCCTCGACTACATCATCGGCGGCGTGGAGATGGCGGGCAAGGGGTGGAAGATGCTCGTCGAGCTGTTGTCAGTCGGCCGCGCGATCACGCTGCCCTCGAGCGCAACGGGCGGCGGACAGTCGGCCGCTTATGCGACCGGCGCCTATGCGCGTATCCGCAAGCAGTTCAATATTCCTATCGCCGCTTTCGAAGGCGTCGGGGAAGCCCTGGCGCGAATTGCCGGCCACACTTACATCATGAATGCCGCCGTTTCGGTGACGGCCGGTGCTATCGACCAGGGCGAAAAACCCGCTGTGCCGTCGGCGATACTGAAGTACCACTGCACGGAGCTCGGCCGCAAGGTCGGCAACGATGCGATGGATGTGCATGGCGGCAAAGCCATCATGATGGGGCCCAGGAACTATCTCGGCAGAGGCTACATGGCGGCGCCGATTGCGATCACGGTGGAAGGCGCGAACATCCTTACGCGCAGCCTGATCATCTACGGACAGGGCGCTATTCGCTGTCACCCGTTCGTGTTGCGCGAGTTGCAGGCAGCGGCCGATGAAGACTTCGATCGCGGCTTGATCGATTTCGACAATGCCCTGTTCGGGCATATCGGTTATGCAATCAGCAATATCGCCCGATCACTGGTTCTCGCACTGTCCCATGCGAAATTCAGTCGTGTACCGCTCAATACGCCTACGCGCCGCTACTATCAGAACATCAATCGCTACAGCGCGGCGTTTGCGCTCGCATCGGACTTCGCGATGCTCACGCTGGGGGGCGGCCTCAAGAAGCGAGAGCTCTTGTCGGCGCGCCTCGGCGACGTGTTGAGCAGCATGTACCTCGCATCCTGTGTGCTCAAGCATTTCGAAAACCAGGGGCGGCGCGCGACGGACCTGCCGCTTGTCGAATGGTCTGTGCGAACCCTGATGTACCAGGCCCAGGAGGCCCTGCACGCCTTTCTGAGGAACCTGCCGAACCGGTTTGTCGCGGGTATGCTGCGGTTTTTCATATTCCCGCGCGGGCGGACGTACTCGGCACCAGCGGACGAGCTCGGCGGCAAGGTCGTCGAACTGATCACGACCGCCGGCGAAGCGCGGGAACGCCTGTGCCAGTTTGCGTATACCGCCGTGGAGCCCGGCAACCCCGTCGGCCTGCTGCAAGAGGCTCTCGTGCTCGCCGAAACGCTCGCTCCGCTCGAGAAGCGGCTGCGCCAGGCGCAGAAGGAAGGGCTGATCAAGTCGGAGTATCTCGGCCTGCAGATTGACGAAGCGCTTGCAGCCGGAGTCATCAACGACACAGAGGCAGCGGCGCTGCACGACTATCACGACAAGGTTTTCGACCTTTTGTCCGTCGATGACTTTGCGCCGGAGGAACTCAGCCGGCAGGCGAGCGAGCGGCCGGAGGCTTCCGCGAGGACTGCGGCCAAACGCAAGGCTTCGCCGCGCAGGAAGACTGCCAACCAGCAGACCGCCGACGATAGTGCCGCGGCGGACGACGTCTAGTCGCGAGGCGTTCGCATGCCGGACACCGACGATTCAAACCCGGTGACGGATAACCCGGATCGTTGCCTCAATTGCGGTTCCGCCCTCGTGGGCCAGTATTGCGGGCGTTGCGGACAACGCGCTACGAGCCGCCTGATCAGCCTCTGGGAATTGATTCGTGACGCCTTCGGGGACCTCTTCGAGTTGGATTCCCGCTTGTGGCGGACGCTGGTTCCCCTGCTCGGCCGCCCCGGGCGGCTGACGCGCGAATATCTCGAGGGCCGCCGGGCGCGTTTCATGCCGCCGTTCCGCATGTACCTCGTCCTGAGCCTCGTTTTTTTCGTCGTTGCCTTTTTCGACCCGCAGAGCAACTTCGAAATTTTCTTCGCGCCGGAAGACGGTGCTGAAACCGAAACGGTAACGGACAGCGGCGAGGCGGCTCGTATCGACGCAGCGCGAGCGGAAGGCCGCCGCGAGGCGCGCCAGGTCCTCGAAGAGCTGGCTCGGGACGGGATCATCGACGAGTCAATGCTGGGTCCGGACGGACCGTTCGCCAGTGCCACCGACACGGCAACGGACGCCGCGGGCAGTGACATCCCTGGCGCACCGCACCCGCCAGAGGCGCCGGGAGCCGGCGCGGAGAACCGTAACGACCCGGGCGGACTCGTCCTGACCTTCGGCGACGACGACGTCATCGATTGCACGACGCAGGAATTCGATATTTCCGGCGCGCCCGCCTGGATGCAGCGGCGCTTGACGCCCGTGCGCCTGCAGCGCTTGTGCGAGCGGTGGCAGGCGGCCGGAGCCGAGGGCCTGAGCGCCGAATTGATCGACCGCATTCCTGCCGCGCTGATCCTCCTGCTGCCCCTCATGGCACTGGTACTCAAGATCCTCTACCCGCTTTCCCGCCGTTATTATGTCGAACACCTGCTCTTCTTCGTCCATTTTCACTCGTTCTTCTTCCTGTTGCTGATCCTGCAAATCCTCTGGAGCCGGCTCGCCAGTGCCCTTGGCCTCCACGAGGCCCTGGCGGTTTTGCCGGTGGTTGCCAGTTCGTTTTACATCCCGGTATACCTGCTTATTTCGATGCGTCGGGTCTATGGTCAGGGCCGGCTTGCGACGATCCTGAAGTTTGTTGTACTCCTCATCGCGTACCTACTGGGCTTTTCAGTGATGTTGCTCGGCGCCCTGCTGCTTGCTGCCCTGGCCCTCTGATGCTGCAGGCGGCAGGCCGCCGTTCGCCGGCGAATTAAGTAGTTGAGCGGCGTGCCGCAGACCTCTAAAATTCCCGGGCTGAGCTGCCCCTCCCCATGATCGAGCCCGTGCACAGGAAACCCATCGGAATCAGCGGTCTTGCCGCCTACGTACCACCCTACCGGGTGTGGCTCGAGGATTGGTGCGACTGGACCGACAACCAGTGGCCAAAAATCCGTGAAATCGTCGGGCGCAGTTTCCGGGTTCGCGGTCCGGACCAGAGTGTGTACACGATGGCGGCCACGGCCGTCCTGCGGCTCATCGAGCAGTACGACGTCGATCCCCGGCGCGTCAAGTTCCTGGGGCTGGGTACCGAGTCCAGTACCGACAATTCTGCCGGTGCGATCATCGTCAAGGGAATGGTCGATCGTGCCCTCGAGGGACGGGGCAGGGACCCGATCTCGCGCCGTTGCGAAGTTCCGGAGTTCAAACACGCCTGTCTCGGTGGTGTGTACGGCATGAAAGGCGCAATCCGGCACCTCGCGCTCGACGGTGCAGGCAGCCAGGCCATCGTGGTGTGTGCGGATATCGCAGAGTATGCGCGAGGCTCGAGCGGGGAACCGACCCAGGGCGCCGGCGCGGTCGCGATGTTGCTGGAAGAAGATCCGCGGCTCGCTGTCGTCGACCTGATTGGATCGGGGTCGGCGTCCGACTACCGCATCATGGATTTTCGCAAACCGATGTCCCGCTTCTGCGGCCAGGACCGTTCCGAATCGCACCAGGTCCAGGACTTTCCCGTTTTCAATGGCAAGTACTCGACGACCTGTTATATCGATGAAACCCTGCACGCCCTGAATGACATGTACGAGAAGCGGCGGCTTGAAGCGATCGCATACCTGCGCTCGCTGAAAACCGTCTTCATGCACCGGCCATACCGGCGGATGCCGGAAACCGGCTTTGCCGTTTCGTATCTCTTCGCGCTCAGCACCGGCAATGCGACGGACAAGGCCGAGCTCGCTTCGTATTGCTACGAGGCGGGTGTGGGGGTAGAAGATGTGTGCCGCGAAATGCTGGGCAAGCCGCCGGTTGCTCGCCTTGCGAGGCCCGAGCGCCTGCACGACGAGGTTTACCCGCTGACCATGGCGGTATTGCAGGCGTTTCGCGCCTCGCGACACTTTCGTCGCGAAATACTCGACAAGCTCGCGCTCGGCAGCGACACGATGCTCGACCTCGGCAACCTCTATACGGCGGCCCTGCCCGCGTGGCTCGCAGCGGGTTTCGAACAGGCACTCGAGGAAGGCTCACTCACTGCGGGCGAGGAAGTCCTCACGCTGGGCTACGGAAGCGGTGACGCGGCCGAGGTCATCCCTTTTTACATGGCGGAAGGCTGGCGCGACGCGACCGCTGCCATCGGCTTCGGCAGTGCAATGCAAATGGCCGTCGACCTTGATGAAGCACAGTACCAGGCCCTGCACGACGGCCGTCGGGTGAGCGGACTGGACTACGTACCGAGCAAGGAGTTCGTTGTCGATCGCGTCGGGTACAGCGACGACCGCCATTTCTCCGATCTCGGGATCGAATACTACCGCTACGTCAGCTAGGGCGGCCGGTCCGGATATAGGCGTCGAGCTGCGCGCCATGCTGTTCGCGAAGCGTGCGCCATTCCATCCGAAACCAGGGCGTGAATTCCCCGGCTCGCGAATCGAGCGCCCGTTCGAGATCTAGGACATCCATGAAGGTCACCGCGGCGATCTCACTGGCATTCGGGCGAATGTCGCGCGGTGCCGTTCCGAGGTAGACGTGACACAATTCATTCTCCGCGCCGGCCGCACCATAGTCGGCCTGGTAACAGAACTTGTACACGAACTCGAGACCTGCCTCGACATTCAGTTCGTCTAGCAAGCGTCTGGCCGTTGCCAGAGAGAGCGATTCGCCGCGCCGCGGATGACTGCAGCAGGTGTTCGACCAGTAGCCGGGCCACAGGCGCTTCCCGGCGGCACGCTGCTGCAGCAGCAGGCGGCCGTCGGCGTCGAACAGGAAGACGGAAAACGCCCGATGCAATACGCCGGACCCGTCGTGCGCGTCAGCCTTCGAGAGATGGCCGATCTCACTGTCCTCCTCGTCGACGAGTATGAGTTCTTCGCTTTCCGAGGATACGATCCTGTGTGCGTCGTTCACGGCAACTCATCCTGAAGTCCGAATGTCCGGTAGCCTGCGGCAGCAAGGGCGGCCGCCACCTCCGCCGTGCGGCCCGGACAAATCGCGATGATGGAACCACCTCCACCCGCACCGGTCAACTTCGCCCCTGCCGCGCCGGCCTGGCGTGCGAGGGCGACCAGTCCCTCGATCTCCGGCGTTGATACGCCGATCGCGTTAAGGAGGCCATGGCACAGGTTCATCAGAGCGCCCGCCGTCAGGTAGTCGCCGGCAACCAGTGCGCTCGCACCTTCGAGGCACGCGGCATCCATCTCGTCGAACACAGCATCGTAGCGCCCGGGAATTGCAGCGCGTCGTTCACGCACCGCGGCAACCTGTTCCACGGTTCGTCCCGGGCTGCCGCTCACAGCGATGACGATCGGCGGAACCGCCGCAAGATCGAGCGGTTCCGCATGTGCGACGTCCCCGCGACTGAACAGCAAGGCACGCCCGTAGCATGCCAGCGTGTTGTCGACACCGGACGGTGTGCCGTGTGCCAGTTTTTCGCAATCGAAGGCGATCTCGTTCACACGGGCGTCGTCCACGGTTACGCCGGTCGCCAGCGCGAGCGCCCGCGTTACGGCCACGGCAAGGGCGGCGGAGGATCCCAGCCCCATCGCCCGAGGCAAGCGCGTATCGACGTTGATCGACCATTCATTCTTGGCCAGCCCAAGTCCACCGCGTATTGTCGCCACCATGGCGGCCGGATCGGACGTCTCCCCTGCCGCGAGCGTCGCGCTGAGCCCCCACGCCGGTATGTCGAGCACGGGTCTGCGGCTGCGACTTGCCCTGGCACGGACGGCGTCGGAAATGGGGAGCGCCAGTGCGTGGCGCCCGTAGACGACGGCGTGTTCACCGTAGACGATGACCTTGCCACAGGCCGTTGCACCGCCGGTCAGCCGTGGCGTTTCGGCGGGTTGCCCGCGGCGAATGGCAGCCGCCGCGGCGACACTTCGCGAATGCAATCGCATATGGCCGGCCTGGATGCCGGTAGTGGCAAGCGCCCGAAGCGCTGCGAAGTTCTGCGCAAGTCCGACGGCGCCCAGCAGCGACGCAAGTTCGTCCGCGCTCCGCACGGCGGTCAAGCGCAGGCAAAGTCCTGCCCCAGGATTGCTGTCGACGGTGCCGCCCACGATGCCCGGCTTCAAAGGCAGTTCTATACGCCCTTCCAGGTCGCCATCCGGCCCGACCTGCCAATCCGTCAGAGCGACGTAGCGACCGCTCCGCGCGGCGTAGGCATGCGCACCGGCGGCAATGGCGCGCCAGTCGTTGCCGGTCGCGATGGCCATGGCGTCGATGCCGTTCATGATTCCCTTGTTGTGCGTGGCCGCCCGGTAAGGATCCGCACAGGCGAGCCGGTTCGCGAAAACGATGCCGTCACGCGCGCGGATGGCGGCTTCCGTGGTGGTCCCGAGATCGGCGAGCGCGAAACGCGCGCGTGCCACGAGCAAGGCGCGATCGGCGAGATTGGACAATATGCGGAGGGCCACACGGCCGCCAGTGACGGCCGCGAGTTCGGGCGCGAGCTTCTCGCACAGGCTGTTCACGACGTTTGCGCCCATGGCGTCCTTCGTGTCGACCAGGAGGTGGACGGTCAGCACCTGCTCGCCCCGCTCGAGCGTGAGCTGACGAACCTCGATGTCGCGCAAGCCACCACCACGGGCCACCAGCCGGGGCAGTGCGGCGTTGCCCGCCGCGACCAGGGCGTCACGGTTTGTCCGCACCCGGTTTGCGGCGTCGTCGGGCGCCGGAAGCTCATGGAGGTGCACCTGCCCTATGAGCAGCGACTCCGACCGTATCGTCGTGAACCCGCCGTTCTGCCTCGCCAGCCGGGCAGCGGAGCTAAGCGCCGCGACGACCGACGGCTCTTCGACGACCAGCGGCACGAGGTAATCGCGGCCGTCCACGCGGAAATTCGGCGCGATGCCGAGCGGCAGCCCGAAGCTGCCGATCGAATTCTCGATCATCGTGTCCGCCATGGCGGTGGGGAGCAGCGGCACGCCCGCCTGCAACAGTGCAGCGTCAGCCTCACCGAGAAAGCCCGCGGTTCTGAGCGCCGAGATCCGCTCCTTCAGGGACAGGCGATGCAATCCCCGGAGACGTGAGTCCGTCATGGTGTACTACCCTCTGACACCGAACCGCGTTCGTCGATCGACAGGTCGAGCCGGGTGAAACCCTGTCGCACCGCCAGCACGGCGAACGCAGATAGCGCGGCTTCGTCGTCGGTCAGCGCGATGCCGGCATCGCCGCCGCCGGCGCCGCAGGGTTTATAGAGCACACCGACCGAACGCGCGGCCGCGGTAAGCTCACCGTGGCCGGCGGCGAACACGCCGAGCTGGTGCTCGAGATCGAAAGCGCCCAGCGCTGTGATGTAGGCATCCATCCCCGGCAACAGTTCTTCGTGCAGGTCCCCGCACCAGCAGTCGGCAACGCGGCGTGCCGCGCGAGCAAGATCGTCGCGCGTCGATGACGGTCCCGAACGCGCAAGGCGCGCGAGCAGCTGCCGGGTGCTGGACGGCACACCGCTCCACCAGACCGAGTAATGCAACGCCCCGGGCCAGGGCAGCCGGTCCGGCACCCCGTCATCCATGCGGAAGCGAATGACGCCGCCAGTGACGCTTGCCGCAATATCGACGCCACTGCCGGCACCGCCCTGGAACCGGCGATGCGCCGCGATCGCGCGATCGAGCAATTGCGCCGCCGGTGTCTCGTCCGGCAACAGCAATCGGCACAGCGCAGTCGTCAGCGCGGCGCTCGATCCGAGCCCGAGCTTCACGCCCGAGCCAGGACCTGCAGTGGCACGAAATGAATCGGTATCAAGCGCGACGTTGCCGGGCAGTGGACATCCGAGGACGGCACACACGGATTCGAGCAGCGGGCGAGCCTCTGCACTGAGCACTCCCGGCGCCGGCAGGCTTGCGACCGCACGGCGATTGACCGCGATGACCATGGCCGGTGCACCCTCCAGCACGGCGTACTCGCCTGCCAGAACCAGCTTTCCGGGCGCACTCGCGGTGCGCGTCAAGCCGAACCACCGGTGAGCCGGGCGCCTTCGCCCAGTCCGCTGACCATTACCTCGTGCACCCCATCCGTCACCGCGAGGGCCGCGCGCACGTCAGTCACCGCCGAGGCGGTACAGACCGCCTTCACCTGCGGGCCCGCATCGATCGTGAAGAACACGTCAACGCCGTCACCTTGCAATACTCTGACCGTTTCGAGGCAGCGCACCGTAGCCGCATTCCAGTAGCAGAGCGGTGGACGCGACGACCACATCACGGAATGCATTTTCAGACAGTTATGCTCCGCTATGGCGCCCAGGGCGGCGACGTCACGCGCCGCGACCGCGGCAAGGGCAATCTCGAGATCCCTCGGCTGCTCATCGACCCAGCGTCCGTAAAATGGCGAGGTCGACCGGCTGATCTCCATTGCCGCACCGGATGCCGTGGGCTTGCGCCCCGGGTCGGTAATCGCGACGACCACGCACAATGGCCACTCGGCCGGCGATCGAATGCTCTGGACCCGCACCCGCTCCCTGTCCGACCTGAGGACGACGATGCCGGGATACAACGACCGGGCGGCCGAACCGGACGCTTCCCCTGCGAAACCCGCCAGGGTGGCGGTATCGAAGTCGCATTTGCTCGCCGCCGCCGCCGCCACGACCAGGGCCGCGAATGCCGACGCAGATGACGCCAGTCCGGCGCCCAGCGGGAAATTGCAGGTGCTCCGCACGAGGGCGGCAGGCCGGTCGGGACCGGCGACAGTATCGAGGCAACGTACGACCCGCGGCAGCAGCGGTTCGTCACGTTCCCCATTGACCTCGAGCACATCCGCCACGAGGCCGGCATCGAATCGGACCTCCATTTCCGTGTACAGGTCCGACAGCGTAAGGGACAGCGAATCGACGGCAGGCAGGTTGCGCGTTGCATCGCGCTTGCCCCAATACTTTATGAGGGCGATATTGGGCTGGGCCCTGGCCGTTGCCTGCATGCCGTGTTCGCTCGCTCGAAAAGGACGCGAATTATAGCCCACCCGGCTCGCGGCACTCGCCGCCAAATCGTGTACGCTACCTCATCGTTTCCCATTGCCAAGCGGGCGATTTTGAGTTTCAAGGACCGCATCGAACACTACCTGGGCCGCGTGGCACGAAAACTCGACGCCGTCTTGCCGAGCGCGGGAGAGCGCCCGGAGCGCCTTCACGAAGCGATGCGCTACGCCGTGTTCAACGGCGGGAAGCGGATCCGTCCGTTGCTGGTGTACGCGACAGGCGAGTGCACGGGCGTCGACGAAGCACGGCTCGATGCCCCCGCGGCAGCCATCGAGCTCATTCACGCATTTTCGCTGGTTCACGACGATCTCCCGGCCATGGACGACGACGACCTGCGCAGGGGCCAGCCCACCGTTCATCGCCGCTACGACGAAGCGACGGCTATCCTCGCCGCCGATGCCTTGCAGCCCCTGGCGTTCGCCGTGCTCGCGGACATGGAAGGCGTGCCGGCGGAGACCCGTGTGCGTCTCGTACGGCTCATCGCCGACGCCTGCGGTTCCATCGGAATGACAGGCGGGCAGGCCATCGATCTCGCGTCCGAAGGACAAAAACTCTCCGCCCGTGAGCTGGAACATATGTACAGCCTCAAGACCGGCGCCCTGATTCACGCGACCGTTGTCAGCGCCTGCCTCCTGAGCCCCGGACTCTCGCAACAGAAGGCGCTCTCGCTGGAGAACTTCGCCCGCGCCATGGGCGTGGCGTTTCAGATCCGCGACGACCTCCTCGATATCGAGGGCGAGACCCAGGTAATCGGCAAGCCTGCCGGTTCCGATGCGGGACTCGGCAAGGCGACGTTCCCCGGGCAGTGCGGTCTCGACGTAGCGCGCCAGCGCTGCGACGCGCTCCTTTCGCAAGCCTTTGCAGAACTTGAGCCCTTTCGTGACGATGCCGATTCATTGCGTTGGCTCGCCCGGTACATCGTCGAACGCGGTCACTGAGACATGTCGGCGCGCTCGATACTGCACGTCGATATGGATGCATTTTACGCATCGATCGAACAACGCGACGACGCCGCACTCCGTGGCAGGCCGGTCGTCGTCGGCGGACGTGAACGGGGCGTGGTCGCCGCGGCAAGTTACGAAGCCCGACGTTATGGCATACGATCGGCCATGCCGATGGCGGAAGCTCTGCGCCGCTGTCCCGACCTTGTGCGTATTGCGCCGCGAATGAGCCACTACCAGTCCGTGTCGCGGCAGATCTTCACGATCTTCGGCGACATCACCCCGCTGGTCGAGGGTCTTTCACTGGACGAGGCTTTCCTCGACGTCACGGACAGTCGAAGTCTCCTGGGGTCGAGCGAGACCATTGCGCGCACGGTCAAGGCGCGGATCCTGCAGGCAACGGAGTTGACGGCGTCCGTCGGTGTCGCTGAAAACAAGCTTGTGGCGAAGATCGCCTCGGATCTCGACAAGCCCGACGGGCTGGTCGTGATTACGGCAAGGACATGCCGCGAGCGTCTCGATCCCCTCCCCGTTTCTGTCATTCCCGGCGTCGGCCGCAAGACGCTCGCGCGGCTCGAGGCTATGCAGATCCGCACGATACAAGACCTCCGAACCGCCCCCGATGCAGTGCTGGAACCGGTTTTCGGGCGGTTCACGCCGCGAATGCGCGCCCGTGCTGCGGGCCTCGACGACCGTCCCGTGCTTACCGGCCGCGCGGAGAAGTCCATCAGTGCCGAAACCACCTTCGCGCGCGATCTCGAGGACGTGCGTGATATGGAGCGGGAGCTGTTGCGGCTGACCGAGCGCACGGCGCGGCGCTTGCAACGACAGGGCCTCGCGGCGGGAACCGTGTTTCTCAAGATCCGCGAAGCGGATTTCACGACCTGCACCCGGCAGGCTGCACTGCACCCGCCGGACGATGCGACAGCCCACATCCACCACGCGGCCAGGCGTTTGCTTGGCACCTGGGTCCTCGATCATCCCGGTACGCGGATCCGCCTGCTCGGCGTGGGCGTCAGCGGGCTTGCGCATAACCGGCAAGGCGATCTGTTCGCCGCAGAGCGTAGCCAGGGACCGCAGCACATCGACGAGGCTATGAACCGCATTCGCGATCGATTCGGGGAGGCCTCCGTCAGCCGCGCGCGGACGCTCCCGGGACCCGGGCGACGCGACGAATAGGCTTTCGGAAATGGGTTAGAATCGCAGGCCGGGCCGGAGCCCGGCCCCTAGCACTGACGGGACGGCCGCACCGCCAATCGTATGTACACGAGCTTTTTCGGACTCAATGAGAAGCCCTTCTCGATAACGCCCGACCCGCGTTACCTGTTCATGAGCGAGCGGCACGGCGAGGCGCTCGCTCACCTCGTCTACGGCGTCACGGAGTCCGGCGGCTTCATGCAGCTGACGGGCGAAGTCGGCACAGGCAAGACGACGCTCGTCAGGACCCTGCTGCAGAACCGGCTGCCCGAGAATGCCGATGTCGCCGTCGTCCTCAATCCACAGCTGTCCGCCCTGGAATTCCTGCAGACCATTGGCGAGGAACTCGGCGTTCCGGAGCCCGCGGAAAAAAACAGCATCAAGGCGATGATCGATGCGCTCAATCGTTACCTGCTAACCGCTCACGCTGACGGTCGCCGTACGATCCTGGTCGTCGACGAAGCGCAGAATCTCGCCCGCGACGTGCTGGAACAGGTTCGCTTGCTGACAAACCTCGAAACGTCGAAACAAAAGCTCCTGCAGATCATTCTCATCGGCCAGCCGGAACTCCGCGAACTACTGGCACGAAACGACCTTCGGCAGCTCGCGCAACGCATCACCGGGCGATATCACCTCGAACCCCTCACGCGCGAAGAGACCGCGCGGTACATCGATCACCGCGTCCGCGTGGCCGGGTCGGTGAACGATATTTTCGATGCCCGGGCAAAACGCGAGGTTTTCCGGCTGTCACAGGGCGTTCCCCGCCTCATCAACGTCATTTGCGATCGCGCGTTGCTCGGCGCCTACGGGAGTGAGACCCGGCGCGTGAACCGCGGCACGGTGCGGCGCGCCGCGGCCGAGATTTCCGGACGTCCCTGGGCCGCAACGGTGCCGCGATGGTTCCTGC
>JBGTLY010000067.1:0-1852 GCA_041743865.1 Woeseiaceae bacterium
TAGCGCTGGTCCTGACGGATCGCGCCTGGCTTGCGAATTCCCAGATCGCAAAGAGCAGATGCTCCTTCTTTCTGCACCATATTCTGTGGTACCGACGATTTCGCGCGCCGCGAGCCGCAGCACTGGCGTAGTAGGCATCAACATCGCGAATGAAGTGCACAGCCTTCTCCATGACGTGTGTCGGTACCTCCCCCTGAATAGTCACTTCATCGAACGAATTCAACAAATTTGTCAGAAATCGGGTGCCGGCCCGTTGGCGCCCAACTATGATCAGCGGTTTAAAATTTTTCGGATACATAGGGTTGCCATTAAACCAAGGTCAGGATCCCCAATTGCCAGAACGGCATGATGCCATCGTGCGGATGGAAAAGCGGCGTGATATCCGCTGGCGATTCTAAATGGTCATCCGAAGCCGCCAATGGCCGCCCGAACCTCGTGGCATTTGCGTGCCAGATAGGTGCAAACCGCTTCGTATCAAACTCATCGAGCTGCGCGAACGGCCAGTATTGCTCCGCGTGCGACAACAGCCATTCCATGCCGCGCCGAATTCCCCGTCCATCGCGTCCCTCGAACGACCACAGGTCCTCGCCAGCACCCTCGGCAAGCATCGCGAGATGGATCCAGCCTTGCAGGTTAAAGCAGCAATAGTGTGCCGTGGTCGTGCGCTTCAGTTCCTCCGGCTGCGCGCCGCTCGAGTCGAACTGAGCCAGCAACCGCGAGCGGCTGTCGCGCAAAGTTTCGCGCATGATGCCCGGCTCATCCAGATAGGCCGCGATGGCTGTAAGCTGCAGGTCGTAGTAGGTGCCGTGATTGTTGTTCATCGCTCGCTCGCCACGGCCCTGGATACTCGTACGCAGCCAATCCATGTAGCGCGCGAACCAATGCCTCAGGGCGCCTTGTTCGGAGGACGAAAGATAAGCACCGCGTTCGAGCAGTCGTACGCCATCGAGGAAGAAATACAGGTCCTTCATCTCTATTATGCCGCGTCCGTTGCCCTTGTTGCCGTTGTGCCCCCACCGGACCTGGGCGTACTCGAGGTGCGGATTCATCGCGGTTTCAGGGTCGAGAAACCACCTGCGTACCAGACAGGCGGCATGCTCGGCGTATCGTACTTCGCCTGTGTGATACCAGGCGAGCGCGAGCACGAAGCTGTCGTCGAACATGTGTTGCAGGCGCGTCCGATCGTAGTTGGCGCTGAGCGGCTCGTAGAGCCGCGTGCCGGGGACGCGGCGTCCGTCGCGAAAGACGTATGGCATGCCACGCCAGCGCAGACGCTGCGGCCAATAATAGGGTGCCGGATGCCAATAGTCGTGTCGGTTGCCGCTCGGCGGCAGAGACAGCTTGTCAACAACCGAATAGGGGCCTCGCTTCAATGCGTCGTCCGCGGTTGCGCGGAGTTTGTCCAGCAGCGGACCGGGAATCGTCACGCCATGCGCAACCGAAGGTTCGATGTGTCGAATCATGCAGGTGCGCTCGCAGTCGACGGTTGTCACTCCGACCTGTTCATCGAGTCGGTCAAGCAGGCCGCGGATCGATTCGACCCTGGCCTGCCCACGATCGACGATGATGGCGGACTCCTCGTCGCCGTTCTCCAAATCGGCCCGTCCTGAGAACAGCCTTGCGACCCAGCCGGCTTGCGCGAAAGCGCCTGCCTCCTCCGCATACGGCGGACACGGATGATCCCAGGGTTCGATTGCCCATCCGTCCCAATCCCCCGGAACGCCAAGTCGCCACAGCAGGTTGACCTTCGGACGGCGCCCGTATTGATACCCCGGATCAAACTCCAACCGAGCGTCGCGCCGAAACAGAATCTGCGGCTCCTCGCGCGCCGGCGGTCGTGCCGACTCATCGA
>JBGTLY010000068.1:0-5003 GCA_041743865.1 Woeseiaceae bacterium
GTGCAATACCGACCGTGGTGTACAGCGATCCGCACAATATCGAAAGTTGGGCAATTCGCGTGCACGTCCGCCCCCGACCGCCCATACGACAGTCAGCCTGTGCCAAACGACCCATTATCCGCTCCCCTTGCCGTTTTCCGGCTTATTGTTTTTCGCTTACGCGATAGTATGGCGCTGGAATTTTTTTTTTCTATCAGTATCTGTACCGATACGCGATAGTCGTTGCGGACGTCGTTAAAAATGTCGGCGAATTTTACAAATTGCCTGTTTTTGGGCATGAAAATGGGCATGCGCGAGCGTTTGCAAATCGCACTGCAGTCTGCACCGAATGCGTATTGCGCAACCCAAGGAGAAAGTCCGTAACGGTTCAACGAGTGAAGTTTGCCTCTGCCCCAAGGCTTGCGGGATACAAATGTCGAAGGTAGTGTGGCGAGACGCAAATCGACCAGGCTTGACGACAAAAGTGTGGGATTGATGTCTCGTTTCAGTGCCGTTGTAATAATCGTTATGGCGACAACTCTTTTCGTTTTCGCCTTTGATTTGCGTGCCGCCGCGCCGAGTCCGGTACCGGAAAGCCCGGCGCCGCGTCATCGACTGGTGGTGCTGACGGACATGGGCGCCGATCCCGACGATATTCAGTCGCTCGTCCGGCTGCTGCTGTACGCCAACGATATCGATATCGAAGGCCTCGTCGCCACCACGTCGACGCATCTGCCCAACACGGTCAATCCCGATTGGATACGCAAAGGGATTGCGGCCTATGCGCAGGTCCTCCCGAACCTTCGGCAACACGATACCCATTATCCGGACGCCGGCGAGCTGGACGCGCGTGTGGCGGCAGGCGTCGCCGCCTACAGGATTTCCCGAGCTGTTCTACATCGCTACGCCCGGCGACAACTACGGCATGGCGACATGGAATGCCATCATGCGGGTCGTTGACGGCATCGACAACACGACGATCAGCAATGCGTGGATCGCCGAAAACATCCAGCAGGGGCACGGTCCCCTCGGCGCGCACTATCCCGACGTTGTCTGGGGCATGGAAGGCGATACACCGGCATTTCTCTCGCTGATCCCCAATGGCATCAATGCGCCTGAGCGCCCCGACTGGGGAGGCTGGGGCGGCCGGTACGAACTGTATGTTCCGGACAATGCAACGATTTTGAAAGGCGTTGACCTCGGCCGCGAGACACGCCCGATCTGGAACAACGCGGAAGACGCCTGGACACCGTCGGAGCAGGCCGAGCACGGCCGCGCCACACGCTGGCGGGAGCCGGAACACAAGGATTTCCTCGTGACGCTCTGGCGCTGGCGTGATGACTTTCAGAACGACTTCGCGGCGCGCATGGACTGGACAGTCAAACCGGTCGCCGAAGCCAACCATCCGCCGGTCGTCGTGCTCTCGCAGCCGGTGCAGCTTTCCCTCAGGTCCGGGCAGGGGGTTTTCGTCGACGCCGGTGACAGCTCCGACCCGGACGGCGACAGCCTGGGTTTCAACTGGTTCCATTACCCGGAGGCCGGTACCTTCGAGGGGGATCTTTCGCCTTTGCCGAACCAGGCGGCCAACTGGATTGTCGCGCCGCGTGTTGAGCGCACAAAGACACTGCACGTAGTCCTCCGCGTCAGCGACAAGGGCAGTCCGCCACTTGCCCGGTACGCACGCATCATCGTGACCGTTGAGCCGTGACAACAACGGGTTGGACCGGACCGGATACGGCGTCCATGCGCAAGGCCCTTTCGCAAGCCGAACGAGCTCTGGAACTCGATGAGGTCCCGGTCGGGGCCGTCGTGGTCATTGATGGGAAAACCGCCGGTGTCGGCCACAATCGCTCCATTGCCGATCACGACCCAAGCGCACACGCCGAGATCGTGGCGTTGCGCGCGGCAGGCTCGGCCCTGCTGAACCACCGCCTGCCCGGCGCGACACTTTATGTCACGCTCGAACCCTGCGCGATGTGCATGGCGGCACTGTCCCAGGCACGCGTTGCGCGCGTCGTGTTCGGTGCCTACGATCCGGCGGCCGGGGCCGCAGGTTCGGTCATCGATTTCAGTGAGTCACCGGCGTTCAACCATCGTCCGGAAATCAACGGCGGGCTGCTTGCGGACGAGTGCGGGGCGCTGCTTTCGGGGTTCTTTGCGGAGCGGCGTTGAGCGCTCAGGAGGACGACGCGATCGCCGATTCGTCCTGGGGAAGCGGCTCGTTGTCGGTCAGCCATACGAGAATGTTGTAGTACGCGCGGATATTGTTGACGTACAGGACGGGTTCCCAGCCGCGTGCGTAGCCGTACGGCAGTTGCGTGTACCACTGGCGCTGCCCCAACAGCGGCAGCGCTTTCTCGAGATCGACCCATGAGTCTGGATCGCCTCCCTGTTGCTCGACGATCCAGCGAGCGTCCTTGATGTGGTTGAAGCCGACGTTGTACGCGGCAAGCGCCATCCAGGTTCGGTCCGGTTCATCGACGGTGTCCGGGATGCGCTCGGTCTGGCGGGCGTAAAAGCGGGCGCCGCCGAATATGCTGTTTACGGGATCGACGCGGTCGTCGAGACCGAGGTACGCGGCCGTGTCCTCGGTGAGCATCATGATGCCCTTGACGCCCGTCGGCGAAACGGCCTGTGAGCGCCAGTGTGACTCCTGGTAGCCGATGGCGGCCAGCAGTCGCCAGTCGACGCCCCAGTTCCGCCCGGCTTTCTCGAACATCTCGCGATAGCGCGGCAGTCGGCTTTCGAAGTGACGAATGAAATTTCGCGTGCCGACGTAATCAAATTCCTTCGTGTGACCGTAGTAACGGTCGTGAATGCGATCCAGCGTGCCACTGCGCTCGAGGCCGATCAGGTAGTCGTCCGCTCGGGCCAGCAGGCTGTCTCCATCATCTTTGGCAAACGCCCATGCCAGGGGATCGCCGATCTCGAGATCGATGGCGACTCGGAGATCCGGGTGGAAGTTGCGATGGATGTTGAACTCGGTGCTGTCGGCGATCGTGTAGTCGATCTCACCGGACGCCACCTTGCCGAGCAGTGCCGAGACTTCGGCGTCGGCGTTCTCGGTCCATTCAAGTTCAGGATACTGCGACTTTATGGCCGCGAGCCGGTCCGCGTGACTGCTGCCGGCCAGTACCTCGACGCGCTTGCCAATGATGTCCTCCACACTGTGCGGCTTGCCTTCGCCCAGCCGATAGATGAGCTGCATGTCGACTGTTTCGTAGGGATGGCCGAAGTTCAGGTACTCCTGCCGCGACGGCGTAATGGAGAGACCGGCCGCCGCCATGTGCACCCGGCCGCGCAGGAGGCGGGGCACGATTTCGGAAACGCTGTCGACCGACTCGATGACCAGGGCTACGCCAAGGTCGTCCGCGAAACCCTGCACGAGGTCGAATTCGGGCCCGGACGGGCCGTCCGGGCCGATGAACGCCGCTGATGGGCTGTCCCGGGTTACGACGCGCAATTCACCGATCTCCCTGACCTGCTCGAGGAGCGTCGGCTGCGACGAACAGGTACCGATCAGGGCCGCCACCACGATGTAAAGCAACGGTCGCATGGGAGCCAAGGCTACACGAGGCCGTCATTCCCTGCAGCGGATTGAGTCCCGGTTCAGCTGGCTTTTTGGGGGCCAAATTACGTACAATCGCCAGCCCGTCTGCGCCGAACTTACGGAATTCCGTGACCCTGTTGGAAGTAATAGCCCGATTGGACGGCGAGCGCAGCGAGGCCGCCCGGAGGGCGAGGCGCGCAGCGCCGAGTCAAATCAAGTGTACGGGCGCCCGGGAGGGCGCCGCCAGACGAAGAGAAGAAGTTCGGAGAGGTGCCAGAGTGGTCGAATGGGCTTGACTCGAAATCAAGTGTACGGTTCACCGTACCGTGGGTTCGAATCCCACCCTCTCCGCCAGCCAATAAGTTCGCCAGCCAATAATAAAGGGGCCTCAATGGCTCCTTTTTTTATTGGCTGGATGAGGGTATGGGGGCTGCCACGTTGAGCCTTCGCCGGTAGCGAAACTGGGCCGAGGTTGACAAATGGTTGCGGTTGACATACGGTTGCAGGCAAGGAGGGTATGTCGATGAGCCGTGCCGTAAGACACCTGACAGCCGTCGGCGAGCTCGATCCCCGCGATGCTGCCGCGGAGCTTGTGGCCGCTCACCAGGGCGAGCCCCGCTGGCTGGACGAGTTTGCCGAATACCTGGACCGGCACCGGGGAGGGCAGTCGCTCGCACGAACCCTCGCCGTGTGGGACCTCAATCAGTCACAGGCTGCGCGACTCTTCGGCGTGAGCCGCCAGGCGCTCAACAAGTGGCTGGAGCATGGTGTGCCGGCAGACCGCACGGAAGCGATCGCGGAACTTGCGGCAGCGACTGATCTGCTGGTGCGTTATCTCAAACGGGACCGTATACCGGCGGTTGTGCGCCGGCCCATTGCTGCGCTGGATGGCAAATCGCTTTTCGATCTGCTGGAAGACGGGGATACCGCGGTGCTGCTCGAGGCGTCCCGCGACATGTTTCGCTTCGATCGAGCCCAGCACTGACGGTGCCGTTCAGGAGCGAACGCCTTCCGGATGGCTGGACCTGGTGGCGGATCGCAGACCGCACCTGGGAAAAGCCGCTCGATCCTTTGTATGCCGGCGAGAAAGGCGGGCGGTGGAATCCGCCCGCGAGCTTTCCGACCCTGTACCTCAACGAAGATAAAGTGACGGCACGCCTCAATCTCCGGGCGTTCATTGCACAGTGGCCCTATGAACCGGAAGACCTGCGTGCGGAAAACGGCCCGGTGCTCGTCGGCGCAACTCTGCCGCGTGCGCAGGATGTCTGTGACGTCCATACGCCTGAAGGCGTACAGGCGGCAGGACTGCTGAACTCTTACCCACTGGACGGCAAGGGGGAGCTGATTCCCCACGCGAAATGCCAGCCGATCGGCGCCGCGGTCAAGGAAGCCGGGCTGCGCGGCGTGAGGAGCCGCTCCGCGCAGTCGCGCGATGGCGCCGGCCGTGACCTGGCGTGGTTTCCGGCGACCGCGC
>JBGTLY010000069.1:0-5529 GCA_041743865.1 Woeseiaceae bacterium
CCGTGACTACCGGTCCATCAGCGCCGGCATCAAACAGCGGCTGAAAGGCGCTCAGGAGTACATTCGCCGCTTCGAACACGTGGCGGCGGAGTACGCAAGGGAACGAGGGTTCGACGGCATCGTATGTGGGCACATTCACCGGCCGAACCTGCGCTATATTGACGGCTGCCTGTACGCGAACGACGGCGATTGGGTCGAACACGGGACGGCACTTGCCGAGGCAGCGGACGGTTCACTGTCGATCCTGCGCTGGCAGAAGCGCGCGGTCACTGTCGACTACACAGAGCAGCGGCGTTGGCTCGCAGCATGATCGTTGTCGGCATCCGAACGCCCGGCCGGCGCAACGCGTGACGATCGCCACTGGGACATCGCTGCCTGTCGCCGAACGAACCGTCGGCGAACGGCTGAACTTTCTCGTGACGAACCGAATTCCGCGCCGCGCCGCGAGCCGGTTCATGGGCTGGTTCAGCGGCATTCGCCAACCGTTGCTGGCCAAGGCATCGATCGCTGCATGGCAGCTCTTTGTCGACGATTTACGACTTTACGAGGCTGAACGGCAGACATTCGAAAGCCTGCACGACTGCTTCGTGCGAACGCTGAAGCCGGGCGTTCGACCCGTCAATTCTGATCCCGACGTTCTCGTAAGTCCCTGCGACGCCGTGGTAGGTGAGTTTGGCGTCGTCAGGCGGCAGGAGCTGATCCAGGCGAAGGGCTTTCCCTACACGCTGTCGGAACTCCTCGCAAACACGGCACTTGCCGGTGAACTGGAAGGCGCCCGGTACGTCACCCTGAGGCTCAAGTCGAGCATGTACCACCATTTCCACGCACCCTGCGGCGGTCGCCTGCACGACATCGACTATATCTCCGGGGATACCTGGAACGTAAACCCGATTGCGCTAAAGACGATCGAGCGATTGTTTTGTCGCAACGAACGTGCGGTGATCCGGTTGGAGCCGGACCGCTGCGAATTTCCTGTCGTGCTGGTGCCCGTCGCCGCGATACTGGTGGCGAGCATGCGAATCCGAGGAATCGACACGCCGCTCGACCTGCGTTACACGGGGCCGAATCGAATCCCGTGCAAGCGCCGCGTCGCGAAGGGCGACGTACTGGGCCACTTCGAGCACGGCTCAACCATTGTCTTATTCGCCGCTGGTGAACTGCGCTTCGATGAACGGGTCCGGAGCGGCGAGATCGTGCGCATGGGTGAGCCCCTGATGCGCTACACCGAAATGCCGGTCACACGGTACGGGCGACGTGCCGAGATGCACCGGTAGCGAATTCGTCCAGGTATGAACCCACACAGTTCTTTCAACCGAGGCAATGTATGAGCGACTCACACGCGGAGCGAAAGGCATCGGGCAGTACGGGTTTTCTCGAGGAACTTTCCATACAGCGCTGGGACGATCATCGCTTCTATCATCACAGCCGAATCAACCAGTCGCTGCACTTGTTAAGCGCCACTTGCTTCATGGCCTGTTATGCGCTGGTGTTCGTCAACCCGGGCTTTGCTGCAATGCTGGGCTGGCTTGTAGCGATGTGCGCGAGGCAGAGCGGGCACTTCTTTTTCGAGCCGAAGTCCTATGACCTGGTCAATCACGCGACGCACGAGCACAAGGAGGCCATTAAGGTCGGATACAACCTTCATCGCAAGCGGGTCCTGCAGAGTATCTGGGCACTTTCGCCAGTTGCGCTATGGTTGAATCCTTCGATGTACGGCCTGTTTCCACCGCACTCTGACCTGGACAGTTTCCTCGAGAACCTGGCATTGCTCTGGCTGCTATTGGCCGTCGCCGCACTTGTCTTCCGGACCGTGCACCTGTTCTTCCTGCAGAACGTGCAGACCGGGCTCGTTTGGGCGACCAAGATCCTGACGGATCCTTTCAACGACTTCCGCCTGTACCTGAAGTCACCCTATTACCTGCTGAAGGGCGAACTCATCGACCCGATGGCGCACGTGGGTCACGGCAACGGCCGTGAATCCAGTCGAGGGGTCGAGCTGGACGAATCGGGTGTCAAGGATCCGGAGCTCGAGCCGACGGTACGTTGACCGAAACACGCCCCTAGCATTTCGCGAAGGACGCGCTTGCGCACAGCCCGTTCGTCGAGCCCTGGCACGGGTGTCCACCAGGCACCGTCACGCATTTTCTGTGCGGCGGCAATGATCCGTTCGGCAACGGCCGAAAAGTCCTCGTCCGTGTAGTCGTGGCTGAAGATCAGGCGGCCGGTACCGACCCAGCTCAGCGACAGGCGCTCGGCGCGGAGATAGTACTGGAACAGCCAGTGAAATCGCCCCGTTTTCGTATACGCAATCAACCAGACCGAGGCCAGGCTGTGGATCGTAATTGGCAGGTTCAGGCTCGAAAGTTGGCGGTTCAATGTCGCGGCACGTTCGTCCCACATGTCGATCTGCGCGGCGGCCTCGTGGCGCCACTCGGGCGCGGTCACGCGTTTCAGGAACCCGTTCATCGCCGCCATCACATACGGGTGCGAGTTGAACGTTCCCCGGGCCAGGCACAGGTCCGTCGGCCGGTTCTCCCGATAGCGTTTCATCAGCCAGGACTTGCCGGCAACCACGCCCACCGGTAGGCCGCCGCCGATCGTCTTCCCGTAGGTGACCATGTCGGCTCGAACACCGAAGTATTCCTGTGCGCCTCCCGGCCCGAGACGAAACCCGAGGAACACTTCGTCGAAGACGAGCGCGATGCGGCGTGCGGAGCAAACCTCGCGGAGCCGGGTCAGCCAGTCCGAGTAGGAGTCGCGATCGAAACCGGCACGACGTCCGCCGGCGACCAGCATGGCGTCGCTGCCGGGTCCGGCGTTTGGATGCAGCGCCTGCAACGGGTTTATGAGTACGCAGGCGATGTCGCGCCGCGTTCGAAGGACGTCGAGCGATCGTTCGCTCATGTCCGAGAGCAGCAGTATGTCGTCGACGGTGCGTTGATGGCCGACACCCGCCTGCACACCGTCCCACCAGCCGTGGTATGCGCCGCAGAACATGACGAGTTTCGGCCGGCGGGTGTTGAATCGTGCGAGCCGGACCGCTTGCATCACAGCTTCGGTACCGGACATGTGAAACGACACTTCGTCCTGTCCTGAAAGCGCCCGTATCGCGCGTACATTCTCAACGATGAGCGGATGGTACGGACCCAGCACCGGCCCGAGTTCGCTCGCGGCGTCGACGGCGGCGGCGATATTTGATTTATACCACTCGTAGCCGAGCAAGTTGACGCCGTAGGACCCGCCGAGGTCGTAAGCCCAGCGTCCGTCCGGGTTCCGGATCTGTGTGCCGGACGAGGCGTCGGCAAACGCCGCGAGTGGCAAATGCCGCCGTACGAGCGAGCGGAACTGGAACGGAACGCGGTTCAGGTTCGTGAGTTGCAGGTCGGACACTGCAGGTTCGAGCGCACGCGTCGCCGCAAGGCTTGCCGGCCCGGCCGCGGCAAGCCGGTGCGCCAGCTCGAAGAACGCGTGTCTCCGTTGTCCGGCGAGATCCGCCGATGCACCGTCACAGTCAAAAACGTCTGCTTCGTCGTACTCATAGAACGGCACGAATCGCGCAATTTGGCGGGCAATCCGAGCGTGGCCGGCGAGTGAGGGGTGCTTAGCGCGTGACAGGCGAAGCCGCGCAGGCACACGGCTGAGCAGCCACAATACCGCAGACGCGCCGACAATTATGGCAAGAATGTTTGAGGACACCTCAACAGACTCTAGTCCGCGATTGTTACAGGCCTGTGTAGGAGCGGCCCACGGCCGCGATATCGCGCTATCGTAGGAGCGGCCCATGGCCGCGATATCGCGCGCATGGCGCGCTCCTACGGTGCTTATAATGCGCCGATGTTCGAAAACCCGGAAATCCCGCTCGAGGATCTACCCACAGCGGATGGCCTGCATTGGCAGTCGCTCCACGATCGCTACGTGCGGCAGCTGCAGTTACTGCATGGGTTGTTCGTGCTGGCGCTCCTCGTCGCGTTGATCATTGTCGGGTTCACGCCGCTCGCCGCACAGATGTCGACCGGCTGGCTATGGGCGTTGCTTGCCGTCGTTGCCGTCGTTGCCCTCGCATGGCCCGCGGTCGGCGTGCCGCGCTGCGGCTGGGTCCTGCGCGAGAAGGATATCGTCTACCGGACCGGCGTGCTCTGGAGGACCGTCACAGCCGTACCCTTCAACCGCATCCAGCATGCCGAAACCTCGAGCAACCCGCTCGACCGGCGCTTTGGGACAGCGGTGCTGGAGCTTTTTACTGCCGGGGGTTCGGGCGGCGACCTCCGGATCAGCGGGCTGCCGGCCGCGACGGCCGAGCGCTTGCGCGAGCAGGTCATGACGAAGATCGGAGCGGCGATTGAAGAGGACTGAGGCGGACGGCTGGCAGCGAACGTCGCCGTATTCGGTTCTGTTCTTTTTCGGCGGGCTCGTCAAGGGCTTGGCCAGGCACGCGACCCAGCTGCTCGCACCGCTCGCCGCGTTTTTCATTGCCTGGCAGGGCGACCTCCAGAGCAAGATCGTCATCGCATCCATTGCGCTCGTTGTGATCGCGACCGTCTCGTCGCTGCTGAGCTATCTCATGTTCTATTACCGGGTGGACGAGGAGGCGATCCGGATCCGCTACGGCGTCTTCCAGAAAAAGCAGCTCGACATCCGTTTCGACCGGGTCCAGGCCGTCACCGCAGAGCAAAACCCGGTCTACCGAATGCTCGGACTCGTCTCGCTGACCTTCGACACCGCCGGCTCCGGCGCGGGCGAAGGCGTGTTGCCTGCCATCCCGGTGGCCGAGGCGGACATACTGCGCAACCGGATCGGGCGCGTCGAACTCGTGGTCGCCGATACGGCCTCCCCGAGTGACAGCACGGCCCAAGTCGAACTGCTACTGGCTCTCGGATGGCGGGACATGGTGCGGATCGGTCTCGCCGACTGGCGCGCACTCGTGCTGCTGGCCGTGCTGGGACCGTTACTCGAACGTAGCGGCGATGGTATAGCCGATCGCATCGGTTCGCGCGTCGCAGACGGCATCGAGGAGGCCGCAGAAGGTCTCCAGCAGTTCGATGCGGCGACGGGCCTCATTATCCTCGCAGCTCTCATCATCGGGCTCGTGCTGCTGTTCGGAATGCTGTCAATCCTCGCCGCGTCCCTGCGCTACCACCGCTTCCGGTTGTATCGCGACGGGCAGCGCCTGCGCTCGGTCGGCGGACTGCTGACCCGGCACGAGAATGTCACGCAGATTGCAAAAGTGCAGATCCTGAGCCTGCGCCAGGGTCTCGTCCTGCGCGGGTTCCGGCGCCTCAAGATCGTTGCCAAGCAGGCCCGGAGCGGCAATCGCGACCCGGACAGCCGGCATTTCCAGGTACCGCTCGTCACGCCGGATTTCGCGCAGCGCTTCACGCGTCTCGTGTTCGACCCGGAAGCGCAGGGACTTAACGCCGATCCCTGGCACCGCGAGTTTGTCCGGGTGTCGGCGTATTACCTGCGTGCGCGGCTGCTGCTGGTGGCGCTCATGCCCGCAGTGCTCGCCTGCCTCGTCATTGCTCCGGGCGC
>JBGTLY010000070.1:0-2274 GCA_041743865.1 Woeseiaceae bacterium
CTGAAACAAGACGGTAGTGCAATCGACGCTGCAATCGCAGCGAATGCCATGCTGGCCCTGGTCGAACCCCATGCGTGCGGCATCGGCGGCGACCTGTTCGCAATCGTCTGGGACCCGGAAAAGAAAACCCTGGTCGGCTACAACGGGAGCCGCCGCACGCCCGACGCAATGAGCTACGACTCTTTGCGGAAGACGCTGGATGAACGCGACGCGATGCCGCTGTTCGGTCCCCTGAGTGTCACGGTGCCGGGTGCCGTCGATGGCTGGTTCGCGTTGCATGAGCGCTACGGCAAGCTGCCCATGCGACAACTCCTTGCACCCGCCATTCGCTACGCCCGCGAGGGCATTGCGATCACGGAAGTCGACGCTGCACTCTGGGCCGAGGCCCTCGAGGTATTTGCGAAGAGCGGCCTGCCGGCCGCCCAGCTATCCGGATTGCACAGCACATTCACGATCGGCGGCGCACCGCCCGAGCCGGGTACGATCTTCCGGAACGCCGATCGCGCGAAATTCTACGCGGACCCGGACTTCGCTGCTCCTCCGCTCGACTGGCTGCTGTCGGATGCTTACGCCAGCGAGCGGCGCCGCTTGATCGACATGGAGCGGGCACAGTCGCAGGGCTTAGAAGCTCATGCAGGGACGTAGGTCAATCTGATCACGTCCTCATCAATCCGATCATTTGCAATAAGTCGGAGCGGCGGCCGGGGTCCGGCGAAATAGGGCTTGCCGTGACCAAGCACGACGGGGTGCAGGTAGATGCGATACTCATCGATCAGGCCGAGTTCGGTGAGGCTTCGCGCCAGGTCCGGGCCAGCCACTTCGATCTCCCCGTCACGCCCGGCCTTTAGCTCACGGATCGCGCTCTCGAGATCATCCCCGACAAGCGTGGCGTTGGGGCCGACCGATTTCATTGAGCGCGAGACGACCCATTTCGGCTGGCGCCGCCACGCCGCCGCAAAGGCGTGTTCTCCTGCGCCCCACTCAGTATGATCGTCGTCCCAATAACGCATGATCTCGTACATCTGGCGACCGTAAACACTGCCTGCCTGCTCCTTGGCCTCCTCGATGAAGTGGCGGAAAAGCGTGGGGCTAGGTGCAAACGCCATATGGTTGACGTAGCCGTCCAAAGACTGGTTCATTCCGAACACGAGCTTGGCCGTTCCTCTACCTTTCATCACTCGGCATGTACGCGCGTTACTACAAGTCGGTTTTGAGTAAATCGTCCAATAGCGCAACCAACTCGTCACGACCATAAGAATAGGGTTGCCCTTCATTCAGTTGCAGTAGTCGCTGCATCGCTACCCGAATCGTCAATTCGGCTTCTTCTGCATTAGGAGTCACCATGTAACGCCGCTTCGGTGCGTCGCTGGACATCAGGTGTAGCACCGCCTGTGCCACTTCTACCGGGTCTTTCATTGACTCATTACTTGCAGCGAAATCAGTCAGGGTTTTCCGTGTCTCGTCGTCAATGACCAGGTCATCTTCACCTTCGACTGTTAACGCCTTCGCGACATATTTGTCACGGATCTCCGATTTGTAGGCGCCCGGCTCTACGATACCGACATGCACGGCAGTTTTCTCTAACTCCATCGCAAGAGAATCTGTGTAACCCTCGACCGCGAACTTGCTTGCTGCATAGCCGCCGTCACTGTCAGTTGGAATGAAGCCGCTGATCGATCCGATGATTGCTGTTCGACCATTGCTTTCCAGCAACATAGGCAGGAATGCCTGATTGATTCGAAACGGCCCGAAGAAATTGACGTCGAATGTAAATCTGATATCCGATTCTGGCCCGGAGAGCAGTGGAGAATAACGCGCCACACCGGCGTTATTGACAATGCCCCAGAGGCCCCGGCCTTGTTCTTCGACAAAATCAACAGCCGCTGAAATATCTTCGTCAACGGTTACGTCGAGTCGAACCGCGCTCACGTTTTCCATCGCATCGAGCATTCGCAGGTCCTCCGCTTTTCGGGCGCCTGCATAAACGTAGAACCCATTGCGCGACAGAGTTTCGGTTATTCGAAAGCCAATCCCCGAGCTGGCTCCCGTAACCAGGACAGCTTTCGCATTCGAAGCCTCATCAGCAAATACTTCCTGGCCACTTACCGTCAGGATCAGTGCAAGCACAGCGAAATGTGCTTTTCTTGTCAACATCGTATGCTCCGATTCAGTACATCGCGGGAATAGACGACAGCTTTGGTCAGTTTCACGTTTCTATTGCCAAAACCAGCGGTCAAACGTCAGCGTCATGCGGCGTTTGGCGACGCTCCGCGC
>JBGTLY010000071.1:0-9944 GCA_041743865.1 Woeseiaceae bacterium
GCGATTCGCGCCGACCCCGCCGGCCACGACGATTCGCGCCAGTCCTTCCGCGCGGGCCGCCTGCAGGGAGCGGCCGACGAGCGTATCCACCGCAGCCCGCTGGAATGATGCCGCGATGTCGGCCCGCCGGTCAGCGAGCCGGCCAGCGGCCTCCTGGGCCTGGACGACCTGCATGACGGCCGTCTTGAGGCCGGAAAAACTGAAATCGAAGCCGGAGCGGTTGAGCATCGGTCGCGGCAGGTCGATCGCCGTCTCGTCGCCGCTCTCCGCGAGCGCGGCCAGCGCAGGGCCGCCAGGGTAGCCAAGGCCCAGGAGCTTGGCGGTCTTGTCGAACGCTTCCCCGGCCGCGTCGTCAAGCGTCGTCCCGAGCAGCGTATAGTTCCCAAGGCCACGGACGGCGACCAGCATCGTGTGCCCCCCGGACACGAGGAGCGCGAGGAACGGGTACTCGGGCGGCCGCTCCTCGAGCATGGGAGCAAGCAAATGGGCTTCCATGTGGTGGATGGGGACGACGGGACAGTGCCAGGCGAGCCCGAGGCCGCCCGCCATGCCGCCGCCGACCATCAGCGCGCCGACGAGGCCCGGACCCGCGGTATAGGCAATGGCGTCCGGCCGCGGTGTTCCCGCGTCCGCAAGCACCTGCCGGATCAGGGGAACGATTCGGCGCAGGTGGTCGCGGGACGCAATCTCCGGCACCACGCCGCCGTATACTGCGTGCAGGTCAACCTGGCTGTGCAAGCCGTGGGCGAGCAAGCCGCGGTCGGTGTCGTAGACGGCAACGCCGGTCTCGTCACAGCTGGTTTCGATGCCGAGCACGTTCATAGGGCGCGCAGTTTACCGCAGTTCCGGTGGATTCCTCTTGGCAATTGCGGTCCTTAGCCGGTAAAATGCCCGGCTCTGTGTCCCGGCCCCGCGCTGGGATTATTTTTGGACCCAGGATGTGCCGATACCCATGCCGAGTGTACGAGTCAAAGAGAACGAATATTTCGATGCTGCCCTGCGCCGTTTCAAGCGGGCGTGTGAGAAAGCCGGCGTTCTCACCGAGTTGCGCCGCCGCGAGTTTTATGAAAAGCCGACGCAGGAACGCAAGCGCAAGAAAGCGGCTGCCGTGAAGCGGCACCTTAAGCGGCTCTCCCGCGAAGATTCCAAGCGCACGCGCCTGTATTGACGTATGCCGGCCGCAGGCATTGTAACGGACCACGTGACTTGGCCGGCGTCTCAGGAAACGTATGAGCAGCAAGCTTAAAGGACGGCTTACCGAGGACATGAAGGTCGCAATGAAAGCCGGCGACAAGAACCGGCTGAGGGTCGTCCGCCTCCTGCTCGCGGATATCAAGCGCGTCGAAGTGGACAGCCGAAAGGACGTGGACGACATCGAAACGCTGTCGATTATCGAGAAAGCCCAGAAGCAGCGCCGCGATTCGATCGAGCAATTCCAAAGCGGCGGCCGACAGGACCTGGCCGACATCGAAGAGGCCGAACTTGAACTCATCCGGAGTTACCTGCCCGAACCCTTGGACGACTCGGAACTCGACCTGCTCATCGCGAGCGCGATCGAGGAGACGGGCGCCGAGAGTGTACGGGACATGGGTCGCGTGATGGCGTCGATCAAGGCGGCAGCAGCCGGCAGGGCCGACATGGCCGCCGTGAGTGCCCGGGTTAAGTCGCGTTTGGCCTGAATTTTGCCTCTCTGGCGGTTCCGCCCAGAATCGCTATGCTTGCCGGATCCGGCAATTTTTGCCGGTACTTCTGGTCTAACGGACCGAAGCCTGGCTATCGAGCAGGACCGGGACAGACGCGCTCCGCGGGTGCTGGCGTAAGAGTGGTATGGCCGGATTGATCCCACAGGATTTCATCAACGATCTCGTCGACCGCGCCGACATTGTCGAGGTGATCGGCCGTCGCGTGTCCCTGAAGAAAGCGGGCCGCGAGTTCAAGGCCTGTTGCCCGTTCCATGACGAAAAGACGCCGTCATTCACGGTGGTGCCGAACCGCGGCTTCTACCACTGCTTTGGCTGCGGCGCCCACGGAACGGCAATCGGCTTCCTGATGGCTTTCGAGCATATGGACTTTGTCGATGCTGTCGAAAGCCTCGCCGCGGCGATGGGCGTCGACGTTCCACGCCAGGACAGCGATCGTCCCGCACAACGATACGACGCCTTGTTCGACCTGTTGGCGCGCGCGGAGAAACTGTGGCAGAAGTCCCTGCGCGAGACACCGCATGCGGTCGACTACCTCAAGGGCCGGGGCATCGACGGCGCGACGGCACAGCGTTTCGGTGTGGGCTATGCCGGTCACGGCTGGAGCAGCCTGCTCGACCGTCTGGGGAAGTCAGAAGCCGCCATCGACCGCTTGCTGGCGGCCGGACTTGTGATCCGCAAAGACAATGGCCGGCACTACGACCGGTTCCGGGATCGCATCATGTTCCCGATTCGGGATGCGCGCGGCCGGTGCATCGGCTTCGGCGGCAGGGCGCTGGGAGACGGTGAACCGAAGTACCTGAACTCACCGGAGACCGTGCTCTTTCACAAGGGCCGGGAACTGTACGGCCTCTGGGAGGCGCGCCAGGCGATGCGCCAGATCGATCGCCTGGTCGTCGTCGAGGGCTACATGGACGTCGTCGCCCTGGCCCGGCACGGCATCGATTTCGCGGTGGCGACCCTCGGCACGGCGACGACACCGGAGCACCTCAACCGGCTGTTTCGCCTCTGCGATGACGTCGTATTCTGCTTCGACGGGGACGAGGCCGGCCGCAAGGCGGCCTGGCGCGCACTGGAGACGGCGTTACCGCATCTGCGTGAGGGCCGGCAGGTCCGCTTCGTTTTTCTGCCGGCAGAGCACGATCCCGATTCGTACGTGAACGAACTCGGATCCGATGCATTTGTCCGGCAGGTGGACGACGGCATGCCGTTGTCGGAGTTCCTGATGGGCGAACTCGCGAACCAGTCCGAGACGTCGACCGTCGACGGAAAAGCCCGGTTTGCCGAGCAGGCAAAGCCCCTGCTCGCAAAAATTCCGCCGGGCATCTATCGCGACCTGCTGTTGTCGTCCCTTGCAGCCCGGGTCGGGCTGTCGCCCGAACGGCTGGCACGCAACCTCGGGACACCGGATCGGCCGCTCGGAACGAGCGACCGGACGGGCCGGTTGACCGCCGCGCGGGTTGCGCGCACGACCCCCATGGGCCATCGCCCCTCGGTGGTCCGTCGGGCGATCACGCTGTTGCTGAATCACCCGCCGGCCGCAGAAAACCTGGATATCGAGAAGCTGGCCGGAGTGACGCGGCCGGGCGTGGAACTCTTGCAGGCCCTGATTGAAACGGTGCAATGCGAACCCAATATCACGACGGCAGGCCTCCTCGAGCGCTGGCGCAAGGATGACGCCGCGTCACACCTGGGCAAGCTCGCAGCCGCGGCCTTGCCCGCCGATGAAGAATTCGATCCCGCAGCCGAGCTGCATGCGTGCCTTGACCAGCTCGCGGCCGCCGGGCGCCGTGAACATGTGGATTATTTAATTGAAAAACAGCGAGTTGGCTCGCTAAGCGAGGACGAGAAGGCGGAACTCCGGCACCTCGTGTAAGTACCGGATTCTTCAATTAATTCGTAGATCGGGCCCAGTTGTTTCAGTACAATTGGTCGTTTGCATTTTTTTACCGGAGGTCGTTTCGTCTTGAGCGAAAAACGAGCAATGATTGGCGGCAACAAGCAGGTCCAGCAATTGAAGGACCTGATTGCCCGCGGTAAAGAGCAGGGCTACCTGACGTATGCGGAGGTCAACGACCATCTGCCGAACGATATCGTCGATCCGGAACAGATCGAAGACATCGTCAACATGATCAACGATATGGGCATCATGGTGCATGAGAAAGCGCCGGATGCCGAGTCGCTCGTGTTGTCGGACGCGGCCGCGACCGACGACGAGGCCGTGGAAGAAGCGGAAGCCGCTCTTGCCAGCGTGGATGCCGAATTTGGAAGGACGACAGACCCGGTGCGCATGTACATGCGTGAAATGGGTACCGTAGAACTGCTTACGCGGCAGGGCGAAATCGAGATTGCAAAACGCATCGAGGACGGCCTGAACCAGGTGAAGTGGCACATGGCTCACTTCCCTCCGACCGTCGAAACCCTCGTGGCAGTAGCCGACGACGTGCTGGCCGGCGAAACCCGGATGCAGGACCTTCTCGTGGGTTTCATCGACCCGAACGCACCGGACGAAATCAAGTCACCTCAACAAAAGGCGGAGGAAGCCGACGAGGACGCCAGCGAGGAACCCGTGGACACCGGCCCGGATCCGGAAGAGGTGAGGGAGCGCTTCAAAGTCATTCGCAGGCTGCATGCAAAGGTGCTTAAGGCCATTTCTGAGCACGGCTACCGCGACAAGCGTACCGCCAAAGCCCAGGCCGAACTGGCGGACCAGTTGATGGAGTTGAAGCTCGCGCCGAAGCTCTTCGACGTGCTCGTCAAGGATCTTCGTGACGTCGTCACGATCATTCGAACGCAGGAACGCCTCGTCATGCGCATCTGTGTTCGCGATGCGCAGATGCCGCGCAAGGACTTCCTCGCCAGCTTCCCGAAGAGCGAAACGGACCTTCACTGGGTCGACAAGCACATTCGGGCGAAGCGCAAACATTCGTCGATACTTGCGAAGCTCAAGGACGACATTCTTCGCGCACAGCGCAAGCTGGTAACCATCGAAGATGAGACGAAACTGTCAATTGCCGAGATCAAGGAAATCAACCGGCAGATGTCGATCGGCGAGGCGAAAGCCCGGCGCGCCAAGAAGGAAATGGTCGAAGCCAACCTGCGTCTTGTCATCTCGATTGCGAAAAAGTACACGAACCGCGGACTGCAGTTCTTGGATCTCATCCAGGAAGGCAACATCGGCCTGATGAAGGCTGTCGACAAGTTCGAGTACAGACGCGGCTACAAGTTCTCGACTTACGCGACATGGTGGATTCGCCAGGCAATCACCCGTTCAATTGCGGACCAGGCACGCACGATCCGGATCCCGGTGCACATGATCGAGACGATCAACAAGCTCAATCGGATCTCGCGGCAGATGCTGCAGGAGATGGGGCGCGAGCCGCTTCCGGATGAGCTCGCCGAGCGCATGGAGATGCCGGAGGACAAAGTCCGCAAGGTTTTGAAGATCGCGAAGGAGCCGATCTCGATGGAAACACCGATCGGCGACGACGAGGATTCGCATCTCGGCGATTTCATCGAAGATACGACCGTGCACTCACCGGTGGACTCCGCAACCTCGCAGGGGCTCAAGGAAACGACGCACGCAGTACTCGCCGGCCTTACTCCGCGCGAGGCGAAAGTGTTGCGTATGCGGTTTGGCATCGACATGAACACCGACCACACCCTGGAGGAAGTCGGAAAACAGTTCGATGTCACACGCGAACGCATCCGCCAGATCGAAGCGAAGGCGCTCCGGAAGCTCAGGCACCCGACCCGCTCGGATCAGTTGCGGAGTTTCCTGCTCGAGGACTGAGGCGAAGCCCAAGGTCCTGTTAAACTTCCGCACCAGTGTCGCGGGCCTGTAGCTCAGTTGGTTAGAGCAGGAGACTCATAATCTCTTGGTCCCAGGTTCGAGTCCTGGCGGGCCCACCATTTTACCGCAGCGGCGGCACGCACCGCACTACAGGAGTACGCGCTGCCATGCATCACCGGCGTCCGGGACTCGCGAGCTGGCTGGCGCTGACGACTGCACTTCTTGTCACGCTCGCTGTCGGCAGTGTCTCGCTCGTAGGCACGCGCCTGCTCGCGGATCTTGCGGACGCCGAAGCGAGGGCACGTGCCGAGCTTGGCGTGAGCGCGGCGAAAGAAGGCCTGCGCCAGGAGCTCGGTGAGCTGCGGCGAGCCGTGGTGCTCCTCGCCGCCCGGCCCAGCCTCGGACAATTTCTCGAGGCGGGCAATTACACCGGCCTCGCCACATACATGGCTCGCTATTGCGCCGATGCGGCACTCGATGCCTGCGCTATCGTTCGCGGCGGCGCCGTCCTGGCTGCCGCCGGCACGGTGCTCGACTGGCCGGCTTTGTTGCCGCTCGCCGTGTTGCGCGGGCCGGAATTTATCCTCTCTCTTCGTTCTGCCCCTGTGCCGCTGTCGGGCGCCTTGGGTGCTGTCGCCGGATTTCCGGACACAACGGTCCTGGCAATCCGGCTGATCGACGACACCTTCATGGCGACTCTGTCCCACAGCGTAGGGCTCGAGACGAGCCTTCACGGACTCGACCCGACAGCCGGCGCCACAAATGGCAGCGAGCGCAAGGTCCGGATAGTCTCGTCTGGCGCCAGCTCGTCGTCGCCGCAGTATCTCGCCAGCGCATCGCTTTCCGTCGGCTCGTCCGGAAGCGATGGTCTCGAACTTCAGGTACGGTTGCCAGCGAACGATGTCCTGGCCCCGGTCGCCGCTCTCGAGCGTCAGATGTGGATCATCGCCCTGGCGGTCGGCCTGCTGGCGACGGGAAGCGCGATACTGGTGGGCCGGTACTGGATCCGCGGCGTCCAGCGCCTCACGCAGGCCGCGGGACGAATCGGCAGCGGCCGGCTCGATGAGCCCGTACCACCCGAGCGTGGTGCGGAGCTCAGTGTACTCGCAGACACGATGGAGCAAATGCGCCGCAACCTGCTCGAACTCAAGTCGGCGCGTCGCACCCGTGACACGATCCTCGCCAATATCTCGCACGAATTCCGGACGCCACTCGCCGCACAGCTTGCGTCCATCGAACTGCTGCGTGACGGCGCCGACACGATGCCGCCGGAGGCCCAGGCGCGGCTGGTGCGTTCGCTCGAACACGGGGCACAACGCCTGGCATGGCTGATTGATAACCTGCTCGAGAGTGTGCGTATTGAATCGGGCCAGCTCGGCATACGCCGTCAGACGTTTCACCTCGCCGACATCGTGGACGCGGCGCGCGAGTTGGTCGAACCCTTGCTTGACCGGCGCGCACAGTCATTGGTGGTCGAACGACTGAGCGAGCTGCCGCCGCTCACCGGGGACCGCGAACGTCTCGTTCAGGTTTTCGTTAACCTGCTTGCGAATGCCAGCAAGTTTGCACCGCGTGACAGCCGCATCCTTATCGGCTGTACATTCCGGGAACCCGGACAGATTCTTGCCTGGGTAGAGGACGAAGGTCCCGGGCCGGCGGACGTCGGCGATACACTGCTTTTCGAAGCGTTCCGTCGATCGTCAGGCGACGACCCGGAAGCTAGTGGGCTGGGTCTCGGGCTCTTCATAGTAAGATCAATCGTCGAGCGGCACGGCGGGCGCGTCTGGCTGGAACGGACGACGGACGCAAGAACGCGCGCGAACCTCGAACTTCCGGATCACTGATTGCCTGATGAAGATACTCGTTGTCGACGACGACCCGGACCTGCTTGACGTGATCGTGTTTGCGCTGCAACAGGCCGGGTTCCTGCCGCTGAAAGCCGCACACGGTGCCGCGGCCCTGGAAATCCTGCAGGCGGAACATCCGGACCTCGCTATCCTGGACATCAACCTGCCTGGCGTCGACGGCTTCGAGCTGATACGTCTCATGCGTCGGGACACCGTGATGCCGATCCTGATGCTGACCGTCCGCAACGAAGAGGAAGATGTCGTGCGAGCCCTGGAGCTTGGTGCCGATGACTACCTGCCGAAACCTTTCAGCCCCAGGGTACTGGTCGCTCGGGTACGCGCCCTGCTGAGGCGCGCCGCAGGTGATGGCGACGATGCCCTTGCCCTTGGGCCGCTGAGGCTGAATATCGAGCTGATGCGGCTCGACGGCCTCGCCCCGGAGCCCGTGCAGCTGACGCAACTCGAACTTCGTTTCCTGCAGCTGCTGTTCGCCAACGCGGGGCATACGGTGGCTACCGAACGGATTCTTTCGCACGTATGGGGCAGCCGCGGCGGCGGCAATCGCCAGCTCCTGAAGCAACTCGTGCACCGCGTGCGAAGCAAACTGAAAAGTGAGGCCGGGGACGGCGGCTTGTTACGGACGGTGCCCAATGTCGGCTACCGCCTGCAAACGCCGGCGGCAGACGGCGCTACAGGTCATAAATGACCGGCATGATGGCGGAGAGCCCTACCCACATGATGATCTGCAGCGGCACACCGGCACGCAGGAAATCGCTGAACCGGTACCCCCCGGCGTTCATCACGAGAAGGTTCGTCTGGTATCCCACCGGGGTCATGTAACTCATATTTGCCCCGAACAGGACAGCGAGGACGAATGGCTCGACCGGCGCTTGCAGCGCATTGGCGATACTGATCGCGATCGGCGTGCCGAGGACGGCGACGGCGTTGTTGGTTGCAACTTCCGTGAGCAGGGCCATGACGAGAATCAGCCCGGACAACGCGATCCAGACCGGCATGCCGTCGAGCGCCGAAACATAAGCCCCGGCCACGAGGTCGGCAGCGCCGGTAGCCGTCATGGCAAGTCCGAGCGCAAGGCTCGCAACGATCACGAGAATTATCCCGCGATCGATGGCATCGCGAACGTCCGCCCAGCTGAAGCAGCGTGTTATCAACATCGCGCCCACGCCGAAGATGGCCGCCTGGGAGATGCGCAACAAGCCGGTTGCCGCCGCCAGGACGACGGCCAGCATGATGGCGAACGCCATTGTCGCCTTCGCCGGCCGGGGCAGGCTGATATTGCCGTCGAGTACCAAGGCCATGCCGCTCCGCTTCAGTCGCTCGAGCCCGGTCTCCGCACCCTGCAGCACGATGACGTCGCCCGCCCGAAGAGGGGTGTTCGTCAGGCTTTCGGCGGCGGCGGCCGCCTCGATGCCGGGGCGATGCAGGGCGAGCAGACTCAGCCCGTAACGCGACAATATGCGGCTCGCCGCCAGCGTGTTCTGCTCCAGGGGCGAACCGCGGGTGATAACCAGTTCCGCGAGGTGTTCGCGGCTCACCAGCGGATGTTCCGGATCGACGGGGCGGTCGTCGTCCACGGGCAGAACGGTCGCCCCGAGCGTTCGCGAGAACTCGAGCAGATTTTCGAGTGAGTCGCTGACGTGCAGGTAATCGCCCGCCTGCAGGACCAGGGATGGCAGCCGGGCCAGTTCGAGCTTGCCGCGCACGAGGCGGGTTACGCGCATTCGATTCGCGGTTCGCGACAGGACGTCCGAAAGGCGCGCACCGATTACCTCCGACGCGTCGTTGATCCGCAAGCGGGAGTCGAAAAGGCGCGGCGCGGCATTTCGCATCGGGGGCGTCCGGTCCGGCAAGAGTTTCGGCGCCGCGAGCCACAGGTACAGAATTGCAAAAGACCCTACGAACAGCACGGGCGGTGCGAAATGAAACATCGACATCTCGGGCACGCCCATATCGCGGGCGATGGACACGACCAGCAGGTTCGTCGACGTGCCGATGGTTGTCGCCATCCCGCCGATGATGGTGGCAAAGCCAATGGGCATAAGGACACCGGACGGCGAAATGTTTGCCTGCAATGACACGACGAGCAACAACGGCATGAGCGCGGCCACGACCGGTGTGTTGTTGAGGAACATGCTGAGGACCGCCGCCGTGACCATCGTCAGCAGGAACGCGAAGCGCGGCCTGACCCGCCACAGGCGCGCAAGCACGATACCGACCGGCTGCAGCGCCTGGGTGACTTCAAGAGCACGGGTCATCACGATCAGCGCCACGATCGTGAGCAGCGCCTCGTTGCCGAAGCCGGCAAGGAAGTCGCCGGCGCGAACCCTCTCCCCGTTTTCCTCGATGTGAAACAGTTCGAACCAGACCAGGATGATGGTCAGAACCGCGAGGCTCGACGACTCCAGCGGAATTTTTTCCCGCGTGTACAGGAAGATCGCGATGCACGCCAGGACAATAGCGGCGATGGCATGAGGATCGGCGTTCATGGCGACAATCCTAGGGCGCGGCGGTGACCCGGTCGGTCTTAACGGGGTTACAGGGTGGTTAGATTTTCGGCGCCCGCTTCGCCGCGGCGACGCCGCC
>JBGTLY010000072.1:0-6109 GCA_041743865.1 Woeseiaceae bacterium
GCCACCATCGCTTTCCGTGACGTGCGGACCGAAGACTATGCCGGGTTATTTCTGACCGGCGGCCGTGCGCCGGAGTACCTGCGCTACGACCAGCACTTAATACGTATTGTGCGGGAATTCTTCGAGCAGGAAAGACCGGTAGCAGTGGTCTGTCATGGTGCGGAGATTGTCGCGGCTGCGGGCGTCATTGCCGGCAAGCGTATGGCGACGATTCCGAAATGCCGCTTCGACATTGAGGTCTGCGGTGCGACCTTTGTCAACGAAGGCTGTGTGCGCGCAGGCAACATGGTGAGCGGGCGCGGCTGGTTCGATCAGCACCTCTATATGCGAGAGTTCATGCGCATGCTGAAAGAGTACACGGCAAGCGAGCGCGCCGAGACCTCAGCGGCCGCCACCCGATTCGCTTGAAAAGCCGCTGGCCGCTCGGGCCCGCGAGCGATGGTCCCGGCTAGGTCATGAACAGGCTAGTGCTGCTGATCCAGGCTGGCGCCCGGGTCCCGCTCGCCGACTTGGTAGGCAGTCATGCAACAGCGCCTCTACTACGGTTGGTACATCGCGGCCGCCTGCTTTTTCATCCTCGCCATGACGGTCGGCGTGCCGCTCTACGCGATGCCGTTTTTCTATGACTATTACATCGAGGAATTCGGCTGGAGCCGCGCCGAGACAACGGCCGGTATCGCCATTTCGACCATTCTGGTCCTGCCCCTTGGCGGTCTGATCATTCACCGTTTCAGCGCACGCAAGCTGATTGTCTGTGGAGCCGTTGCGCTCGCTGCGGGACTCAACGGGTTTGGCTTGATGAGCGGCAGCTTGGCCGTCTACTACGTAATGTGGTGTGTCGTGATGGTCGGCTATGTCTATTCCGGGCCGATTCCCAACCAGGTTATTCTTTCGCAGTGGTTTCGGCGAAATCGAGGCAAGGCCATGGCGCTTGCCTACCTCGGTCTCGGGATCGGTGGCGCGCTGTCGCAAAAGTTTGTCGCTCTGCCTCTGATCAACGCCTTTGGGTGGCGAGCGGCGCTACAGATCATGGGCGCGCTTACGCTGCTTGTCATTCCCTTGCTGCTCTGGGTCGTGCGAGACCGGCCGGCTGAAAAAGGGTTATTTGCCGACGGCGCGGCTGCGCCATCGCCGGATTTTGACCTCAAGCCCCTCGACTTCGCTTACCTGCTGCGTCAGCGCGCCTTTTGGCTGCTGGCATTCGGAAGCTTCTGTAGTATCGGTGCAATTGGCTCCATCAACCAGCACATGAAGCTACTCTTTCAGGACGTCGGACTGTCGGACGCCGCCGTGGCTGACACCACATTCGTGATCCTGGTCTCAAGCCTTGCGGGTCGTATTGTGATGGGATGGCTTGCCGATCGTGTCACAAAAAAGTACGTCATGGTTGCCGCCTATGTTTTCGTCGCGGCGCCGATTCCCCTTCTCTACATTGTCGATCAGCCGTCGATCCCTTTTCTGTTCGCCATGGCGTTTGGGTTCGGATTAGGGGCGGACTTCATGCTGATTCCGCTCATGGCCGCCGAGGTGTTCGGTGCGAATTCCCTGGCCCGTGTTATGGGGATTATCCTGCCGGTCGACTCGGTCGGTCAGACCGTTTTCCCATTTCTATTAGGATACATGTACGATCGGGCGGGCAACTACAACGATGGTTTGGCGCTGGTCTTTTCGCTGGCGATGATCGGGGCCGGTGCGATTGCGATGCTGCCGAAGATCTCTGGGCCAGGAAGTCCCAAGCCAGGGCTTGAACCGACGGCGGTGTCAAGTTAATGGCATCGAGGCGGTACTGCTCTGCAAGGCGCGTGCGTCCGGACAGATAAGCACGCCGCCCGATAGTATTCGAGTTCGTTTACCCCGATCTCCCGTTGATGTACCTGCCAGACGTTTTTTCACCGTTCCGGGCGTTGCTCTGCCTACCCCATATAGAAGCAAGCACAGATCCTGCAACGGCACTCCACGGCCCGAATACCGCAGGCGCCAAAGCCGCTATCCTGCTGTGCAGGAAGTCAAACGCCAGCCCGGTCGCCATACCTCCGTTTTGCATGCCGACTTCAATTGCGATTGTCCTGCTATCGATTCGATTGAGGCCGACCATGCGACTACTGGCGTACGCCAGACCGAACCCCGCCGCATTTTGGCATATTGAGGCACCCAGCAAAGCCATTCCCACCACAAGCAGTTCTTCCCGCGAGAGCGCGATTGTTACGGCGATGATGAAGCATATCGACAGCATGCAAACAAGCGGCATCCACCGCCGTGAGTACTGGGTCGCCCTAGGCGCGTAGCGGTTGAGCAAGATCCCGGCCACGACCGGAATCAAGATCATTCTGACGATCGAAACCATCATAGCCCAGGCGTCTATGGGAATGATCTGGCCAGCCAAGACCTTCATGGCCAGTGGCGTTAGAATTGGCGAGATCATAGTCGAGCACGCTGTCATCGTCACTGACAGCGCAACGTTACCCCGTGCTATATAAGTAATCACATTAGAAGACACTCCACCTGGACACGAGCCGACGAGTATGAGCCCTAACGCCACGGGCGGCTCCAGTCCAAAGATCTTTGAAAACGCGTATCCGCCTAACGGCATCAGGCCGAATTGCAGGGCGATGCCGATTAGAACACCGAAAGGCATGCGTGCAATCCGCGCAAAATCTTCCATTCTAAGGGTGGTGCCCATTCCGAGCATGATCACTTGGATCAGCGGAACGATTGATCTTCCTAGATCAAAACCTCCCCAAGATGTAAAGAGTGACGGGAAAGACAGCCCGGCGCAGGCAAAGACCAGCACCCAGATCGTGAACGAGAGACTGCTGAGCCGTGAACTCTGGTGCGTCGCAAGCGCGACGCAGACCAAGGCCCCAGTTATTGCCACCCCAACGGTGCTTGGCCAACTTGGCCAAGCCACAAGCGCCAAGGCCAACAGGCAGGCTGCGACTACTAGGAGACCACGACCAAGACTCTTCACGATCCCAACAAAGATGCTCGTGTGACTCGTTTCCAGCGACCTCGACCCTAGCCGATCTCCACAACGGTCTATCTAGCGCTGCTTACGAAGCTCGGTTGCCTCAGCGCTTCGACGAGCGGCCGAATCACAGCTACTTCTTCGGCCGTTGCAGGCGCCTGCGGCCGGCGCGGTGGGCCTATCTTGATCCCGGACGCGAGCTCAATCGCCGCCCTCAGAATAGGAATCGGATTAATCCTACCATTCTGATTCAACGCCGCAAAAAAAGGAGCCAGGCGAAAATAAATTTCACTCGCTGCTCGATTATCGCCACCAAACCATGCAGCAATCATGGCGTGCATGTGATCTCCGAAAATCGCGGATCCGCCGCTTACAACGCCAACGCCGCGCTGGGGAAGCACCTGCAGCACCATAGTGTCGTCACCGCAGTAAATCGAAAAATCGGCGGGCGTCCGCAGCGCGTACTGCGTTGCCTGGGTAGGCTGAATGCCGGCCTCTTCCTTGATTCCGAGGATGTTCGGGACATCCATGAGGCGCTCTAGCGTCTCCGGGTCCATGTTGACGCCTGTAAAGAGCGGAATGTTGTACACCATAACGGGAAGGGCGACGGCCTTTGCGACATCACGAAAATGCTGCTCAATCCCCGGCTGTGTCGGGCGTGAATAGTAGGGCAGCACCACCATGATGGCGTCAAAGCCCATTGTTTCCGCCGTTTCCGCTAATTGGACTGTGCTTCGAGAGCTCGCGGTGCCCACGCCTGCTACGAGCGGAACGCGACCAGCCGCGGCTTGCTTGCCCGCTTTCCAAACCGTCACTCGCTCTTCATCGCTGAGCGTGTGGAACTCCCCAGTAGTGCCAGTCAGAATCAGCGAATCACAAAACTTATTGGATATGATGAAATCAATCAGCTGTTCAAACGATCCGAAGGATATTTCACCGTCCTCGGTAAAAGGTAAAACCGGAGGCACGGCTACGCGCCCCATGATGTCCAAAAGTCTCGGCATGCAATTGTCTCCTCTCCCTGACCGATCAACCTCAAACCCGATCACACGCAAGTAGGATCACTCTGGCTGAAAAACCTCAACGCCGACGGCTGTCTTGCTCTCAAATACGGCAAACACCGTGCCCTTGGCGTCAGTCGTCACCCAGTTCACCTCTCGATCTTCCGATGAAAGACGCCAACTGGCGACGAAGTCCCCATTGTTGTTATATTTGACAATGCTCACTTCGTTGGACGAGTCCCCAGGTTTCGAACGGTCACATACACGTTGCCCCAGGGGTCTCCGCCGATCGCGTGGAAATGGACAGGGCCGTCAGGGGGCTGCCCATATCCGAATGCGAAGAGAAACCGTCCGTCCGAAGTGAATTTCTGAACCGGCCCATAGTATCCGGATACGAATACATCTCCGTTGGGGTCGATGACGAGACCATGCGGCGCATTGAGCTCGCCCGGGTAAAGACCATCCTTGCCCCATTGGCGCAGGAATTCCCCAAAACGATCGAAGACGGATACACGAGCATTGTCTACATCGACGATGAAGAGCCGGCCTTCATGGTCGAATTGCATGCCGTGGGCGCGCAACAGCATTCCGGGCGCTGTACCCTTTTCGGCGAAGATCCTCAAGAATTCACCGTCGGAGGTGAACACCTGCAGACGGGGCCGGTCTGACTTTTCGTCACTGACGTAGATGAGGCCATCGGCGTCGACCGCGGCGTGCCGGGGTTTGGAAAACTGGCCCGGTTCCCGTCCCGGACCGAGGCCTATCTCGCCCAGATACTTTCCTTCCGCAGCGAAGCGAAAGACTCTGCTCGCTAGTTCATCGACGACGATAACATTGCCCTGTTGGTCGACTACGAGGCCGTGTGGACTTCTCATCCTTGCGGGGTTGTCTGCCGGGTCGCCCCAGCCTCCCACGTGTTTATACGAGAGTGGCGCATCACCGATGATGATCGTGGCCCACAGATATCGATTCGCCGTACCGCCGACCTTGGCGCCGATGCGCACTTCCCTGGGATGCGGCGCCTTGGCCGGGGCCGTGTACGTACCGTCAGAGCCAATCGTTCCGAATTGGTCGTTGCCGCCCGGTATTTCGTTGACGAACCAGTTGACGCCGGACAACGCCGTTGCCGCCTCCAGCCTTGCAGGCATTACCGCGACAAAAAACTGCTGTTGCTGTTTCAGCTTCAAAGTGACTAGCGAAGGACGAATCCAGGCGCGCGGCGATTCGTCTTGGGCGGACGCGACGACGCCAGCCAACAGCAGGGCAAGGTAGATGAGTGGTTTGGCCACGCGAATAAGACGAGTATTCATTCCTGTTTTCCTCCTCCGGGTAGTACTCATTGGCGAATCGCTGACATTAAGAATCAATAGGCAAAGGTGACCTGCGTAAGAAGATCCGCGAGTGTGTTGGGCGATAACCATTCCTGTTTCGCTAGCGCCGTGCCGGAACGCGTGTTGCGGGCAAACTGAGATACGGTTTCCTCGACCCGTGGGCTGGACCAACACCCGGCATCCGACCCAGCCCTAGCGGTGCGACGCAGGTTGCGCGGCAGTGTGCGTCGCCGAAGGAGTTGCGGGAAGCGCTACCTGTTGGGCAGTGTGCGACAAGAGCGGCAACCAACCCTGAAGCTTTTTGGGTGTCAACCGAGCGGAAGGTCCCGATATGCTGAGAGATGCGGGTGCGCCCCCCGCGGGAGCCGGTAACGGAACTGCGATGCAGTACACCCCCTCCTCGTTCTCCGAGTTATCCACGGCATAACCCCGTTCTTGGATCTCCTGAATGGCCCGTTGGAGGGCGCCCAGACTAGTGATGGACCTGGCGGTGACCCGCGGTAAGCCGTGTCGTTTGACGATCGCGTTCACCTCGACTGGAGACAAGATGGAAAGGATCGCCTTTCCAAGGCTGGTCGAATGCAAGGGCCAGGAACTTCCCACATCACCGCGCGTGTGGAGTTGGTAGGAAGACTCAACGGCAGCCGCTACGACCACACGCCCGCCCGAAAGCAACCCCAACTTGGCAGTTTCTCCGGTCTGTTCCACCAGCTCGCGCAAATATGCGGGCGCTCTGACGATGATTTCGTCGCTCTGCGCGAACAAGACGCCCAGTTCATACACTTTGGGACCCAAGTAGTATCTTTTGTCCG
>JBGTLY010000073.1:0-5123 GCA_041743865.1 Woeseiaceae bacterium
TCCATTTTCATGGCTTCGACGACAAGGAGAGGTTCGCCTTCCTCGACGCTGTCGCCGGGCGATACATTGACCTTGAAGATATTGCCGGCGAGTACCGCTTTCACTGTCCGGCCTCCGCCACGCTTTGCGCTCGTTTCGACATCCGTGCCGGGAACGGCGCTGGCCAACTGACCGCCCTCTGCGACCTCCACCGTATACACCTTCCCGTTGACGCGAACCGAATACAAGGCCGGGCCGCTCGCCGATGACGGTTTCGCATCCGGCACAGGATGGGGTTCGGGTTCCTTGCCCGGCGCGGGTTCAAAGGCTGCGGGATCGCCCCGGTGCTTGAGGAAACGCAGCCCGATCTGCGGAAAAAGGGCATAAGTCAGTACGTCATCGATAAGGTCCGTTGCGAGTTTGATGCCGTCCTTTTTCGCAAGCCGCCGGAGTTCGGCCGTCTGTGCACCGACCTCGGGCTTCAACAAGTCCGCGGGCCGGCACGTTACCGGCTCCGCCCCGTCGAGCACGCGCCTTTGCAGGTCGCCGTCGACCGCCGCGGGCGTCGCGCCATACTCCCCTTTCAGGATTCCTGCGGTTTCCTTCGTGACGGTCCCGTAGCGCTCGCCGGACAATATATTGATGACCGCCTGTGTGCCGACGATCTGTGACGTGGGCGTCACCAGCGGCAACATCCCGAGGTCCTTCCGGACCCTTGGGATCTCCTCCAGCACTTCGTCCAGCCGCTCGCCGGCTTCCTGTTCGCGCAACTGGTTCTCGAGGTTCGTCAGCATACCGCCCGGAACCTGGGCCACGAGGATACGGGAATCGACGCCCTTGAGGCTGCCTTCGAACTTCGCGTATTTTTTTCGCACCTTTCGGAAGTAGTTGGCGATTTCCTCCAGCAGCCCGAGATCGAGGCCGGTATCCCGACCGGTGCCTTCCAGCATGGCTACCAGCGACTCGGTCGGCGAATGCCCATAGGTCATGCTGAGCGACGAGATTGCCGTATCGATGTTGTCGATGCCCGCCTCTGCTGCCTTGAGGTTTGTCGCCGTCGACAAGCCGGTGGTGGCATGGCACTGCATGTGGATAGGGATCTGCACAGCCTCCTTGAGGCGGCTGACGAGCTCAAACGCAACGTAAGGTTTCAGCAATCCGGCCATGTCCTTGATGCAGACCGAATGCGCTCCCATGTCCTCGATGCGCCGGCCAAGGTCGACCCAGAGATCGATCGTGTGCACCGGGCTGACCGTGTAGGACATGGTGCCCTGGGCGTGTTTGCCGACGGCGAGCGTTGCCTTGACAGCTGTTTCGAGATTGCGGAGATCGTTCAGGGCATCAAAAATGCGAAAGACGTCGACGCCGTTTTTCGCGCATCGCTCGACGAAACACTCGACGAGATCGTCCGCATAGTGGCGGTAGCCGAGTATGTTCTGGCCACGCAGCAGCATCTGCTGCGGTGTCTTCGGCATGGCGGCCTTGAGGCGGCGAATACGCTCCCAGGGATCCTCGCCGAGATACCGGATACAGGCATCAAAGGTAGCTCCACCCCAGGATTCGATAGACCAGAAACCGACGCGATCGAGCTTGTCGGCGACGGGCAGCATGTCGTCGATGCGCATGCGCGTGGCAAGGAGGCTCTGGTGCGCGTCGCGCAAGGCAAGCTCGGTGATTCCCAGTGGTTTTTTTTCTATCATGCGGACTTCTGTCGACTCCTGTGCATCCGGATTGCAGCCGCGATGGCCGCAAGCTCCTCATTGGCGGCCCCGACCGGCGCGGGAGCGGCAGACGTTGGGAGCAACGTGACGAGTCGCGCCATCAAGTTGATCGCGAGGACCAGTGTCGCCAGGAACACGAACACGGTACCCATTCCCATGAGCATGAGAAGTAGACCTTGCTGCAACAGTGTGAGATCCATACATGTCCACCGGGCATGCGCGCAAATTCCCGATTATACGGATTTCGCGTTGTGAAACATGCCGTTTCAAGGCAGGAAAGCGTTTAAGATAACGCATGCGTCCTAAACTCCCACAGGTCTTCGACAATTAACCGGCTCCGCTATCGCCTCGCACTGGCTTGCCGCGCCGGCTGCATCATCTCGTTTGCACTGCATCACGGCACGCTGGTCGCCGTCGAAATTCCACCCTCGGCCGAGCAGGCGCCTGCGGCGATAGCGCCGACCGACGAAATATCTGCGCCCGAAAAATCAGACGTCCCTCCCGGGACGCCCATTGTGCGGGTGGTCCTCGTCCAGGAAAATATTTTCGATCTTTCGAAAGAGGAAGAGAACAACTGGCTGTACCGCCTGATGAATCGCCTGCACATCGTTACACGGCCAGCGACGATCAGGTCACAACTTCTGTTTTCGGAAGGCAACGGCTTCGATCCTCGGCTGATCGCAGAGTCGGAGCGGCTCCTTCGGGAAAACAAGTACCTGTATGACGCCTCGATTACGCCGGCTTTCAACAGTGCGGGCGAGCTCGAAATAGACGTTCTCACTCGCGATGTCTGGACGTTGACGCCGGAGATCACGATTTCGCGCGGTGGCGGTGAGAACAAGACTATTTTCGGTATCGAGGAATCCAATCTGTTCGGGACCGGCCGCCGCATCCAGCTTTCCCACGAGGATGACGTCGACCGGCGCGGCAACGTGTTCGGTTATTACGACCGGCAGCTCGGCAACAGCTGGACTGCGCTCAACCTGAGCATTGCCGACAACTCGGACGGGCATTCGCACTTTCTCTCGCTCGAACAGCCGTTCCACGCGCTCGATGCGCGCTCGGCCGGCGGGCTCTCTTACCTTGACGACGACCGCCGCAGCACATTCTACGATCTGGGCGACGAAGCGGCGGAGTATCGCCACGAGCGAAACCATTACCTGGCGTACGGGGGCCTGTCAGGGGGCCTGAGCGATGGATGGGTCCGCCGCTGGACCGTCGGCGCCGCCTACGACGACAACGTGTTCGGTCCGCCAGTGGATCCGGAGCTGCCGGCGGTCATCCCGGAAAATCGCAAACTGGTGTATCCCTTCGTCGGTTATGAGGTACTCGAGGATCGTTACGAAACGTCGATGAACCACAACCAGATGGATCGCGCTGAAGACTTTTACCTCGGCACGAGACTTGCGCTGAGGCTCGGCTGGTCCGACACCGATTTTGGAGCGGATCGCGATGCGCTCATCTATTCCATGTCCGCGAACCACAGTATCGGGTCACTGAAGGAACGGGCTTTGTTGCTGTCTGCAAACCTCAACGCTCGGCTGGAAAACGGCGACACGGCCGACTCGACGGTCGATCTGATCGCGACCTATTACTGGACTCAGTCGGAGAAATGGTTGTTCTTCACGCACCTGGTGTCGACCATAGGTCATAACCTGGACACGGACCATGTCGTCGAAATCGGCGGGGACAACGGGCTCCGCGGCTACCCCCTGCGCTACCAGGCCGGCGACAGCAGCTTCGTAATGAGCGTCGAGCAACGCTATTTTACTGACTGGTATCCATTCCGGCTGCTGCGCGTCGGCGGCGCCGTTTTCGTCGACGTCGGGCGCGTCTGGGGACCCAACGCGATCGATAGCGAAAACCTCGGCTGGCTCACCGACGTCGGTTTCGGCTTGCGTCTTGCGCCGACCCGGCTCGGGACCACGAAAGTCTTTCACGTCGACATTGCCTTTCCGCTTGACGGTGACGAGGACATCGACGATGTACAGATACTTTTTCGTGCAAAGCGCGGTTTCTAACCGCGCCCGCAGGACCGACGACTGCTGACTACTGGCTGCAAAGCACTCGCGTTTTCTCGCGAGCCTCCGTGACTTCAGCGGCGTATTCGCTCTCCGTCAGTATGTATCGCTCGCCGTTCTCGCCCGTACGGTAGAGCTTCGGCGCGTTCTCATAGGCCATGAGGATCTCGTTCGCGCGCTTGCAATTGTGCGCCACGATCGCTTCGCGCGCCGCCCGCTCTTCCGCGGATTCACCCGGGTAGGCATAGCCGGATGCACTGCCTGGCGCATCGCCCCCGGACGCCTTGAGTTCCGCCACGGTGCCCCGGGCGTGCCAGAAGAGCTGAACCCGCACCGCATCCTCATGGTCGGGTTTGTCACTGTAGTGCACTTTGCCCGTGTCGTCGGACCAGGTATAGATCGCCTGGTCCGAGTCGACGAAATGCGTGTTGCCGTGCGCATCGACCCAGCGCCATACGTCGGATCGGGCCACGCCGGTGCAAAGCGTCAGAGTGAGTAGCGCCAGCCCGATAGTTGTGGTGTATCGCCGCATGGGGCCTCCGCGAAGGCCGCCATTATGGGTCAGCCCTCGCAGCGCCCGCCTTGATTCCGGTCACAGAAATTCATTGACGCCCATATACGGACCCTGTCACCGGCGACGACTCGAGCGTCTCGAGTCGATCCTCCAGTGAATCGATGCGCTCCTGCTGCGACTGGATGACACGCGTGAGGACGGCAACGATGTCCATGCTGGACAGCCCCTCGCGCCCGGCGCTTGCCACGAGCTCGGGCACGTCCTCGGCAATAAAGCCCAGGTAGGTGTCAGGATCGCTCCCTTTGTAACGAAAGCTGACCGGCTCAAGCCCTCTGAGGGCGGCGATCGCCTCCTCGACCGCGAGGGGATCGATGTCCCGTTTCACCGACCGCGAAGACGCATTGGTCCACACGCCGCCCGCGGTCACGTGCGCGCCGCTAGCCATCTGCAAGGGGTGCGCCGGGCGCGATTCGCCAATCCCCACATTACCGTCGCGATCGATAGTGACGCGGTCCACGGACCCGGCGCCGATCGTGAGCGTGCTCGCCCGGTTGTGCAACACGTAACCCGTCTCGCCGCCAGCCTGCGTGATCATCAGCCCGGCAACGGCGCTGTTCTGCTCATTGATCCGGATGTTGCCGTTTACCTCCAGCCGTTGCTGCGGTTCGGTCGTGCCGATTCCGACGAAGTTTCCGTCGTCGAAAAGCTGCGAAGCACGTCCCTGGCTGTCACCGTGAAAGCGCACGAGGAAGTTGTCGGGGCCGCGCATGCGGAGCGGCACGGTCGTTGCGGGTGCCGATGCAGCCGGCACAGCGGCGGCTTCGGGTAGCGAATCGGGGGCGTCGGGCGGGACTTCGGCTGCCGGAACCGGCGACGTTGCCGTCTCGC
>JBGTLY010000074.1:0-2199 GCA_041743865.1 Woeseiaceae bacterium
GAACCGGATGTTCGGCTCGAAAAAGGAGGTCGACCCGATCCGTCGTGTTCTTGGAGCTGCGTCCGGATGGGGTGGCAACCCCGACAAGGACGCGGTCTACCTGAACATCACACCGACGCAGAATGACGGCAAGACGGTGTATCGGCTGACCGTCAAGGATGTGCCGGTCGACGAGTTCTGGTCGGTCAGCGTGTACAACGCGCAGGGCTATTACGAGAGGAACGCAGCGAACGCCTACACGGTCAACAACCTGACCTCGAAGAAAAACGCCGACGGCTCGGTCACCGTTCAGTTCGGCGGTGACGCCGGTGGGGCGCCCAATGTCCTGCCCATTACCCCGGGTTGGAATTACATGGTCCGCCTGTATCGGCCGCGCAAAGAAATCCTTAGCGGAACTTGGAAGTTTCCGGAAGCGCAGCCGATCAAGTAATGCCGCGGCTGTCGATTTCGTTTAACGCTGCCGGAATCGGTGCTCTGTCGCACCGACGGCAAAGCCTTTGCCGCAAACACAGGAGAGCACGCAATGTTCGCTAAGTTGTCCGCGGAATTTTTGGGTACGTTCTGGCTTGTGCTGGGTGGGTGTGGAAGTGCGGTCCTCGCGGCTGCGTTTCCCCAGGTCGGCATCGGACTGCTCGGTGTTTCATTCGCGTTCGGTCTCACAGTGCTCACTGCTGCCTATGCACTCGGACCCATCTCCGGCGGACACTTCAATCCCGCAGTCTCTGTCGGTCTGTGGGCCGGCGGACGCTTTCCTGCATCGCAACTGCTGCCTTACATCGTTGCGCAGGTTGTGGGCGGCATCGTTGGTGCGGGAGTGCTGTATCTGATCGCGAGCGGCAAAGCGGACTTCAGTCTCGCCGGCGGGTTGGCATCAAATGGGTACGGTGACCATTCACCCGGCAAGTATTCAATGTTGTCCGCCGTCGTCACGGAGCTGGTGATGACGTTCATGTTCCTGATTGTGATTCTCGGAGCAACGCATCAGCGCGCACCGGTTGGATTCGCAGGTCTGGCAATTGGGTTGGCGCTGACGCTGATTCATCTGATCAGCATTCCGGTCACCAACACGTCGGTTAATCCCGCGCGTAGTACCGGGCCTGCGCTGTTTGTCGGTGGCTGGGCACTGCAGCAGCTATGGCTGTTCTGGGTGATGCCCGTGATTGGCGCCGCGCTGGCGGGCTTCGTTTACAAAGCCACGCTGGAAGGGGACCGTGTGGATCCGCCGGTGACGGGCAGAGTCAGCCCCTGACAATTGCGGCTTGCGCGCGCAGCAGTGGTGTCGGGAAATACCGTTACGCTGGATCAAACACTCGGCGGATTGATTGCAGGCGAACAAGGTTTAATCGCCATTCAAATCATCGACCCCAGCCGCACGATAAGCATCCATTATCGGCAATCCATCGCCATCGGAGTGTCCGCTTCTGTGTCCAACGGACAGCACGCCCACAAGACCGGTTGTGGCCGGATCGCGCCATCACTCAATCCGTAGCCGTTCATACAAACAGGCAGGACGCGGAAGCTGTGAAATTTGTGGGCGTGAAATGTCGCGAGGCGCACGGCCACGATAGTTCAGCCCTACCTTCTCAAGAACGCGCCGCGAGGCCACGTTCTCCTCATCACAGGTGGCTCGGATCAATTGAACCCCCGGCTCGGCGAGTAGACGTTTGACTAACGCGGACGACAACTCGGTGGCATAACCGTTACCCCAATGAGCGCGATTTAGTACGTAGCCGAACGTAACATCGGCACCGGTCAGCGAGCAGGAAACCGAACCGATTGTTCGGTCGATCTGCCGCATTGTTACCACCCAAGTGAACTCAGCCCCCGAGTCCCAATCGCGTTGCCACCCGGCGATGACTTCTGCCACCTGATGAAGGTCCGACACAGCCGGCCAGTCGGTAAAGCGGGTGACGACAGGATCGGACGCGTAGGCGAAGACGTCCACGACGTCGTCAGCCCGCGGCCGGCGTAACTCCAAGCGCGCGGTCGACCAAAGAGGATTCGGTTGGAAGCTCAAGTCCTGACCATGGTCTGCTAGTGCGAAGCGTGTCACCTCGAACTCCGGCGAACCGGTCAGCGACGAAGCTGAGTTTCAATGAACTGAGACCAGATCTCGTTCGGTTGCCAAACGTCACGCATCAAGGCGAATGCGTCCGCTTCAGATTGGCCATCGCGCAGGCAGCGATGCAGTCCCACGAA
>JBGTLY010000075.1:0-10433 GCA_041743865.1 Woeseiaceae bacterium
CCGCGACACCATCGCGCGCACGGCGCGCTCCTACGGGCGTGCGTCCCTTGTAGGAGCGGCCCACGGCCGCGATGCCCGGCGACACCATCGCGCGCATGGCGCGCTCCTACGGCAGGCAGCCGGTGTCGAAGAACCGGCACAGCACCGGCCGGAACGCATCCATGTCGACCAGGAACGAATCGTGGCCGCGTATGCAGTCGAGCGGCACGAATTCCGTATCCGGGCAAATGCCTTTGAAACCCTCAGCCAGTTCCTTTTGTTGGTGCAGCGGGAACAGGAGATCCGAGCGCACGCCGATGACGAGTACGCGCTCGAGTCGCGTGCGGCGAAACCCCGAGGCGGGCGAACCGCCGTATTCCGCGAGATCGAAAAGGTCGGAGGCGTGCGACAGGTACAGGTAGCAATTTGCGTCAAACTCGCCCGTGAATTTGCGCGCGTGATTCTCGAGATAGGATTCGACCGCGAACTCGATCTTGAAGCGCTCGCCGCCGCCCTCGTCCGTGGCACGTTCACGCCCGAAGCGGCCGCGCCATTCCTCAGCAGACCGGTACGTGATCATGCCGAGCTTGCGCGCGAGCCGCTGGCCGATCACCGGTCCGTCCGCGGGATCGTAGTCGCCGCTGTTCCATTTCGGGTCGGAGCGGATCATTTCCCGCTGCAGCGAGCGTACGGAAATGGAAAAAGGCTCGGCGCGTGCCGCCGAGGAAATCGAGACGAAGTGCCGCGTTGCCCCCGGGTGGCGCACGCATAGGCCCAGGCCGCTCATACCGCCCATGGAACAACCGACTACGGTATGCAATTGCTCGATGCCGAGCCGCTGCACCACCGCCCACGCGCCTTCGGCGACATCCTCGAGCGTCAGCACCGGGAATTCGAGCCGATATGTCCGGCCTGTCAGCGGATTCACCGAGGCGGGTCCGGTGGAGCCGAAACAGCTGCCGAGAGAATTGACGCAAATGATGAAATATCGGTCGGAGTCGAGCGGCAGGCCGGAGCCGATCATCTCCTCCCACCAGCCTGGCGAGGGGTCCTGTGCGGAGGAGGATGCATGAGCGGACGGCGACAGCCCGCTGAAAATGAGAATCGCGTTGCTGCGATCCACGTTCAGCTCGCCCCAGGTCTCGTAGGCGAGCGTCGGTTTCTCGAGAAATCCCCCACGGTGCATTCGGAAGCGGCCCTCGAGCGTCAGTGTCCTTGTCCCTTTCCCCATACGCGCTACTTCTTCACGTGTTTGACGAGCCGGCGGCGGCGGCGCTCCTGCCGCGGCGTCAGCTTGTTGCGTCGGCCTTTGTAAGGGTTTTCGCCGCTTTTGAACGTGAGGCGCACTGGCGTGCCTTTCAGTTTGAAGGCTTTGCGAAAACGGTTCACGAGGTAGCGACGATAGGCGTCCGGCGTCTTTTCCGTCTGGTTACCGTGAATCACGATCACCGGCGGATTGCGCCCGCCCTGGTGCGCGTAGCGGAGTTTGATACGGCGCCCCTGCACCATCGGCGGCGGATGCGCAATGACGGCCGCCTCCAGTTCGCGCGTGAGTTCGGTCGTCGACATGTCGCGCATGGCGGCATCGTACGCGCGCTGCACCGTCGGCAGGAGGTCACCGACGGCCGTGCCGTGCAAAGCAGAGATCGTGATGCGTTCGGCGAAATCGAGAAACGGCAGACGACGGTCGAGTTCATCACGCACGTGCTTGCGTGTCTCGGCGTCGAGCCCGTCCCATTTGTTCATCACCACGACGAGAGCCCGCCCACGCTGAAGTATGAGGCCGAGGAGGCTGACATCCTGTTCCGTGACGCCCTCGCGCGCATCCAGCACGGCCACGACGACCTGTGCTTTTTCGATCGCCTGCAGCGCCTTCACGATGCTGAATTTTTCAATCACCTCGTGGACCCGTGATCGGCGCCTGATACCGGCGGTGTCGATCAGGATGTACTCGCGGCCGTTGCGCTCGAAGGGCACGGCTACGCTGTCACGGGTGGTGCCCGGCTCATCGAATACCACGAATCGGTCCTCGCCGAGCAATCGATTCGCCAGTGTCGACTTGCCGACGTTGGGTCGGCCCACGATAGCGATGCGCAGGGCGTCCGTGGCTTCGGATCGGTCACCGGTATCGACGTCGGCATCGGCGAGCTCGCTGAATTCCTCGAGGACTGCATCCATCAATGCCGACACGCGGTCGCCATGCGCTGCGGAGATTGCCACCGGGTCGCCGAGTCCCAGCCCATGAAAATCGCTGGCTGCCATGTCGCTGTCCTGGCCTTCCGCCTTGTTGACGACGAGCCAGGTCTTCCGGGCATGTTTTCGCGCGAGCTGGGCGGTGTGCTGGTCCGACGCCGTCACGCCTTCGCGGCCGTCGACGAGAACGATGGCGACATCGGCCTCCTTCAGTGCCCGCACGGTCTGCTCGACCATCATTTCCTCGATGCCCTGCTCACCGCCGGAGATACCGCCGGTGTCGACCACCAGATAGGGAATCGGACCCAGCCTGCCGAAGCCGTACTGGCGGTCGCGCGTCAGGCCGGGATAGTCCGCAACGATTGCATCTCGCGAACGCGTAAGCCTGTTGAAAAGCGTCGACTTGCCAACGTTGGGGCGTCCGACCAGGGCGACGACAGGCAGCACGCTATGTCCGCCCGACACCGCAGGGGTCAGGCGCCCTCGTCATCATTGCTTGCCGGCGCTTCGGGCACGTCGGGCGCATCGACACGATAGGCGACGAGTTCACCGCCATCAGTCTGGACGTACAGTGTGTCGCCGAGCACGATCGGTGCGACGCTGACCGCTGCGCCGCCGGACTTGACACGCGCGACGTAGGCCCCATCGACATTGCTGAAAAAGTGCAAATAACCCTCGAAATCGCCGGTCGCTACCGTGGTATTGAACGGTATCGGCAAGGTCGGCTCGCGCCGCAGCAACAGGTCCTGCCGCCAGTTCTCTGCGCCTGTGCGCCGCGACAACGAGATGACCACGCCCTCGTCCTGCACGGTATAGATACTGGTCCAGTCTGCGGACAAACCCTCGAACGTGGAAATTTCGAGGCTCCAGAGGATCTGACCTGATTCCGCGGCCAGCGAAGCGAGTCTGCCCTGGTATCCCGCGGCATAGATGTCCTGGCCAACGGCGGCCAAGGCCCCGTCGACGTCAGAGAGGCGCTCGAGGTCGGACCGGCCGGTCGGCGGCGCCAGGAGGGCATCCCATTGCGTCGCCCCGGTTTCCAGATTCACAGAGATGACACGGCCGTTATCGAAGCCGGCAATGACTGCAGAGCCCGCCAGTACGGGACTCGCATTGCCGCGTTGGGTCAGCGCGGGCATCGATTGGTTTACTGTCCAGAGTTCGCGGCGGTCGTGCAGATCGAGCGCACGCAAGCGATTGTCTACCGTCTGGATGACGATCCTGCCGCCGGCCACCAGGGGCGTCGCCAACGATTCGCCGCGTATCTCTGCGCGCCCGACTTCACTACCGGTTTCTGCGTCGAGAACGATGACGTCGCCATCCGCGCTGACGACGACCACGCGTCCATCGCCGACACCAGGCCCGGCGGTAAGGTCTGTCTCGAGATCAGTGCGCCACAATCGATTGCCGTTTTTCGGGTCGAAGGCCGTCACCTTGCCGTCGGCGCTCGCACCGTAAACGCGGTTGCCGTCACCGGCGGGACGCAGTGCCAACCTCTGGAATTCCGCATCCGCACCCAGCTTGGCTTTCCACGCACGCTGCACGTCGATCTCCGGGTCGAGATCCACGAGTTCTGCGGGTTTGAGCTCGTCGTCGTCCCCGCCGAAAATGCCACAACCTGACAGCGCGAGACCGGCCGCCAATGAGCATAGGGCGCGCGTGCGTGGCCTCATTCGCCATCCTCTCGCGTCGCGCCGGCGTCTGTATCCGGTTCATCTGCAGCCGATGGGTCCGCATCCGGGGGGTCTGCAGCCGGCTGCTCGACCGCACCCGGCTGCGGGTCTGGTTCATCGTGATCGGGCGCGGCCGCTTCCCGGGCAGTCGCTCGCTCGCCGGGAAAATCCGTGGCCGGCTCATTGGCGGCAGGCACTTCCTGGACCGGCAGGTCAAGCAGTTTCAGCTGCACGAACTCCTGGTTGACCGTGGTGTCGCGGCCGGATTCAGACAGTGCCCGTCGGTAGGCTTCCCGGGCCTCGTCCAGGCGACCGAGCGCGACCAATGCATCGCCGCGCACCTCGTCGTAACGTGCCGCAAACGCACCTTCAGACGCTCCGGCCTCCCCCAACAGCGCCAGTGCCTCCGCCGGCTGGTCCTGGTATAGCCGTAACTTCGCTAGCCTCAGGCGCGCAACCTTCTTGTACTCGTCGTTCGCGGAACTGCCGAGCAACTCGTTCAGCATGGCCGCGGCGTCCGCATCGCGATTCGTATCCATATACAAGCGCGCCATTGCAAGTCGCGCCTGGGCGGCGTAAGCCGAGCCGCTATGCTCGTTCAGGATTGTGTCGCTGACGGATTCGGCGGCGTCGAGCTCGCCATCCGCGACGAACTCAGTGAGCTGGTCATACAGGTCGGAGGCCGCGTAGGCTGCCTCGCGGCGGCTGTCCCCGAAATAGTTATAGCCGAACAGGCTTAAGGCCCCCATGACGATACCGGCGAGGACGTAATTGCCGTAGTCGGACCACCAGGTACGCAACTGTTCGATCTGTTCTTTCTCTGACAAGTCTTCCACGATTTCTGCCTTTCGTTCAGTCGACGCCTGGCGCCTGTTCCTTCAATCGGTCCCTGAGTTCCGCGACGAGATCGTCGCGCGGTACGCTTGCCTGGGCTGCGTCGCTGCGTAGCGGCTTCACACCGATGCTGCCCTCGGCCAATTCCGTTTCACCCAGCACCAGTGCGAGCGTCGCATTGCTCTTGTCCGCTCGCTTCAGTTGCGCCTTGAAACTCCCGTCGCCCAGGTTCAGTTCAACTTTGAGCGCCGGCAGTGCATCGTGCAGCTCTTCGGCCAGCGCAAATGATTCCTTCAGCGCGCCGTCTCCCACGGCGACGATGTACACGTCCGGCGCGCCATCCGGAACGGAGCCCCCGCAGGCTTCGTAGAGGTCGACGAATCGTTCGACCCCCATGGCCCAGCCGATCGCCGGCGTGGGCCTGCCGCCGAGCTTTTCAACGAGCCCGTCATACCGTCCCCCCGAGCACACCGCACCCTGTGCACCCAGGGCATCGGTTACCCACTCGAAGACGGTGCGGCTGTAGTAATCCAGTCCGCGAACCAGCCGTGGATTCACCGCATAGCTTATCCCCGCCGCGTCGAGCAATGCCTTCAGCCCGTCGAAATGGCGGGCCGATGCCTCGTCGAGAAAGTCCAGCATGACCGGCGCGGCCTCAATGAACTCGCGCATTTCGGGATTCTTGCTGTCGAGTATTCGCAGCGGGTTCTGTTCGAGGCGGCGAATACTATCCTGATCGAGTTGGCTTTTCACGCCGGAAAAGTACGCGACGAGGGTTTCCCGGTAGCGCGAACGCGCTTCCGGCGTACCGAGCGAGTTGATTTCAAGGCGCAGGCGACCGATCCCGAGGCGCTTCCAGATACGAGCCGACATGATGATCAATTCGGCGTCGACGTCCGGACCGTCGTAGCCCAGCGCCTCCACGTCAATCTGGTGGAACTGGCGATATCGTCCACGCTGCGGCCGCTCCCGGCGAAACATGGGGCCGGAGGTCCAGAGCTTGTGGCGCTGGTTGTGCAGCAATCCGTTCGTAATGCCGGCCCGCACGATGCCCGCCGTCGCCTCCGGCCGCAGCGTGAGACTTTCGCCGCCGCGATCGTCGAAGGTATACATCTCCTTCTCGACGATGTCAGTTACCTCGCCGATCGAGCGCTTGAAGAGGTCGGTCTGCTCGAGCAGCGGGAGGCGAATCTGGCAATAGCCGTAAGACTCGACAATTTCGCGAACCACGCCTTCGAGGTACTGCCACGCGGCCGCGGCCCCGGGCAGGATATCGTTCATTCCCTTGACGGCTTTGGGCTGCACGGCAGTTTCGGTCGTCAGGGCGCCTGGATGGAGAAACGTGCGGTCAGTCCGCGCCGGTTTGCCGCCGTGATCGGGTATGCGGCACCGTCGACTTCGAGCGACACGTTATCCGCGTTACCGAACAACACGGACAGCGGCGGTGAACCGCTGACACTCACGGTGCGTCCCGCGCGACCGAGCCCGAAGAACAGGCGCTCCCCTGAGGAATCCGTGATTTCGGTCCAGCAGTCGCCGGAGTACGTGACGTCGACGTCAAGATCACCAGGCGCAGAGAAAGCCACGGCCGGCACGGTTTCGACGTCCTCGTCGCTGGCGGGACTTGCTTGTCCGCTCGCTTGTCCGCTCACCTCGTCCGACGTGTCGTCCGTCTCGACCGGCATAATGGCGTCGACTGATTCCGCGTTATCGGACGCGGCGAAATCGTCGCCGGCATCGTTCGCTGCGTCGTTTTCGTCCGTCGAACCGGGCAGGCTCACCTGGCCGCTGACCGGTTCAGCTGCAGGCAGCTGGGGTGTTTCGCGCGCGACAAACCACCAGTAGGCCGCGCCGGCAATAATGATGATGAGCAGCAGCCACAACCAGCGACCGAAGTTGATTTCCCTCGAGGGCTCGCGCACCCGGCCAACCAGCGGCGGCATCCCTACCGAGCGGTTCAGTTGGTAATAGTCCGCGAGGACGTCTTCGATGCGAACTCCGACGAGCTGGGCGTACTTGCGCAAATGCCCTTTCGCAAAGACCGGCGCGCCCAGAACTTCGAAATCGTTACGCTCGAGCGCACGGACCTTGTAGTCATCGATATGCAGCTCTTTCGCGATCTCGTCGACACTGATCTGCTTCTCACGACGCGCGGCGGCCAGTCTCTCGCCCGCGAGAGGCTCGGCAGGGCCGCGGTCACTTTCTCGCTCGCGGGGCTTTTGCTCGCCTTCACTCATATCAGCCCATCGCCTCGAGCTTCTGTGCCTCGGCCGATTTGGGGAAATCACTCATGAGCTTCGTCTCGCACGCTGCCCGTGCCCGGTCATCGCCAAGCTTGTCCTCGATCAAGGCACACAAGTACAAAACGCCTGCGCTGTCCTTCTTCGTCGAGCGATAACGCTGCAGAAAGGCCCGCGCGGCGAGGTCATCGCCGGTCGCATGCTTCAATACCGCCATCTGCAACAATGCCTCGGCATGCGTGGGACGCCGCTCGAGTGCGTGCCGAAAGAATTCCTCCGCTTTTGAATAGTCCGGTTTCTGCATCATGCATACGCCGGCGTTGGTCATCATGACTTCCGGGTTGTCATTGGTGGCCGCCCGAATAGAGCGATCGAGTTGCAGTTCCGCATCGTCGTAGCGCTTTTGCCTGCAAAGAAAGACGGCATAGGCGTTCTGCACGTCGAAGTCCTTGGGCGCGAGACGGATCGCATTATCGTGCGCCTCCTCGGCGAGGCGCAGGTTGTTGAGCATCTCATAAGTAGCGCCGAGCGTAGACCACACGACCGCCCGCTTCGGGTCGAGCTTCAATGAGAGTTCCAGGCGGTTACGAGCCAGGTCATAGTTGCCGTTCTGGAAGTAACGCACGCCGAGCTGGAAATTTGCTGTTGCTGCATCCTCGGTATCGGCCACTGGCTTCGGTGAACCTGTCGTCGACGAGACGCAGCCGGCAAGCAGGCACGCGAGAATTCCAATCAAGAGGCTGCTGCTGTTTGTCATGACGCTCCGGCTATCCTGGCGAGGACCCGATACATGGCTTTCATGCGGTCACCGACCGCGGCTTTTTGTTCCCGAGCCGGACGAGCACCCGGTCCCGGACCTTCCCGGCCAGCTGTCCACAAGCCGCATCGATGTCGTCACCACGGGTCTTGCGAATCGTGGCCACCAGCCCGCGCTCGCGCAGCCGGTCCTGGAAGCGATGTATGGTGTCGTTGGCGGATCGCGCAAATTCATTCCCCGCGAACGGGTTGAAGGGTATCAGGTTTACCTTGGCAGGCCGGTCGTGTAACAGGGCCGCGAGCTGCTCGGCATGATCCAGGCTGTCATTCACGTCGCGCAGCATCACGTACTCAAAGGTGATGAACCGGTTCGCGCGCTTCGCCGCATAGCGCCAGCAGCTGTCGAGAAGTTCCGCAATCCGGTGGACCTTGTTGATCGGTACGAGGCGGTCGCGAAGCGCGTCGTCCGGCGCATGCAGCGACACCGCGAGTGATACGTTGAAATCGTCGCCGAGTCGATCGATGTGCGGAACGATACCGGAGGTGCTGACGGTCACGCGTCGCCTCGAAAGGCCGTAGGCCCAGTCGGAAAGCAACAGGTCGAGCACCGGCAGCAGGTTGCGGTAGTTTGCAAGAGGTTCGCCCATACCCATGAAGACGATGTTCGTGACGGCCGGCTCTCCATTGGCTCGCCGCGGCAGGTGGTGCACCGCGTGCCACACCTGGCCGATGATTTCGTCGGCATTCAGGTTCCGATTGAAGCCCTGAGCGCCGGTCGCGCAGAATGCGCAATCCAGCGCGCAGCCGACCTGCGACGAGATGCACAGCGTGCCGCGGGCGGGCTCAGGAATGAAAACCGTCTCCACCGCCTGACCGGACCCACTGGCGAAAAGCCACTTTACCGTCCCGTCAGCGGACGTCTGTTCGAGCTCCGGTGTTGGCACACTGATCTCAGCGAACGCGTCAAGCTGCTCGCGGAGCTTTTTCGACAAATCCGTCATCGCCGCGAAGTCGGTCACGCCGCGCTGGTGTATCCACTGCAGGAGCTGGCGCGCGCGAAACGGTTTCTCGCCGAGTCCAGCGAAAAATCCGGCAAGGCCTGCCTGGGGCAGGCCGAGCAGGTTTTGTTTCGTTGCGCCGGTGTTCATGGGGTCTGCTCAGCGGGTGCGCTTGCAAAGTCCGTCGGCAAAAAAGAAATCGATCTCTGTTGCCGCCGTTTCGGCCGCGTCGGAGCCATGCACGATGTTTTCCTCGATGCTGTCGGCGAAATCGGCCCGGATCGTACCGCGGTCGGCGTTCGCAGGGTTTGTCGCGCCCATGATTTCCCGATTCCTGGCGACGGCATTCTCGCCGGACAGGACCTGGACCATCACCGGTCCGGATGTCATGTACGTGACGAGGTCCTTGAAGAATGGCCGCTCGCTGTGCACGGCGTAGAAGCCCTCGGCCTGCTTCTTCGTCAGGTGCAGCATGCGTGCGCCGATGATTTCAAGCCCCGCGCGTTCGAAGCGGGAGTAAATTTCGCCGATCAGGTTCTTCTGTACGCCATCCGGCTTGATAATGGAGAGCGTTCTTTCAACAGCCATGAAGGGTCCTTCGATGTATGCAGGATAAGGGTGGCGGACGGGCCGAATGCCCGGAGTCCGGTCAAGGCTCGACGTAAACCCGCGATTTTACGTGGGAAGTACCGGGCCGGCAACGAATACGCAGGCCCTCAGATGTTGAAACTTTCGCCGCAGCCGCACTCGCCGGTGATATTCGGGTTCCTGAAGCTGAACGCCTCGTTTAGGCCATTTTTCACGAAATCGACCTCGGTACCATCGATCAGCGACAAGGCTGCCGGATCGACAACCACCTTGACGCCCTTGTCTTCGAAAACCACGTCCGACGCCTGGACCTCATCGGCGTAGTTGATGACATACGAATAGCCGGAGCATCCGGTTTTCCGGATTCCGAGGCGCAAACCCACGCCGGCACCGCGGGCATCCAGGTGCCTGCGCACTCGGTCAGCCGCCGAGTTGGTCAGTGAAATTGCCATAATGTCGTCAATCCGGGGGTGTAAGTCGTATATGGGGACGGGAATGTCCGGTTCCAAGCAAGCGGACGGCGTCCTCGAGCACCAGTATACGGCCTGTCTTCTCGACAGGTACAGGCAAGCTCGCCATGAGCTCGGCTGAAGAGAAGTCAGCCAGGTCAGTCACCCGGCGCCCCTGGTACGCCTGGCAGAACGCCTCGGCCGCGGCGATCAGGTGCGGACAACCGTAAACCCTGAATCGCAATATCGACATCCGCTCACCGTCGAGCTGCATTGACAGCTCGACGTTGACCCCCTGGCCTTCGCGTCGAACGCGGCACCCGGCATCGATCTGCCCTGCATGCGCCGGCGCGAGGAACAGTCGCCGTACCTCGTCGCTGTACGGGTCCAGGGCCGGGATCATGCTGCCCGATCGGGCGCCAGCGCGCGCAGGCGCGGGACGGCGACCCGGTAACGTTCTGCGGCAAAATCGATGTCCGCCGTGCCGGTGGGCCGGCCGAAGCTGAAACGGATCGCACTTTGTGCCAAAGCGTCATCGATCCCCAGCGCCCGGAGTACTCCGGACGGCGCCCGGTCGTGGGTGTTGCAGGCGGAACCCGTTGCGACGCACAAGGGCTCGAGGGCGAGCAGCAGGCTTTCGCCATCGACACCGGACGCGCTTACATTCAGGATGCCGGGGTAGCTTCTATCGTACGACCCGTTTCGGGTCAGGCCCGGCAGGTC
>JBGTLY010000076.1:0-2648 GCA_041743865.1 Woeseiaceae bacterium
GCAGGCGCATGGTTTGCTGGATCGCCTGCAGGCGATCCATACGGACTTCCAGGATCTCCGCGTTCCGCATCGTTGCCGCCAGGGTTTGCTGTGCGAGCACCGAGACGATGCCAAAGATCGCCATTGCGACGAGCACCTCGATGAGTGTAAAGCCGCGGCAGCGTTGACTCATCACTGGTCCGCATCCAGATCCGGGTCCACGTCCGGGTCGCGGGGTTCATCCGGATTTCCCGGTTCGTCCGGCGATCCGGGTTCGCCTGGCGTTCCCGGGCCGCCCTGGGACGCCGCCGCCCAGAGGGCGTTTGCGCGTCCGGGGATCACCGGTTCACCGATGAAGCCCGTGACGGTCTTGATCGTGTCTTCTTCACCGGCTCGCGAGACTGAGATGTCGACTCTCATGAGATTCTCGACGCCGGTCTCAGAGACGACGGATCGCCAGGCCCATGTGTGATGGCCGAAGTCGGCTTCGCCGCTCTCGCTGCCCGGTTCCGGCAGCGTGCCGTCAGCGCGCATCTGCACGATACGGTTCTGTGCTATCCAGCTGGCGTAAGTTCGATCCTGCATGAGCTGCGCATTGCTGAGCATCCGTCCCATTGTGACCGCGATGGCCGTGAGCCCTACCGACAGGATCAGTAAGGCGACAAGGACTTCGACCAACGTAAAACCGCGCCCGGCGCTATGTGCGTGCATCGTCATCGTCAACCAGTTCGAGTTGACCGAGCAGGTCGCCTTCGACACCGATGGACACCTGGTCAGTGAGGCGCCGGATCTCGACAATAAACGGAGTCATTTCGCCGCTCGAGAAAATCAGCAGGTGCGGCGCATAGCGATTCGGCGATGCACCAGGTGCGGACTCGTACCGGAGTACGGCGGGTTCGGCCTCGAGTACGACGGCCTTTGCTTCTATTTGGAGCGCCAGCTCGAGGCCTTCCGGCAGCTCCCAGCGCGTGAGCGTCTCATCTTCGGGGATAACGGCCCACTGGCTCGTCACCGGGTCGTATTCGACGAATCGGTAGCCCTGGCGCTGGAACTCGAGACCAAATTCACGTCCCTGGAAAATCGCATCGTCACGCGCCGCCGCTATCAGCGCTACGAGGCGTTCGCCTTCCGTGCGGACTTCGCGATCACTCCTAACCAGGTCTGTCGACAGCAGCGTAACGGACAACACGATCGCAACGACAGTGATGGCAACGAGAATTTCGATCAGGGTGAAGCCGCGGATGGGCCCCCGATACGGCATCTATTCGTCGACGTCCCAGTTGCCGATGTCCGCGTTGATACCTTCGCCGCCGGGCCGGCCATCGGCGCCGAGCGTGTAGACATCGATGTTGCCGTGACTGCCCGGACTGAGATATTGGTATGGGTTTCCCCATGGGTCCCGCGGCGTGCGGCCGAGATAGCCACCGGGATTCCAGTTGCGGATGTTCGGATCGTTCGGTTTGTTGAGCAGCGCATCGATACCCTGTTCGGTCGTCGGGTAGGCGAAATTGTCGAGCCGGTAGAGATCCATGGCCGATTCGATATTGCGAATGTCGGCCCGCGCCTTTTCAATCTGCGCGTCGTCGACACGGCCGATGACCTGCGGCGCCACGATGGCCGCCAGGAGACCGATGATGATGACCACGACCATGATCTCGATAAGCGTGAAACCGCGTTCGCGCCGGCGGCGGCCTATCGTCGAATTCCTGTTCACTGTGTGCTCCGTAGCCGCCAGAAGGCGGCAGGCTGTCAAAAATTGACTCTCAATCGAGGTAAACGCGAGTATATCAAACATGGGGTTAGCACTCGCCGAGGAAAGTGGGTCAGGACTGCGAGCCTGGGGCTGGCCGCTGCTCCTGTCCCTGTTGGCTTTCGCCTGCGAAGCCGCCGACCTTGCGCCTGCGCTGCGCTGGGATCGGGCAGGTATTGCCGGCGGGGAGTTCTGGCGACTCGCGAGTGGTCACATCGCGCATCTCGGCTGGTCGCATCTCGGTATGAACCTGCTGGGGCTCCTGCTGGTGTGGCTGCTTGCCGGTAACGCGCTCAGCAGCGTCGAGTGGGCGTTTGTGCTGGCCGTTTCGGTTGTGGGCATCAATGCCGGCTTCTGGTGGATGTCGCCGTCCCTTGCGTGGTACGTCGGGCTTTCCGGCGTGCTGCATGCCTTGCTCGTCGCGGGCGCCTCGGCGATCGCGATCCGGGACCTCGAACGACGCTTCGAGGCGCTGGTCTTGCTCGTCTTGCTTTTTCTGAAGCTCGCCTATGAGCAGCTGGCCGGTCCCATGCCCGGTTCGTCTGCGGCGGCCGGCGGTCCGGTCGTGGTCGACGCCCACCTTTATGGTGCCCTCGCCGGCATTGTCGCCTCACTCGTGTTGGCCATCCGTTTGCGCTGGCGGGATTAGGGGCTCACCGCCCGGCACCGATATACTCCCCGATCTTCGACTGAGATACAGGAGTCCGAATGAGCCTGGCGATGGTATTTCCGGGCCAGGGATCGCAGTCCCCCGGCATGCAGTCTGCGCTGGCCGAAGCATACCCGGCCATCAAATCGACGTACGCCGAGGCAAGCGAGGTCCTGGGATTCGACCTGTGGACGTTGGTGCGCGACGCGACTACCGACGAGCTTGCCAAAACGACCAACACGCAGCCCGCGATGCTGGCGGCCGGCGTCG
>JBGTLY010000077.1:0-10813 GCA_041743865.1 Woeseiaceae bacterium
CCGGAAAACGGCAAGGGGAGCGGATAATGGGTCGTTTGGCACAGGCTGACTGTCGTATGGGCGGTCGGGGGCGGACGTGCACGCGAATTGCCCAACTTTCGATATTGTGCGGATCGCTGTACACCACGGTCGGTATTGCACAGGTTTTGTTTGACGACGTAACGAACACCGCGGATGTCGAATATGTCGGTGAATCCTACGGAGCGTCGTGGGGTGACATGAACGCTGACGGGCTGCCTGATCTGTTCGTCAGTCATCATCGCAATCCGTCAAGCCTCTACATCAATCTCGGTGACGGCCGTTTTCAGAATCGCCGGTCAGAAGTCGATGTCTGGCAAAAAATCCCCCGCGCTGACGTGCACGGCGGAACCTGGGCGGACTATGACAACAACGGCCGGCTGGACCTGGTTATCTCCGCAGGGTCTTTCAAAGACACCGATTTTCTGATCAACGATGGCACGAAACTGGTCAATCGCATAGCGGACTTTACCTTCGACAAGCAACAGTGGGGTGGACGCTTCCCGTTCTGGTTCGACTACAACAACGACGGCCTCCTCGACCTCGGCATGGTTGTGCAAGGAGACAAGATTCAGGTTCACGAACAGGTTGGCGGTGATTTCGAACGGCGAAATTTTTATACCGGCCACCAGTGTGTAAATGGCGACTGGTCAATGCTGGCGGACATGACACAGGATGGGCGCCTCGACTGGGTATGTGTTACTGCCGACGGACTGCCGGAGCGGGTTTACGACCTGAGTGGCGGATTGCCCTTCCCGGAGCGCAGCAATCTTGCCAACGTCGTCAATGGCATCAACGATGTCGCCATCGCGGATTTTGACGGCGACCTGGTCATGGATCTGTTTGCACTGAGAGGAAAAGTTCGGGTCAATGGCGCGGCAGTCAGCGGACCGAAATCCGTCGAGGCGCATTTCACGAACACGGGCCCGACCGCGACGGGCATGACGTTTAAAAGCAGCGGCGACCTGTCCATCGAACTGCATTGGAGCGGTCCCAACGTGAATCAGGTGTTCATCGGTGGCGGCGGCAAACATCCGCCCGCAACCGAACCCGGTGAGCCCATTCGCATGCAGCTGACCGCGTCGGATCCGAAATCGCAGGGCCTGATGGCCTACGATCCGGCATCGAACCGCGGTGTCTATGTCGGCTACAATCCCGCCACGAGTACCTGGACGTATGTCAACTCGGCGGGTGGCAGTGGTAACTCCAGTTACACCTATACTTTTCTCGACAGCACCGCGGCGGTGAGCGATCTCAACGTATTCGGTGTGCCCGGCAACCAGAAAGCGGTGATGCCCGCGATGGTGAAATATGCCGGGAACCGCTACTCCGATCAGATCGCTGGCACGGGTCTCGACCACGCCGTCCTGTGCAACGCCGTGGCCGCGGCGGACTTCGACAACGACATGGATGTCGACCTCTATTATGTCTGCCGTGAGGGTGCCGCGAACCTGGCGAATCGGCTTTACCTGAATGATGGAACGGGGCGCTTCAAGGCCGCCTCCGCCCCCTTCGGCGCCGAGGGGCCGGTCGGCACGGGCGTCGGCCTGGGCGAAAACGTAGCCATCAGCGACTTCGATGTCGACGGCTTCGTGGACCTGTATGTCACGAACGGCCTGGCCTTGTACCCGGAGGAACCGTACGGTCACGGCGGTCCGGACAAGCTTTATCGCAACCGCGGCAACAACAATCGCTGGATCGAACTGGACCTCGTGGGTGTCCAGTCGAATCGCGACGGTATCGGCGCGATCGTCACAGCGACGGCGGCCGGTAAGGCACAGGGACGGGAACAAAACGGCGGCTACCACCGCTGGGCGCAGAACGACACACGCATTCATTTCGGCCTTGGCAACAACACGACCGTCAATCTCAGGATCGAGTGGCCGAGCGGAAGGGTCGACAACTACGTTAACGTCGCATCCAACGCCTTGTACGAGGCCGTCGAAGGTGCCAGTAAGCTGGCGGCGCACGGGAGCGGTACGCCGCCCGGATCCGACCCCATCCTGTATAGCGATGACAGCTCGGTATCCGAGGGTGATTCGTCCGGCGTCGCCCGCATCGTCGTGCGCCTGAGCCCGGCCGCGACGAAGACGGTCACCGTCAACTACGCGACGGCTAGCGGTACAGCCAGATCACCCGGCGATTTCACCGCGCGCAGCGGAAGCCTGACCTTCCCGGCGGGCACGACGACCCGGAACGTCGATGTTCCTATTGTCAACGATACGATTGCCGAGGCGACGGAAACGTTCACGCTCACACTGAGCAGCCCGTCCGGCGCGGTACTCGGCGACTCGTCGGCAACCGCTACGATCATCGATGACGATTCGTCGGCTGCGGAGTGCGGACCGCCCGACTATGACAAGAGCGTCGACAATGCGCTGTTCGTCTGGCAGGACTGCTCGAATGGACGCTGGTCTGTTCGCGCGATGGCCGGTGTGTCGACAGCGACATATGTCGGCAAAGTCGGGGCCAGCTCGGCCTTCAGCTACGTTGCGGCCTTCAGCATCGAGGGTGCCGATTCGCTGAAAACCACATCGAACCCCGCTGCGATCACGTTCAGGCTGAATGTCGGCAATGCCGGGCAGGACGGTTTCGATTTCACCGCCCCCTCAGGCGCCGACGTCTGCCTGACGCTCGAGTCGCCTGCCCGCCCGGTCTACTACGGCCCGGGCCGCAAATCGGGCGGGCCTACCCTGGACCTCGCTACGGGCGGCGCCTGTACGACACAGGGTGCGATGCCACTGGCCCAATGGCTCGGCGCCACCGGCGGTGTCAGCACGTCGGGCGGCCTGTTGGCCTACAGCGGCAATCCCACCGGGTGGGGCAAAAACACGATTATGAGCCCGCCACTGTCGACGCTTGGCTATGACGGCTCATTCGAAGTCCGGTTCCGGCTGGAGAGCAACACCGGCGCAACTGAGTGGGCGTTCGGCCTCGGGACAAAGGAGACGGAAGCCGGTTGGCGCGACCTGGAGTACGGCCTGCGCATCGACGGCGGGCAGGTGAGCGTTTACGAATCGGGCACGTGGCAGGCGGACGGCGGGCCCGCCGCGATGGGCGACAGCCTGTCGATCGTAGTGAGCCCCGGCGTCATCGAATACAGGAATAACGATGTGACGTTCTGGAGCACGACTTACCAGGGACAGCCGGCCTTCTACGTCGACACGTCCTTCAAAACCGGCACGGGATCGTTGAGCGTCAGCGTGGCGAAGTAACGGGTCGGCCAGTCTTGTACGGGTTTGCGGCGACGAACGCGCCGCAAACGCGTCATGATTCAGTGTTAGCCTCGACGTATGCCACGTTACTCGCGACGCGACATCCTCAGGTACGCAGCGGCCACGGCCGGTGCAGTTCTGCCGGGAGGCGTCCGTGCGAACGACGTGCCGTATATGCCGGCGGGCATCCAGATCGGCGATGTCGTTGCCGATCGGGCGGTCGTCTGGGGCCGCTGCGATCGGCCCGCGCGTCTCAAGGTCCACTACGCGTTCGACGCGATGTTCACCCGGCCGATTGGCGTCACGGGCGAGTACGCCCTTCCGGAAACTGACTACACGGCGCGGATCGATCTCACCCGCCTGCCGCCGGATCGCGACGTCTTCATTCGTGTGGCTTTCGAGGACCTGACGAACACACGGGCGGTGAGCGCACCCATCGAGGGACACTTTCGCACAGCGCCCCTCACGCCACGAAATACCCGCATCGTCTGGGGCGGCGATACGGCGGGCCAGGGCTGGGGCATCAATACAGAGGATGGCGGCATGCGCATATACGACGCAATGCGCCGCGCCCGGCCGGATTTCTTCGTGCACTGCGGTGACACAATTTACGCGGACGGCCCGATTCCGCCGGAGAAACCGGCCGAGGGCGGGCGGACGTGGCGCAACGTCGTGACGCCGGAAGTGGCGAAGGTTGCGGAAACGCTCGATGAGTTCCGGGGCCGATACCGTTACAACCTGCTGGATGAAAACGTGCGCCGCTTCGGGGCCGAGGTGCCGCAGGTGTGGCTGTGGGACGATCACGAGGTCGTCAACAACTGGTCCCCGTCGAAGGACCTCTCCGCGGACGACCGGTACACCGAAAAGAATGTCCCGCTGCTCATTGCGCGCGGCATACGCGCGTTTCTCGACTACGCTCCGATGCGTCGGCATTCCGCCGACGAGAGTGGCCGCATCTACCGCCACCTGCCGTATGGCGAGCTCCTCGATCTCTTCGTACTCGACATGCGCTCATATCGCGGGCCGAACAGCGCTAACCGGCAGGCTGCCCCGGGCCACGAAACGGCGTTCCTCGGTGCGACGCAGCTGCAGTGGCTGAAGGAATCGCTCGCACGATCACGAGCCGTGTGGAAAGTGATCGCGGCCGACATGCCGCTCGGCCTGCAGGTGACTGATGGTAAAGAAGCTGACGGGCGGCCGCGCTTCGAAAACATCGCCAATGGCGACGGCCCCGTACTCGGACGCGAGTTCGAACTCGCCGACCTGTTGCGCTTCATGCGTGACCAGCGGGTCGGAAATGTCGTCTGGCTGACGGCCGATGTGCACTACTGCGCCGCGCATCGCTATGACCCGCAGGCGGCGCGCTTCAGCGACTTTACGCCGTTTTGGGAATTCGTTGCCGGGCCGCTCAATGCCGGCAGCTTCGGCCCGGCAGCACTCGACGACACGTTCGGCCCGGAGGTCATGTTTCAGAAGGTACCGCCGGTGCAGAACGCATCGCCCTTCGCAGGTCACCAGTTTTTCGGGCAGGTCGATATCGACGCGGCCACGCACGCGATGACGGTGCGGCTAAAGGACATCAACGGCAAGGCTGTATTCGCCCAGGAACTGGCGCCTGTCGGGCATCGTGTCGGATCCGGATCCGCCGACCCAACCAGGAACAGAAAGTGAAACGCAGACAGATCCTCATCGGCGCCGGAGCAACCGTCGCGCTTGGCGGGGGCGCAACCTGGCTCACCCTGTCCCGTATGGGTTCGTCGTCCGACTACGCCAAAGAAATCGCGCCGCTTCGCGCGCCGCTACCGGAACCCGCACAGCTACGCGATCTCGTTCGCTTTGCAACACTGGCACCCAACGGCCACAACACGCAGCCATGGCGCTTTCGCGTCGGTGACAAGCGGATCGATATCCTTCCCGATTTTTCGCGGCGCACGCCGATCGTCGATCCCGACGATCACCATCTCTTCGTCAGCCTTGGCTGTGCGGCGGAGAACCTGTCGCTGGCATCCGCCGCGCGCGGTCGACCCGGAAAGGTGCGCTTCGATCCCGCGGATGGCGGCGGCGTGGTGTTCGAATTCGACTCCGGGCCATCGGTTCGGTCCGCGCTGTTCGATGCCATCCCGAGTCGTCAGTCGACGCGCGCCGACTTGAGCGGCCGTGCCGTCAGCGCGATCGATCTCGACCTGCTGGCCAGGGCGGCAACAGTGTCGGGTGTAGATCTGGTGCTCCTCACGGACCGCCGACGAATCGATGCTCTTCGCGACCTGGTGCTGGCAGGCAACAGTACGCAAATGTCCAACGCCGCTTTCGTGCGCGAACTTAAATCATGGCTCCGCTTCAACCCACGTCAGGCCCTTCAAGCGGGCGACGGTCTCTACAGCGTAGCGAGTGGCAACCCTGCGCTGCCCGACTGGCTTGGGCCAACAGCGTTCGACTGGCTGTCCACGGCGCAGTCGCAGAATGACGCTTACGCCGGCCAGATTCGCTCATCGGCCGGGATCGCCGTATTCGTCGGCACTCATGAGGACCCTGCCCATTGGGTTGCCGTCGGGCAAGCGTGTCAACGCTTTGCACTGCAGGCGACCGCGCTGGGAATGAGGCAAGCGTTCATCAATCAGCCCGTCGAGGTTGAGCGCCTTCGCCCCGAGTTGGCCAAGCTTATTGGCGTGCCCGGCAGTCGCCCTGATATCGTGATGCGCTTCGGCTATGGCCCGACGCTGCCCTGGTCGACACGTCGGCCGGTCGCAGCGGTCATTGATGGCATTGAATCTCAGTCGATATGAAGCCACTCTCTACATCCGTCGCAATTGATCTCGCGAAGCAACTCGGCGCGCAAGCATCGCACGGCGGATCGCTCGTCACCCTTGTGCAGAAGGGCAGAATGAAACGCACGCTGGGAAAGGACACGTGGATGTCTTTCACCGCGCGTCAATGGATCCAGACTGGGGCCTGCAACTTCGCATGGCGGGCCAGATTTGCGCCTTTCGGTCTGGTCGCCGCTTGCGATGCCCTGATCGATGGCGTCGGACGGCTCGATGTCACGGCCTTGGGGTTGATTCCGATAGTCCGAACACCGCGAACGCCGGCGCTCGTTCGCGGCGAATTAATGCGCTACCTCGCCGAACTCGCCTGGGCGCCCGATGCAATCCTCGAAAACTCGGCTTTGCGGTGGCGAAAGGGCCGCTCGGGCGACATCATTGTCGGCGCCGGAAAAGGCGCGTCGGCGGCCGAAATTACCCTTGGCCTGGACAACGCCGGGCGGATTGCAACGGCGTTCGCACCGGATCGTCCCCGCTCGGCTGGCGACCCGATCCTTCTCACACCATGGCACGGGCGCTTTTCAGACTATCGGCTACACCAGGAACGTTGGATCCCTTTCGCCGGCGAAGTTGCGTGGGAATTAGACGGGAGGACCGAGGATTATTGGCAGGGAAACCTTGAAAGCTGGGAGACCGCCCCGGAATGAAAGTTATTGTGTTGCTCACCCTTCTCGGAATTGCCCAGCAGACTGCGGCAATCGATGGGGTGCTGACAGTCGTCGGCTGTAGACGCAATATCTACTTTCTGTAATAGAGGGGTCAGGCAACAACAGTAAACGCACAGGAAACGGGAAGCTCAAGACCCATTGGCGCATGAGCTGCGCGGGCAAAACTTCACCTCCCAGGTCCGGATATGCCTGCCAGTGCCGGTCACTCCCACTCGATCGTAGCGGGCGGTTTGCCGGAGATATCGTAGGTAACCCGGGAAATGCCGTCGACCTCGTTGATGATGCGCAGCGATACCTGCTCGAGGAACTCGTAGGGCAGCCGCGCCCACCGCGCCGTCATGAAATCGATCGTCTCGACGGCGCGCAATGCGACAACGAAGTCGTAACGCCGGCCGTCGCCCATGACGCCGACCGACCGCACAGGCAGGAACACGGCAAACGCCTGGCTCGTCGTGTCGTACAGGTTCTGCCGGCGCAGTTCTTCGATGAAGATGTGGTCCGCAAGCTGCAACAGTGCGACGTACTCTCGCTTCACCTCGCCCAGCACCCGCACGCCGAGGCCCGGCCCCGGGAACGGATGCCGGTACACCATTTCGCGGGGCAATCCGAGTTCCACGCCGATGCGCCGCACTTCGTCCTTGAACAGCTCACGCAATGGCTCAACCAGCCGCATACGCATGTCGGCGGGCAGGCCACCGACGTTGTGATGCGACTTGATCACGTGTGCCTTGCCGGTCGTCGCGCCAGCCGATTCGATCACGTCCGGGTAGATTGTGCCCTGGGCAAGCCACTCGATGCCTTCGAGCTTGTGAGCTTCCTCATCGAAAACCTCGATGAACTGGCGCCCAATGACCTTGCGCTTTTCCTCCGGATCGCTGATGCCCTCGAGCGCGCTGAAGAAACGGTCCGCGGCATTGACTCGGATGACGTTGACGCCCAGGTGCTGTGCGAACGTCTCCATCACCTGGTCGCCTTCATGGAAGCGCAGCAGGCCGTGGTCGACGAACACACAGACGAGCTGGTTGCCGATCGCCTCGTGCAGCAGTGCCGCGACTACGGAGGAATCGACGCCACCCGAGAGCCCGAGTAATACTTTGCCGTCGCCGACCTGCTCGCGCACGCGGGCAATCGAATCCGCGACGATGTTGCCGGGTGTCCAGTTACCCGCACAGCCGCAGATCTCCCGCACGAATCGGTCGATCATCCGCTGCCCCTGGGGGGTATGCGTCACCTCGGGATGGAACTGCACGCCGTAAAAGTGGCGCGAGGCATCTTCCATCGCCGCAAGCGGCGAGTTGGAACTGCTGGCCGTAACGTCAAAACCGGGCGGTGCCTTTTCAACGCGGTCGCCGTGACTCATCCATACCTTGAGCACGGGGTCCACATCACGCCCGCCGTCCGACAAGCCGCCGAGGAGGCCCGAGCCCTGCGGCCGGATTTCCGCATAACCGAATTCCCGGTGGGCCGATGCCTCTACCGCGCCGCCGAGCTGCACCGCCATGGTCTGCATCCCGTAGCAGATGCCGAGCACCGGTACCCCGAGCTCGAATACGGCCTGCGGGGCCCTCGGCGGGCGCTCGAGATTCACCGATTCCGGTCCGCCGGAGAGGACGATGCCCGACGGGGAAAACGCGCGCAGCACGCTCTCATCAACGTCCCAGGGATGAATCTCCGAGAACACACCGCATTCGCGGACGCGGCGCGCGATGAGCTGCGTGTACTGGCCGCCGAAGTCGATGATCAGCAGCCGATCGGCATGGATATCGGGACGGGCTTGCGGGCGTTCCGGTGCTGCCTGGCTCATGGTCCAGCCCCTATTGTCCGGTCCGGTAGTTCGGAGCTTCCTTCGTGATCGTCACGTCGTGCACGTGGCTCTCCGCCATGCCCGCACTCGTGATCTTCACGAACCGGGGCTTGCTCTGCATGTCCGCGATCGTGTTGCAACCGGTATAGCCCATCGCTGCGCGCACACCGCCGATCAGCTGGTGCACGATCGCGACCAGGCTGCCCTTGTAAGCAACGCGGCCTTCGATACCTTCCGGCACGAGTTTCTCGAGCTCCTCAGTCGCGTCCTGGAAGTAACGATCCTTGGAACCGTGCGACTGCCCCATCGCACCCAGTGAGCCCATGCCACGATACGACTTGTAAGAGCGGCCCTGGAAAAGCTCTACCTCGCCCGGGGATTCCTCGGTTCCGGCGAAGAGTCCGCCGATCATCACCGAGTACGCGCCGGCGACCAGTGCCTTCGCAATATCGCCGGAATACCGGATGCCACCATCGGAGATAAACGGTACGCCCGAATCCCGCAGCGCCCATGCGACCTCGGCAACCGCGGAAATCTGCGGCACACCAACGCCGGCCACGACGCGTGTCGTGCAGATCGAGCCCGGCCCGATGCCGACCTTGACCCCGTCGGCGCCGGCCTCGACCAGCGCCAGTGCGGCATCGCCGGTGACGACATTGCCGCCGAGCACCTGCATGTCAGGATGCGCCTCCTTGATCCGGCGAATGCGGTTCAGCACGCCTTTCGAAAAGCCATGCGACGTATCCACGACAATGACGTCGACGCCCGCCTCGACCAGTGCATCGACACGGTCGTCGGTATCGACGCCCGTCCCAACCGCCGCGCCGACCCTGAGCGCCCCTCGCGGGTCCTTGCAGGCGCGCGGATAATCTTTCGCCTTCTGGAAATCCTTGGCTGTGATCATGCCCTTCAGTTCGAGATCGTCGCCGACGACCAGCACTTTCTCGATCCGGTGTCGGTGCAGAAGCGATAACACTTCGTCCTTGGCAGCGTCCTCCCTGACGGTCACGAGCCGGTCCTGCGGTGTCATCACGGACGACACCGGGGCATCGAGTTGTGTTTCGAAGCGCAGGTCACGATGCGTCACGATGCCGACCGTCTCCCTGCCGCTCACGACCGGCACGCCGCTGATTCCCATGGCACGTGTAAGGTCGAGCACCTCCCGGATGGTCATCGACGGGTCCACGGTGATCGGGTTCCTGACGATGCCGGATTCGAATTTTTTCACCGCGAGCACCTGCCGCGCCTGTTCCTCGAAGGGCATGTTCTTGTGGATGATGCCGATACCGCCTTCCTGCGCGAGCGCAATCGCGAGACGCGCTTCGGTCACGGTATCCATGGCGGCGGAAAGGATTGGAATGTTGAGCGTAATCGCGCCGGTCAGCTTCGTGCGGAGATCGACTTCACGCGGCAGGACGTCCGAATAGCCGGGCTGCAGCAGGACATCATCGAAGGTGAGGGCATCGGTTGCTATACGCAGCGCGGAGCCGGCGCGGCCGGCCTCGGCCGGATCTCCCTTACTCATGAACTTGTCTCATCGGTATCGCCCGTCTGCAGCTCGCTCGAGCCCCTGACCGGACCCGGGAAGTTCGCCCATGCAGATTCCATACTTAGCCGAATCCGCTGGGCCTGCGGGGCAGCCCATCAGTCGAGGTCGGGGGTGTAATCGGCGGATTCTACGCGCATGGCATTTTCGGGTAAACGGTTATACTCCCTGGCGTGGATGATTTGCTGCAACAGCCGCCGGAACTGCAGGCCATATCGGTCACCGAGCTGAACCAGCGGGTACGGAACCTCCTGGAACGAAGCTTCGGCCGCCTGTGGGTGGAAGGCGAGATCTCGAACCTCGCGAAGCCCGCCTCCGGTCACCTGTACTTCACGCTGAAGGACGACGGGGCCCAGGTTCGCGCGGCGTACTTCCGGCAGCGCCAGCGCGGCCCGACGATCGGGTTCAGGAACGGCGACAAGGTCCTGGCATTTGGCCGCGTCAGTCTCTACGAGCCCCGCGGCGACTACCAGCTGATTGTCGAACAGATCGAGCCGGCTGGCGAAGGCGCACTGAAGCGCGAGTTCGACCGGCTCAAGGCGAAGCTCGCGGCCGAGGGCCTGTTCGATCCGGCCCTGAAGCGCCCCTTGCCGCGGATCCCGGCGTGTATCGGTGTCATTACGTCACCCACCGGTGCCGCCATCCGCGACGTTCTCACCGTATTGCGCCGCCGCTTCCCGGCCGTGCCCGTGATCATCTACCCGGCCGCGGTGCAAGGCGTTGGCGCGCCGGCTGACCTGCGC
>JBGTLY010000078.1:0-4569 GCA_041743865.1 Woeseiaceae bacterium
GCAGACGCGTGACCGCTCGCGTAGGAGCGGGCCACGCCCGCGATCCAGACGTAGGCGCGGGCCACGCCCGCGAAGTGGCCTGCGCATTCGACCCGGACGTCCAGAATGCCCGAACCCCATTCCATCAAAGAGCTGATTGACGACCTTGTGCCGCTGGACGGCGTCGATCTGGGCATAGACCCGGTCGCCACGCGCAAAAAGGCCATGGACTACCTGGCGAGACGCGAATACGCGGCGGGCGAACTGCGCGACAAGCTTGCTCGCGCCGGCTTCGACGCCGGGCTTGCGGCCGCGGTCGTCGGTGAACTTGCCGCGGACGACCTGCAGAGCGATGAGCGATTCCTGGAGGCGTTTCTTCACTCCCGCGTGCGGCAGGGCAAGGGCCCGATACGGATTCGTGCGGAGCTTTGCGAGCGGGGTATACCGGCCGCGACCGCGGAGTCAGCGGTCGCCGGCTCAGGTTACGACTGGCGGGGACAGGCCGTCGAAGTCCGGGTCCGCAAGTTCGGGGCAGCGCTCCCGGTCGAATTCGTGGAAAAGGCCCGGCAGATGCGTTTCCTGCAATACCGCGGGTTCGGGCCCGAGCAGATTCGGGCCGCCCTTGGCGAGGGGCGCGACTGATTTTCAGGGCCGAGCCTTATTCCGCACCGCCAAGTCCCGTACACTAGCGTATGGCAATCAGCACGTGACACCCCCGCGGCTTGAAAACCCGCCCGGCAGCCCGACAACCTCCTGATGATGTCGAAAACCAGCAACGAGCTGCGCCAGGCGTTCCTGGCGTTTTTCCGCGATCGTGGCCATGAAGTGGTTGCGAGCTCTCCACTCGTGCCCGGAAATGATCCGACGCTCCTGTTTACCAATGCCGGCATGGTGCAATTCAAGGACGTGTTCCTTGGCCGTGACCAGCGCGGCTATGCACGGGCAACGACGGCACAGCGCTGCGTGCGTGCGGGCGGCAAGCACAACGACCTCGAGAATGTCGGCTACACGGCGCGGCATCACACGTTCTTCGAAATGCTCGGCAACTTCAGCTTCGGCGACTATTTCAAACGCGACGCCATTCGCTATGCGTGGGAGTTCCTCACCGGAACGCTCGGGTTGCCCCCGGAGAAATTGTGGGTGACGGTGTACGAGGACGATGACGAAGCAGCTGCGATCTGGCTCGACGAGATGAAGATCGACTCCGGCCGCTTCTCGCGCCTGGGCGAGAAAGACAACTTCTGGGCGATGGGCGACACCGGGCCCTGCGGACCCTGCTCCGAGATCTTCTACGATCATGGCGCGGCAGTGCCCGGCGGTCCGCCCGGCTCGGCGAACGAGGACGGCGATCGCTACATCGAAATCTGGAACCTCGTGTTCATGCAGTTCGACCGCGCAGCGGACGGCACACTGACGCCGCTGCCAAAACCGTCCGTCGACACCGGCATGGGACTCGAGAGGATGGCTGCCGTGATGCAGGGCGTGCATTCGAATTACGAGATCGACCTGTTCGCGAACCTGATCCAGGCGGTGGCCGATACCCTCGGCGTGGCGAACGATGGCGACAGCTCGCTCAATGTGATCGCCGATCACATTCGCGCCTGCGCGTTCCTGATCGTCGATGGTGTCCTGCCGGGCAATGAGGGTCGGGGCTACGTCCTGCGCCGGATCATTCGCCGGGCATTGCGGCACGGCAAGAAACTCGGCTATGACGGCTTGTTTTTCCATACGCTCGTGGCACCGCTTGCGAAGGAAATGGGCGATGCGTACCCGGAGCTCCGGAAGTCGCAGGCGCACGTCGAGAAAGTGCTGGAGAAAGAGGGCCAGCGCTTTGGCGAGACGCTCGATGCCGGCATGGCGATCCTCGAAGAGGCCATCGCGACGCTCGACGGCAGGGAATTGCCCGGTCAGGTGGTCTTCAAGCTCTACGATACTTACGGGTTTCCCTTGGACCTTACTGCGGATATCGCGCGCGAGCGCGACCTGACCGTCGACCAGGCGGGGTTCGAAGCCGCTATGGAGGCGCAGCGTGAACGTGCGCGCGCCGCGAGCAAGTTCGGTGCTGCCGAGAGGGGGGGATTGGAATCGGACGTCGAAAGCATCTTTTCCGGCTACGAGGGCACTGAGGCTACCGGCACGGTCGCAGCGCTTTATCGTGACGGGGCGGCAGTGGGCGAACTCGCCCCGGGTGACGATGGGGCCGTGATCCTCTCGTCCACACCGTTTTATTCCGAAAGCGGCGGCCAGGTCGGGGACTCCGGCATCCTGGTCGCCGAACGCATGGTCTTTCGCGTTGACGACACGAAAAAGAGTGGCAAGGCCAATGTGCATTTCGGGGCGCTGGAGGAAGGCGAACTGTCGGTCGGCGATACGGTCGAGGCCATCGTTGATGCCGAGCGGCGCCAGGCGATCCGCCTGAACCATTCGGCGACGCACCTGATGCACGCGGCATTGCGCCAGGTACTTGGCGAGCACGTAACGCAGAAGGGCTCGCTCGTCGCACCCGATCGCCTGCGCTTCGACTTTTCGCACTACGAATCCGTGACGCCGGAGCAGCTTGCCGCCATCGAGGAACTCGTCAATGACGAGATCCGGGCAAACCGGCCCGCCGACGTGCGCCTGATGACTTACGATGACGCCATGAATTCGGGCGCGATGGCGCTCTTCGGCGAGAAATACGGTGACGAGGTGCGCGTGCTGCGCTTTGGCGATTTTTCGGTCGAGCTCTGCGGCGGCACGCACGTGGACCGCACCGGCGATATCGGTGTTTTCAAAATCGTGTCCGAGGGCGGCGTTGCAGCGGGCATCCGTCGCATCGAAGCGGTCACCGGCAAGGGTGCGCTCGACTGGATCGACAACACGCTGAAGCGCCTCGCCGACATTTCAGGACTTCTCCGCAGCCAGCCGGAGCAGGTGGCGGCGAAAGTGCAGCAACTCGTAAAGCGCAACAAGGATCTCGAAAAAGACCTGGCCACGGCAAAGCAGGCGCTGGTGTCGGGACAGGGTGCGGACCGCAGCGAGGACATCAGGGAAATCGGCGGTATCAAAGTCCTTGCTACCCGCATGGACGGCGCGGATGCAAAGACGCTTCGCGAAGCCGTCGACCGCTACAAGGACAAGTTGAAGAGTGCCATCGTGGTACTGGGTTCCGTCGAAGACGGCAAGGTGCGACTGGCTGCAGGCGTTACCAAAGACAATATCGGCGCCATCAAGGCCGGCGATCTCATCAAGCCGATTGCGGCGCTGGTGGGCGGTACCGGCGGCGGCCGCCCGGATTTTGCGCAAGCCGGCGGCAGCAAGCCCGAGGCGCTCGATGAGGCGCTGAGTTCTGTGCCGGCCTGGGTGGCGGAACGGCTAGGGCAGGCTTATTGTTAAATCAGTGAAAACTGATCAAGCGCTCCACATATGAGGTTTTCGTTCACCCTTCCCCGGAATAGGCTAGTATTCCAAGGGTTTAGGAATTACCACGCGTGAAAAAAGAACAGGGCAGGAGCCCTGCAGGGACGGAGAATAAAGTCATGTTGATACTGACACGACGCGCTGGTGAGACGGTCATGATCGGGAGCGATGTAACGATCACTGTCTTGGGAGTGAAAGGAAACCAGGTGCGTATCGGCATAAATGCGCCGAAAGATGTCGCAGTACACCGCGAGGAAATCTACGAGCGGATCCAGAACGAGAAGGCGGCCGATCCAGGGCGGGCCGAGGACGGCAAAAAGGCGGCCGAGTAGCGCCCATTTCCTGTGGAATGGGGTTTACCTTCGGTATACCGGAAAGTAAGATGTGCCGCCCTCGGGTACCGACGGGCGGAAACCTCCTGTGGAGAGATGGCTGAGTGGTCGAAAGCGGCGGTTTGCTAAACCGTTGTACAGTGTAAAGCTGTACCGAGGGTTCGAATCCCTCTCTCTCCGCCAGAATTGTAGGTGTGGGCCACGCCCGTCGTAGGAGCGGGCCATGCCCGCGATAGAATTGCAAGAGCAGGCCATTCCCGCGGGGTAATGCCCGGAAACAAAACAACGCGCCCGTAGCTCAGCTGGATAGAGTACCTGGCTACGAACCAGGCGGTCGGGAGTTCGAATCTCTCCGGGCGCGCCATTTTTCAGGGGGTTAAGCTCTATAATGTATCAAGCTTGTCCCATTCCGTGATGAGTGTCCCATAAGTGGGCCTTGAAAACCCACGCTTCAATAGCCATAATATACGTACCACGCTTACCGTTTCGTCGGTAAGCCGCAGGGCTCCAAGGGCGACTTTGGGGCCTTTGCTTTTTCTGCGGATAGGTCAATGCCTAGGGCGCCACGTAGTGCTGTTTATATCGATGGGTTCAATCTCTATTACGGATGTGTCAAAGGCACTCCTTACAAGTGGTTAGATCTAAACCAGCTACTCAACGACATACTGCCCAAGAACAACATTACCCTAATCAAGTACTTTACCGCTCGCGTAAAGCCGACCCCGACAAATCCAGACGCCCCAAATCGCCAAAACGTCTATTTAAAGGCACTGTCCGCATATATACCTCACCTGCAGATAATTGAAGGTCGCTTTCTGAGAGTGAAATCGACAGTAGAAACTACGCCGGGCCGTTTCGT
>JBGTLY010000079.1:0-3212 GCA_041743865.1 Woeseiaceae bacterium
CCGCCTGCGGCAGGCCCTCGCGTCCAACGAGCAGCTTCGCCGCAAGATGGACGCCGTCGAGCGAAAACTCGCCGATCACGACCATCACTTCGCCGCCGTGTTCCAGGCCCTTCAGCAACTGATCGACGCGGAAGAGCAAGAGACGACCAAGCCGCGGATCGGCTTCGAGACTGAACGCAAACCCGCACGTCGCGCCCGCTCTTCCCGATGAACGCGAAACGAAACGGGGACGGAGCTTAATGGCATTAAGTTAAACGAATTTCCCCCGCTTTTTCAGCAGTTTTTGCAACACGTCGCGCGGCTTGTTCATCAGGTCGTACTGCTTGGGACGACGCTTGCGGCAACGTGGCTCGATGCGGTGGGGACGCAGCGGATTGACCACCAACTCACGCAACCGCTCGCCCGGGCGGGCGTGACGCATCCACTTCAGCGCGTCGATGAAGCTGATCCGCGACGCCGCGACCTGCTGCCGCTGCGCCGCCTCCAGCATCACCCCGCGCACGAGATTGTAGACCAGGCAGAAGACCGCCAGCTCCTTGCGCACGCCCGCCTCGGTCTTGCACTTGAGCACGTCCAGGCCCATCGTCTGCTTGAGGTGACGCAAGTTGGTCTCCACGTCCCAGCGGCGCAAACGCAGCTCGACGATCTCGTCGGCCGGGTAGCGGAGCGGATCGAGCAGCGTGGTGACGATCGTCACGGTGATGCGGCGTCCGTCCTCGAGGCGGACCTTGCGTCGGACCTCGCGGACGACGATCGACTCCGCCAGCCCATCGTACTGCTCCTGGCTCATCCAGGCCGGGCAGGACTTGGGCTTGAACCACTCGACAAGCTGGTCGTGCGGGGTCCCTGGCGATGAATCGCCGGGGCCGGCCAGCGACTTGATCCAACGCGAGCGCGGCAGACCGGCGACGACGTGCTTGCCGCTGAGGCGCGTGTGCGGCCGGGCGGGGGTGAAGTCGACGATCCGCAGATGATGGTTGGGAACCACCGCGTGGAGATTCCCCTGTAAAATCAGGGCAATATGCGCGTAGCCGCTGAAGCTGTCGTCGCCGACGAAGATGTCGCCTTCGTCCAGGTGCGCCAGGTATTCATTCGCCTGCGACACGTCGCCGCTGCGCAGCGGCGCGGCGAAGGCGTCCAGCAGCAGCCCGGTGGGCGCGCTGAACAGCACCAGCAGGTGGGCCACCGGAAACCCGCACCCCGGCGCCGGTCCGTGCGGCATGCCGAACGCCTTGCGCAGCTCCGGCGTGTCGGGCATGGAGAACGTCGAGCCATCGACATGGAACGTGCGATGCCCGCGCCACAAGTGCAACGGCTGACGCGTCTGCGACAACGCCGCATCACACACGCGCGTGAGCAGCGCCTGATACACCTCCAGCGGCAGACGTCCGCGCGCCTGACACCACGCCGAGGCGGTGAAGGTCTCGCCCGCGAGATGACGAACCTCGGTGCAGGGCGCGTTGCCGTGAATGATTTGTTGCACGAACAGGGCGACCGTGGTGGCCGGGTCCAGTTCCCGCTGACGCCAGTCGTAGTGCAGCTCCGCGCACACCTCCTCGACGGCGGCGGGGCTGATGGCCTGAGAAACGTCCCGCTTGATCCTCTCCAGCGCGGCGGCGATACTGGCCATCCGTGGCCTCCTGTTGGTTGGTGACTTTTCAAGCACCACCATTCTGACAGGAGGTCACGTCTTGCGCAAATGTTGTAAATGCAGTAACGGCGCGGGGTTGCGTTAACTTAATGCCATTAGGACGAGACCGTGTTCTGGTTCGAGTTGTTGGTCGAAGGCAACATCATGCCTGCGCGAAGACTCGAAGCGCTGCTGGCGGAAGGGAATGAGTTGCTCGCGATCTTCGCAGCCTCGCTGCGCACTGCAAAGAGAGGCATCAACAACGGCAAGCGGCCCTCTTCCAATGACTCAATGACCCGATGACTCAATGACTCAATCGTTCTGATAGAAAGAAAGACTCATGGCAGTCGCAAAGAAACGTGTCATCGTCGTCGGGGGCGGTCTGGCGGGCTTGGCCTGCACGATCAAGTTGGCCGAGGAAGGCGTTAACGTCGACTTGTTCTCCATGGTGCCCGTGAAGAGGTCGCACTCGGTGTGCGCGCAGGGCGGCATCAACGCCTGCAACGAAATCGCCCGCCAGCAGGGGTATTCGGAGTGGATGCACTTTGATGAGACGGCGCTGGGCGGGGATTTTTTGGCCGATCAGCCGCCGGTGCTGGAGATGTGCAATTGGGCGCCGAAGATCATCGACCTCCTCGACCGCATGGGCGTGCCGTTCAACCGAACGCCCGAGGGCCAGCGCGCCCTTCGCCTGTTCGGCGGGTCGCTGTTCAAGCGCACGTTCTTCGCCGGCGCGACGACGGGGCAGCAGTTGCTCTACGCGCTGGACGAGCAGACCCGGCGGCAGGAGTCGCTGGGGATGGTACACAAGTACGAGTTCTGGGAATTTTTGTGGCCGGTGATCGACGACGGCGCGTGCGTCGGCATCATCGCGCAGGATATGCGGACGATGCAGATCCGCGCGTTCCGCGCCGATGCGGTCGTGATGGCTACCGGCGGCAACGGGCTGATTTTCGGCAAGAGCACGATGTCCGTGATCTGCACCGGCGGCGCCGCGTCGCGCTGCTATCAGGCCGGTGCTCGGATGGGCAACCCCGAGATGATCCAGGTCCACCCGACGGCCATTCCGGGCGAGGACAAGTGCCGCCTTATCAGTGAATCCGCCCGCGGCGAGGGCGGGCGCGTCTGGGTCCCGCGCAAGGCCGGTGACTCCCGCCACCCCAACTCGATTCCCGAGGCCGAGCGCTATTACTTCCTCGAAGAAAAATACCCGAAGTACGGCAACATCGTCCCCCGCGACATCGCGACCCGCGAGATATTCGAAGTCTGCCAGCAGGGCTTGGGGGTCGGTGGCGGCAATATGGTCTACCTCGACCTGCGCGACGAGATGAAGCGCATCGGCCGCGAGAAGATACTCGCCAAGCTGGAGGGCATCCTCGAGATCTACGAGAAGTTCGTCGGCACCGATCCACTAGAAGAGCCGATGAAGATCTTCCCCGCCGTCCACTACACCATGGGCGGTCTGTGGGCCGGCTTCAAAAAAGACGAGAAGACCGGCGGGCTGAAACTCGGCGATCCATCGAACATGATGACGAACCTGCCGGGCCTTTTCGCGATGGGCGAAGCGAGCTTCGCGTATCAC
>JBGTLY010000080.1:0-3105 GCA_041743865.1 Woeseiaceae bacterium
GCGCTGACGGATGCCGGGCGCGAGACGTTCCGCTTCGCCGAGCGCTATTCGCGCGGCGCGGCAGGCCTTGCGGGTGCCGAGGCGGAACCGTTCCGCGCCTGGCTGCTGGACTGGTCGCTTGCCGACACGGGGGACGGGGCGTGGCGGCTCAGCGCACAGGACGAGGACTTCGGCATCGACCTGTCGCTCTCGCCGCTCAAGACGCCCGTACTGAACGGCAAGGATGGCCTGTCACAGAAATCGCCCGATCCCGGCAACGCGTCCTATTACTACTCGATGCCGCGGCTCCGCGCGGAAGGCACGGTCCGGAGCGAATCGCGCAACCATGAGGTGACGGGACTTGCCTGGCTCGACCGGGAGTGGAGCACTTCCGCGCTCGCCGTCGACCAGGCGGGCTGGGACTGGTTCGCGCTGCAGCTCGATGACGGCGCGGATCTCATGTTTTATGCACTGCGGCACAGCGACGGCACCGTCGGCACGCTGAGCGCCGGCACCTACGTCGCGGCAGACGGCCGCGCCACGCCGCTCAGCCGCGAGGATGTACGGATCGCGGTCACCGATACCTGGACGAGCCCGCTCGGCGGTACCTACCCGGCCGGCTGGACGCTCACCGTGCCGTCACTCGATCTCGCCCTCGAGATCGAGCCCGTCCTCGGAAACCAGGAACTCGACACGATCCTCCGCTACTGGGAAGGCGCGGTCGATGTTCGCGGCAGCCATACGGGCCGCGGCTACGTCGAACTCACCGGTTACGCGGACGAATGAGCAGCGCTCAGCGGCCCAGCGTGTAGATCGGCGCGAAGCCGCCGAAGATCATCCGCTTGCCGTCGAACGGCATGTCCGGCGGCGGCTGCATACGTTCGTCGTTGAGCATCCTTTCCTCGGCAGCATCCGCGGTGGCCCGGTCCGGCCAGATGATCCAGGAAAACACGATCTTCTCGTTCGAGCCCGCGTCCACCGCCCTGCGAAAGTCGGTCAACTTGCCATCGCGAACGTCCTCTTCCCAGGCTTCGACGATTTCGAGGGCGCCGTATTCCTTGAAGAGGGGGCCGGCATCGGCGGCCATCTTTCGATAAATCTCTTGTTTGTCTGCGTGTACGGGAATGATGAATCCGGATATGTACATGGTCTAAGCTCCGTTGTTTTGTTTTGCGGGTCGGGTTTCAAAATCGGCGGCTTGCGCGGCGAGCGCCCGCCCGAAGGCGGGCCGCGCCTGCCCGCGCTCGACATAGGCGGAAAGGTTCCCGAATCCGGCGACGATGTCAGTGTGACGCAGGTTACGTAACACCGTCACCATCGTGATATCGGCAACCGAGAAGCGGCCCGCCAGCCAGTCATTGTCACACAGGGCATCGGACAGACTCTTCAAACGCATCTCGATGAGACCCAGCGCCGCCGGACGTGCTGCTTTCGACCAGTCCTTGCCGGCGTGAAAGATATCGTAGCTCGCGAGCATCGATACCGACGGTTCTATGCTGTTGAGCGCGGCGATCAGCCAGGCCGTAGCATGCCAGCGGGCCTCCGGTTCGCGCGGCAACAGCCGCTCGTCCTGCTCACCGAGATAGAGCAGGATCGCGCCGCTTTCGAACAGGCGCAACTCGCCATCGTCGAACGCGGGTACCTGGCCAAAAGGTTGCCAGCGACGATACTCGTCGTCCCGCGGTCGATCGGCGGCGAGAAGCTCAGTGCGATACGGTCGCTCGATTTCCTCGAGTGCCCAGCGCACGCGAAGGTCTCGAACCAGCCCGCGCGCAAAGTCGGGCACCCAACGGAACGCGCTGACGGTAGGTCGTGAGCCGGGAAGTGTCGTTGCCATGTCGTAGGTCCTCTTCTCCCTCACATGTCGAAGGCTTCGGCGAGCTCGATCGAGCCCTTTGACTGCAGGATCGGGCAACCGCGTGCCTTTTCGATCGCGTCGTTCAGGTTCGACGCCTCGATCAGGCTGTAGCCACTCGTCGGGTTCGCCCCGCCGTTGTGGCTGACCGAGCCGTCGGGGAGCACGGTAGTGGATTTGCCGACCGGGTTGCCGCCATCAATCACGGCCGAACCCAGGTTGCCGAGCCAGGCGCCCCAGGCGTCCATGACTTTCTGGCCTTCTTCTTCGGTCTTCGGCTCTTCGCCACCGTGGTACACGAACAGAAATTTCGCCATTTTATGTCTCCTGAAGGTTGGGTTGTGCGGATCGCATTAGAGACTATGCGCAGCAGCGGGCGGATGCACTGGCGAATTTGCTGATAATATTGGTCCCCGACTGTGCACTTTCTCCAGTAGCCATGCCAACGCTCCAACACTCCCCGCTCGATGCCGTGATCGCCCGGCTGCGTGCCATCGGTGTCGTTCCCGCCCTCGGCCGGCAACTCGCCATCGATCGCGCGGCGGTCGAGGCGGAACTCAGGGACACGATCCTCGCGCAGATTCCCGCATTTACCGAGTCCCGCAACCCGGACATACTGCCCGACCTTGCGGGGCACGCCTCCCGGCATGTCGGGGAGATTGCCCGCCTGCTCGCGGGCGGCACACCTGGCGACTTCGAGTTCGTCACGGAGAATGCGAGACGCCGTGCCGAGCAGCGCTTTCCGCTCGAAGCCACACTTCATGCCTACCGCTGCGGCCTGCGCTCCATGTCCGGCTGGATGCGGGCGAACGCTGCCGCGGAAGCGGGGGTCGACGAGCGTCAGGTCGCCGACGCCGCTGCGGACTTTGCTATTGAGTACACCGACACCATCAGTAATCTTTTGACGGCGGAATACGTGACCCGTACCCGGCAACTGGCGGAAGCGGAGGGCGATCGCCGCGGTGAACTGCTGAACATCCTGCTCGGCGGCTATGACGAAAGCGACGGACGCGTGGCACGGATCCTGCGTCGTGCGGGTTACCTCGAACAGCGGCAATCGTATTGCATTGCACTGGCGCAGGCAGCGGCGCCGAAGGAAATGGACAACCCGGCGCGGGTGCGCCGCCTGTCCGAGGCGCTGACCGGCGTGCTGGCCCGGCTGCCAGGCCGGCATCTGGTCGCGGCCCGCGAGGAGCTCGTCGTCGCAATTGTCTCCGACACCCGGCGTCTGTCCGGATGGACGGCACCGCAGACGCGGCTGGCGGATCGGG
>JBGTLY010000081.1:0-10138 GCA_041743865.1 Woeseiaceae bacterium
CGTAGGAGCGCGCCATGCGCGCGAACCCGCCGTAGGAGCGCGCCATGCGCGCGAACCCGCCGTAGGAGCGCGCCATGCGCGCGAAAGGGACGCAGTCGAATTGCGGTCCTATTCGCGGCTGGCAGCCACTCCGACGGCTACCGTCAAATGGTATGTTTATTGCAGAATTCCTCGAGCCCACCGGGATTCTCCGGTAAGAGCAGGAGAAGATAATGTACCTATTCCGCATTCTTCCCTTGGCCCTGGTACTGGTCGCCTGCGACCCCGGTTCAGACAGCGCGGGCCCTGTTGATCCTCAGGCACATGACTGCATGGCGCTCGCGATGTACTGGGAGGCTCGCGGCGAGGGCCGGGATGGCATGATTGCCGTAGGTTCTGTAGTGCTGAACCGCATCGAACATGAACAGTTTCCCGACGATACCTGCAGTGTTATCCGCGAGGGCGGTGAAACCGCGCCGTGCCAGTTTTCCTGGTGGTGTGACGGGCGAAGTGACCGGCCTAAGCCAGACGCCGTATGGGAAGAGTCGCTCGAGGTTGCCCGCGACGTGCTGACGGGCGAGTCTGACGATCCGACGAACGGAGCGCTCTACTTTCATCACGACTCCATTGAGCCGCCCTGGGAGAAGGAACGCACAGCAACCATCGGGAGCCACATCTTCTATCGGTGATGAGCAATGGTCGTTTCGGCGATAAGAACCGATTCCTGCGGCTGTAAGCCGACGCCAACGCGGCTGCCAGCCGCAAACCTTTTGCGACGTAAATTTCCGGTGTCGTATTCGCGGGCACAGCCCGCTCCAACGAACGCGGCGGCGAAGACGCCGGCAATGGACGCAACCACTATCCAAGTCAACATGCCCTTCATCTACCTTTTCAGCTGCTCTCACAAAGATGAGTCTGCAATAGCCGTGCCACTATGGCGTCCGTTAAGGGCGTCGTCCGTACGGTGCCGCACTTATATAAAAGCGCTGATATCGTTGTAAAAGTTGCGCACGCAAGAACGCCGCCGTTGGTACGGCCGCTTGCCCGCAAACAAGTCCACTACGTGGCGACCCATGCGCGGCTGGCAGCCGCTTCAACGCGCTTAGCGCTTGACCATCCGATACACGATCAGCAGCAGTATTGCGCCGCCGATAGCGAGCAGTATGGTTCCCAGGTTGAAGCCGTCGACGTCACCCCATCCAAGCATACTGCCGATATATCCGCCGATTAATGCGCCTACGACACCGATGACGGTCGTCACGACGAATCCACCGGGATCGTTGCCTGGCATCACCATCTTTGCGATTACACCGGCGATCAACCCGACCACTATCCAAGTCAAAATACCCATTCTTATTTTCCTTTGATTGCGTTGTAGCGAGATAAGGCTGCAATAGCTGTGCCAGCAGCTGAATTGGGGCGGGGTGCGGCGCGTGCGTCTGCCGCAGCGGTGCAGGGGCGCACGATGCGCTGCTTTGGTTGTAAATATTGCCGCCACAGGAGGATGCGACGCCCGCGCGTTGGATCGGAGCGGTTGTCTGCGCGTGGAGCGGGCCATGCCCGCGAATCAAACGCGACGCGTTGTTGATCGACGCCTTAATCGCGGGCGCGGCCCGCTCCTACATTCGCGGGCGTGGCCCGCTCCTACATTCGCGCGCATGGGCCGCTCCTACATTCGCGGGCGTGGGCCGCTCCTGTATTCGCGCGCATGGCGCGCTCCTACGGCTCGCGGGTCAGGACGGCCAGCACTTCACGCAGGAGATCAGGTGAGACGGGCTTGACGAGGTGCAGATCGAAGCCCGCGTCGTAGGCACGCCGCTCATCTTCGATCTGTCCATAGCCCGTCAGTGCGATGAGCTTGAGCTTCCGGCGTACCTCGGTCTCACCGATGCGCCGTGCGACCTCATAGCCCTCCATGTCCGGCAAGCCGATGTCCATCAGGATGACGTCGGGCCCCCAATCTTCGAGGCAGGCCAGGGTCTCGGCGCCGTCGCGCGCCACCCGTACGTCGTGGCCATCGAAGTCGAGCATCGCTTTCATCATGTCGCGTGCATCGTTGTTATCTTCCGTTACGAGGATGCGCAGCGCGCGCAGGGCGCGGATGCGCACGGACGGTGTTTCGTCGGTCTTCGTGGCCGGTGCGGTGGCAGGCAAACGTACGGTGAAGGTCGCGCCGTGCCCCAGGCCGCGGCTCGCCGCCCTGATCGTCCCGCGATGCATCTCCACCAGGTGCTTGACCAGTGCGAGACCGACACCCATTCCGCCGCGCAGGCGGGCGATTCCCTCCGAACCCTGGACAAACAAGCCAAATACCTGCTCGAGCTGGTCGGGCGCAATCCCTTCGCCCGGATCGGTGACTTCCAACACGGCTTCCTCGCCCTCCTGGCGGACAGTCACCCGCAACACGGCATTGACCGGGGAAAACTTGGCGGCATTGTCGAGCAGGTTGGACAGCACCTGTTCGATGCGAGCGCGGTCGGCATTGACCCAGACTTGCTCTGCCGTGAGTTGGACCCTGTCGGCCCGCCGGTCGTCAGAACGTTCCCAGGTTCGTATCACGCGGTTCGCGAGTCGCGCGAGCTCGAAGTGTTCCTGCTTCAACGTCACCTTACCCATCGTCACCCGGCTGACGTCGAGAAGGTCCTCGATCAGGCGCGTCATGTGCCGCGCCTGGCGCTCGATTGTGGCCTGCGACTGTGCCGCCAGCTCGCCGCCGGGCTCCGCGATCCCCGACACCTGCGCAGCCGTCGTTATCGCGCCCAAAGGGTTGCGCAGCTCGTGCCCGAGCATTGCGAGAAAGGTGTCCTTGGCGCGATCAGCCTCGCGCAGTGCTGCCTGCTCACGCTCGAGCAACGCCTGGCGCTCGCTGATCGCCTCCGCGGTTTCGTTGAGGGCTTTCGCCACTTCCTTCAATTCGTCGATACCCGCATCCGCTAGCGGGCTCGCCGGCAGCCGGCCGTCGCCGAGTGCGCGGGCTGAAGCCGCCAGCTGGGAGATCGGCTTCGCGATTCGGCGGCCAAGGAAAAACGCGAAGCCCAGCGCAATGGCCACGCTCAGCAGAGTGCCGAGCACGATGATCCAGGCAGCATGACGTGCACCGGCATTCACGATGGTCGCGGGAATAGCGATACCCACGCTCCAGTCACTGATAGCCGAGACCTTGAAGGCGGTATAGGCGTCGATCTTCTCCACCGTCAGTCCGCGAAACCATCCCTCGCGGCCGCCTTGTATGGCGCGCCGAAGATCTTCCGAGGCAACGTCCTCATGCGAAAGCGCGGGTACACGATCAATAAAATGTCCGGTGGCATCGATGAGCGCGCTGACCCAGTTTGACGGCAAATCCTGCTCGCGGATCAGGTCGCCGAATGCGTGAAGGTCGATTACGGCGGTCAGCACGTACTTCAGCCGCGACTGGGCGTCGAAGACCGGAACGCGAATAGGCACACCGTGCTGCCCCGTGCTTGCGCCAAAAAACTTGTTACCTACGGCCGGCTCCCCGGTACTGACGACTTTCCGGATGCTCTCCATGTCCGGCGTAGCCGCGAGGTCGGTGCCGAAGGGCCGGGCCAGGTTGAGCACCTGCTGGCCGTCCGGTGTGGCCAGCACGACGTTGTGCCAATTCGGCTGGCTCCGCAGTACGCGTTCAGCGTCGAGGTAGAAAGACTCGAGGTCGTCCTCGAGGCTCCGCGAGGCGCCGAGCGCCTCCGCGGCGCGGATATGGCCGCGCAGCTCGGCATCGACGGCTGTCATGTACGCGCGAATGCGCGCCAGCGCACCCTCGCGGAACGTTTCCTGCTCGCTGGTCGTGAGCAGGCTGCCCAATACCACGGCCAGGATGACCAGGGGGACGACGGTACTTGCGACGAGCTGGAACAAGCGGGTGCGAAGACGCATGGGCTCGATCATGCCGGGTCGTCTTGTGAAAGGAAATACCGTTGGAGCGGGCGATGTTCGATTCAAACGCGGTTGAATGTGCCACCGTAGGAGCGGGCCACGCCCGCGAATGCCCGCGATTCAAATGCGACGCGTTGACGCCTTATTCGCGGGCATGGCCCGCTCCTACATTCGCGGGCGTGGCCCGCTCCTACATTTGCGGGCATGGCCCGCTCCTACGGGATCGCGGGCGTGGCCCGCTCCTACGTCAATAGGCGGGGCCGTCGGCGTAGTCGAGGCCGGCCGCGCTTGCCTGTTCCTTCACGGCGTCATAAAGCTTCTGGTCGAGAGAACTCTCGAGGCCGCCGGCTTCCTCGACTTTCTTCGCGAGGTATTCGTCACGTGCCGCGGCGCGCTCCGCAATCTGCCGCTTCAGATCGGCCCGGGTTTCCGCGAGGTCCGCGACATAGGCTTTCTGTGCGGCGGGCGACATCGGCTTCAGGGCTTCCGGCAGGGCATCGCTCTCGATCGCATCGAGGTCGACCTTGCCGCTTTCCACCGCGGCGACGAGTTCGTTTTCGCCGAGCAGGTTCGCCTTGCCGGCCGCGGAGGCGTTGAACGCGCCGCGCCTTGCGCGCGAGGCCACGGATGCCCCGTCGTGCAGCTTCCCGGTAGCCTCGACCTTGTCCTGCATCTTCCGCTTTTCCTCGCGGCTGCCGTAGTAGAGTCGGGTGTCGTCGAGCTGCGCGGACAATGTGGCAATCTCCTCGTCGAACGGGGTCGTGAATGCGACTGCGCCGCCGGCCTGCTCCACCTGGAAGTAGCTGCCCTGGCCCAGGCTTGCAATCTGCGTCCAGGGTTCCATCGTCATCTCGAGATCCCCGCATTGCACGGTGTTGATGACGATTCCCTTGTCACGCGCGGCCGCGACGATCTCCGGATAACGCACTTCGTCATAGTCCATGTGCGGCGGTGCATCGCCGACGAGGAATATCGCCTGGTAGGCATTCTTGTCCTGGCTCCAGGACATGCTGTGCACCGCGTCATAGAGTGCCTTGTTGACGCTTTCCGGTCCGTCGCCGCCGCCGTCGGCAGCGAAGTCCATCAGCATGGCGTACACCGAATCGAGATCCGCCGACAGGTCGACGACCTTCGTGACGTACGCATCCTGCCGGTCGCGAAAGGCGACGAGCCCGATACGGATGTCCGGTGTCTGTTGCGCCGATGCCATGGTCGTCGCGATCGACCAGATCTTTTCCTTGGCGGTCTGGATCAGTCCGCCCATGCTGCCGGTCGTATCGAGCACAAATACGACATCGATCTTCGGCCGTTCCTGTACCGCGACCTGTTCCAAGAGGCTGGTATCTCTGGTGTCCTCGACGAGTACGTTCTTCGCCAACAACTGCGGGTAATAGATGATCGCGCCAACGGTGAGGGCGATCAGTGCAATGCCAAGTACTTTGGTTTTCATGGGGTCAATCCTCCGGGTTTGTCCTGTTTTAACGGGTGAACAGCTGGCGCAGGGCCGCATCGGCCTGGCGTCGCGCCGTCTCGAACTTCTCGTTCTGCAATGCCGCGGGGCGTCGAGCGCAGGGCCTGCCGCGAATGACCGGCGGAATTGCCACGAACAGCGCCTGCACCAGGAAGAAACTCCAGGTGGCAAGGAACAGGCTGCCTGAATGGCTCGCCGCCCAGGCCGTCACTGCGACCGCAAATACGCTGAGCCCGAGATCGAGCAGCGACGGCACGACGCCGGAATAGAAATACAGCGAGCGCAGGAGCCACACGGCACCCGCGTGGATCGCGAGGTAGAAATGCATCGGCGGGGCCAGCCACCAGCTCATTGCCGCGATCGCCAGCCAGGCGCCTATGGCCGTGATGCGCCCCGTGCGCTCCTCGCTCCGGCTAAAGAGGTACAGCAGGTAGGCAAGACCTAAAACCGGAATCAGTACCCGCACGACCGCATGCAAACCGATGAGGGGCGCGAGTGCGGCGGCGACGACACTGGCAGCGACGCCCAGTGCCGCAGCGACGAGCACCCCGCCGAAGAAGCCGGGCCGCTTCATGACGCGCTCCGCAGGTCTTTCTCGCGTAACCAGGCGATCTCGACATCCTCGTCGCTGACCGACATCTGGCGCGTGAGCCAGGCGATGTCGTCCGCATTCTTGTCCGATCCGGCCTGCTCCGGGCTCCGCCGTGCAAAGAGCTCCGCCTTCTGGCGCAGTCCCTGCAGGGCGGTGCTGTTGTCATCGAACAGCGCCCGCAGCTCGGCGAGGGTCCTGTCATTGGCTGAACGGTTAGCGGTCAGGCGCTTCATGAGCCGCTCGGTCTCCAGCTTGCGCCGGATCGTTTTCTTCGCCAGCTCGTCCTTGCCCGTGCGGAAGCACAGGTCGAGCTGCGTATTGAGATCAGCGAGTGTGGCGTCCAGTTCGTCGACACGGGCGGACAGGCTCTCCTGCTCGTGCGTGAAGGCCGCGATCCGCTGCTCCGAGTGGTTGAGTTCATCTTCCATGTCGCGGATGGCCTGCCGCAGGAGCTGTTCGGGCTCCTCGAGCTGGTCCAGGACGGCGTGAAAGTCCGCCTTGAAAAGCCGTGCAATTCGATTGACGAGCGCCATGATGTTGCCTCCGGTTAACGATCGGTCAGGAATCGATGGGGCAATACTAGGCAGGCGCAACGCGGGCTATAAGACACGGCGAGGTAAAATCGGGCGCCGGAAATTTACAAAAACCTTACACGGGATCACGCACCCTGCGCGGGCCGGGATGCTAGCCTGAGCGCCGGGATCCGGAGTTAAAGATCGAATCGCATGAACCGGCCGGTACGCATACTGGTGGTGGAAGACGAAGAGGCCATTCGCACCGGCCTGATGGATGTGCTCGTGTTCCACGGTTACGTACCCGAAAGTGCAACGACGGGTCCCGAGGGTCTCGCGAAAGCGCTGAACGGCACCTTCGACCTCATCCTGCTCGATGTGATGCTGCCGGGCATGGACGGCTACGAGATTTGCGATCGTATCCGCGCACGCGACCGCAAGCAGGCCATCATCATGCTGACGGCCAAGAGCTCAGACGAGGAGATCGTCGCGGGCCTGAAGCTCGGAGCCGACGACTACGTGGCGAAGCCTTTTTCCATCCAGCAGCTCGTTTTGCGCATCGAGGCCGTTTTGCGGCGCACGCAAGCAGGTGAGCGCATGGCGCGGACGCTGACGCTCGGTGATTGTGAAATCGATACCGAGAATCTCAGCGGCAGGAACGGAGATGAGTCCATCGCGTTCACCCGCCGGGAGATCGAGATCCTGTGCTACCTCGCGCAGCACGCCGATCGGGCCGTGTCCCGCGAGGAACTGCTTTCGAAAGTCTGGGGCTATGGGCGCGACCTCGGGATCGAGACCCGCACGGTCGACATACACATCGCGAAGCTGAGGCAAAAAATCGAGCTCGACAATAAGAATCCCAGGGTACTCCTGACTGTACGCGGCGCCGGCTATCGCCTCGTGCAGGCAGGTTGAGCCGATGTCGTCGCGGAGACTCGGCAGGGGCTTCGACCGGCAACGGCTGCGCTGGCTGCTGCTGGTTCTGTTCCTGGCGCTCGCGATACCGACGGCGATCCTCGTCGGGCAGGCCTGGCGGCAGCTCAAGTGGGAGGCCTTTCACCAGTACCGCGCCAGCGCCGAGGAGCTGACTGCGCGCATCGATGCGCGGCTCGGTGACCTGGTCGACTCGGCCGAGCGCCGCTCGTTCGCGGAATTTTCCTTCCTGCTCGATTCACAAACGGCGGCAAGCAATGTCGTGCAGCGCTCGCCGCTGTCGAATTTCCCCGTCGATGCCGAACTGCCCGGGCTGTTAGGCCACTTCCAGGTCGACAGCGATGGGCGTTTCTCGACGCCGTTGTTACCGGCGTCGAGGGAGCTGGGCGCCGAGCTCGGGATCACCACCGGAGAGTATGACGCGCGCCTGCAACGGGCCGAGAGCATCCGCTCGGTGCTCGCCGAGAATCGGCTGGTGCAGTCGCGGCAGGCGACCGGCGACCGCGCTAAAGCGGTGACCGCGCTTCGTTCGGCCGACGGTAGCGAAGAGCGGGAGCTGAAGGAACAGGACGCCTACAGCCAGCAGGTGTTCGATGCCCTGAAGCGCGCGCGGCCCGCACCGTCGGCGGCGGGACCTGACGAGGCATCGGCGGACTTCGCGGTATCGGGTGAAGTCAGTATGGCGATGCCGCAGCGCGAGAATGCAATCGGCAAGCTGAGTGACATCCCGCTCGATGCATCCCTGCAGGACAAGGCGGTGGAGCGGGAAAGTGTCGCCGCGAAATCACGCGACGACAGCGCGGGTCGCCGACAGGCTGCCGAGCTGATCAGCTCGATGCCGGCGGCGCCGGAGCGCGAACCCGCGGCGAACGCGCCTATCCGCACGTTTGCAAGCGAGGTCGACGCCTTCGAGTTCAGCATCCTCGACAGCGGCGAGTTCGTGCTGTTCCGGAATGTTTGGCGCGGTGGCGAGCGCCTTGTGCAGGGAATGCTCCTCGACAGCAACGTGTTCATCGACGAGGCGATCGCGTCGAACTTCGCAAACGCCGCACTCGCGGGGCGGTCGAGCCTGATCGTGGCATACGAGGACGATGTCCTCGCGAGCTTTGCCGGAACCGATACCGCGGGATCCCTATATCCGGCGGAAGCCGAGGAGCTGGGCGGCGCACTTTTGTACCGCAGCCGGCTCGGCACACCATTCGACAGCCTCGAGCTGGTTTACAGCGTGCAGCAGCTCCCGCCCGGACCGGGCAGCCGCATCCTACTGTGGCTCAGCCTCGTGCTCGCACTCGTCTTCATCGGCGGGTTCACGATTCTTTACCGGCTCGGCGCGAGCCAGATCCGGCTCGCCCGACAGCAACAGGACTTCGTCTCCGCCGTCAGCCATGAACTGAAAACGCCGCTGACCTCGATCCGCATGTACGGCGAAATGTTGAAGGAAGGCTGGGCCGACGACACCAAGCGGCAGGGCTACTACGAATACATCCACGACGAAGCCGAGCGCCTGTCGCGGCTGATCACGAACGTCCTGCAGCTCGCGAACATTACGCACAACGAACCGCAGCTCAACTTGAAGCCCGTGCCGGTGCGGCAACTCATGGATAACGTCGAGTCGAGAATTTCGAGCCAGGTCGAGCGCGCGGGTTTCACACTCTCGGTCAGGCGGCGCGAGCCGGCCGACGAGGCGATCGTCACGATCGATAGCGACTGCTTCCTGCAGGTGGTCATCAACCTTGTCGACAACGCAATCAAGTTTTCGCGCAACGCCGATACGAAGGTCATCGAGATCGAGTGCAAGATGATTGGCGGCAAGGACGTCCTGTTTTCGGTTCGTGACTACGGACCCGGCGTCCCGAAGGACCAGATGCAAAAGATCTTCCAGCTTTTTTATCGCAGTGAATCCGAGCTCACACGGGAAACCGTCGGCACCGGGATAGGGCTCGCGATCGTGCACCAGCTGACGCTCGCCATGCATGGCAGCGTGGATCTCGTGAATACGGACCCCGGCGCCGAATTCCGACTGCGCTTCCCGGTGGTGTAGGAGCGGGCCATGCCCGCGATTGCCTTTAGGAGCGGGCCATGCCCGAATGTAGGAGCGGGCCATGCCCGCGATTGGTGAATCGATTCGCGGGCATGGCCCGCTCCTACCAACACGTCAGAAGGTGTACACACCCAGAACGCGGATGCTGCGCTCGATCAGGTTGCCACCGCCGAACTCGAGATGCGCGTCGTCGGTGAGATTCCAGACGGCGAGCGATGTGTGCAGGCGCTCGGTCGCCTGCCAGCCGATGTTGAGATCCACTGACGTGTAGTCCGGCACGTCCATTGCCGGCAGGTCGTCGACATAGCGAATACCCGCATACAAATCGAAATCATTGGGCAATACGAGGTAGGAGTAGATCGCTGCCTGGTGCGCCGGGCTGTTGCCGGAGTGGAGAATCGGCCGACTCTCGTGGTGACGGACGCCCCCGGGGCCCTGTCCCAGGGATCGATGATCAATTTCGAGGTCGGGGATGACCGCGTTCGCTTCGAGATCTCCCTGCCCGCCGCCCGTCGTGCCGGGCTCGAACTCAGTTCGCGGCTGCTCGCGGCGGCAATGTACGTGGACACCACGAGCGCGGTCCAGCCTTCGCCCCGAACGATCCTCGCGCGGCTGATGGACGAGTTCACGACCATCCGCGTGTCGTAGGAGCGGGCCATGCCCGCGAAATGTCTGTAGGAGCGGGCCATGCCCGCGATTGATGGATCGATTCGCGG
>JBGTLY010000082.1:0-27798 GCA_041743865.1 Woeseiaceae bacterium
GATCACCACCACCCTCGTGCACGCCTTGCGCGCACGCGGACTCCGCCGCGGCGTGGCGTCTCTTTGCATTGGCGGGGGCGAAGCCGTCGCCATCGCCGTCGAAATCGAATAGACCCGGGTCGGGAGCAGGTATGGAACTCGAAACAGCAAAAGCGGTGATCAGCGGCGGCGCGTCGGGCCTGGGGCTTGCCACGGCCCAGCGGCTCGTCTCGTCGGGTGCCTCGGTCGTCCTTCTTGACGTCAACGACGAGCAGGGTGCGGCAAGCGCCGGCGCGCTCGGGGAGCACGCGAGTTTCGTCAAGTGCGACGTCTCCGACGAAGCCGTGGTGCGCTCAGCCATCGCATCGGCCGCCGAACACATGGGCGGGATTACACTGGCCGTGAATTGCGCCGGCATCGCGACGGCCGGTCGTGCGCTCGGCCGCGACGGGCCCTGGCCTGCGGAAAAGTTCAGTCGCGTCCTGATGGTGAATCTCGTCGGCTCATTCAATGTAACGAAGGAAGCGGCCGCCGTCATGCAGCACAACGAACCCGACGCGAACGGGGATCGCGGCGTGATCGTTGGCACGGCCTCTATTGCTGCGTATGAAGGGCAGATTGGCCAGGCCGCCTACGCTGCTTCCAAAGGCGGCGTGGTCGCGATGATGCTGCCGCTCGCGCGCGAGTTCGCGCAATTCGGTATCCGTGTCAATACGATCGCACCCGGCATCTTCATGACACCGATGATGGCCGGTATGCCTGAGGACGTGCAGGCATCGCTGGCCAGGCAGGTGCCTTACCCGCAACGGCTCGGCCGGCCCGATGAGTACGCGATGACCGTCGCTTTCATCTACGAAAATGCCTATCTCAACGGCGAGACGATCCGGGTCGACGGCGCGATCCGCATGCAACCGCGCTGACGCGCGCCCGACTCCCGGAATCACGCAGCAGCCGGGGGCTTGTCAAACGGCAGCCAGGCTCCGGACTTCAACACACGGCGGGCGCATCGGGTATTGTTCTCGGTCATGGCTCGGCTGCGCTGCGCTTGCCTGCGCTTATCGCGCGCATGGCGCGCTCCTACAACCCTCGAACAACACTCGCCGCCACCGCCCGGATAGTCGGGCAGCCGGGCTCCAGGCCTGTTCGACCGAACTTAAGCGCAGCGAAGCGAGCCATTCGGTCGAACAGGCCTGGAGTGCGGCTGCCGTGTGATGAATCCAAGCCCCAGCTGCCGTCTGATGAATCCGAACCCTGGCTGCCGTGTGCCCATCTCCGGTTGTCGTTTGTTTTTGGAAGGAAACGTCGTCGAGCACTTACATGCCGGAGTAGTTCGGGCCGCCGCCACCCTCGGGAACGGTCCACAGGATATTCTGCGGCGGATCCTTGATCTCGCAGGTTTTGCAGTGGACGCAATTCTGCGCGTTGATCCGGAATACCTTCTCCCCACCCTCTTCCACCACCTCGTAGACACCAGCCGGACAATAGCGCTGGGCCGGCTCGTCATACCGCGGCAACGTGTACGCAATCGGTACGGACGGATCCTGCAGCACGAGGTGCGAGGGCTGGTCCTCCTCGTGATTGGTGCTCGACAGGTACACGGACGACAGCCGGTCGAAACTCACGACGCCATCGGGCTTTGGATATTCGATCGGCCTCGCCTTTGCTGCCTCGTCTATCGATTCGTGGTCCGGGACCGGGTTGTGCCAGGTAAACGGCAGCCGGCCCCGGCACAGGTTCTGGTCCACGAGCGTAAAAGCAGCGCCCAGGAACGTGCCGAATTTCGCCAACGCCGGCGTGAAATTGCGGCCGCGATAGAGGTCGTCGTGCACCCAGGACGCCTTCACGCGCTGCTCGAATTCCGCGAGCTCGGACTGGCCGGGATCCCCGGCCGCAAGGGCAGCGTGCACGGTTTCGGCGGCGAGCGCACCGGTCTTGATCGCGGTGTGCGCGCCTTTAATCTTTACGCTGTCGAGGAATCCCGCGTCGCAACCGACGAGCATGCCGCCGGGGAATGTGAGTTTCGGCAGCGACTGAAGCCCGCCCTTGTTGACCGCGCGGGCGCCATAAGCGATGCGCTTGCCGCCTTCGAGCACCCGGCGGATGACCGGGTGCTGCTTCCAGCGCTGGAATTCCTGGAAGGGTCTGAGATAAGGATTCCTGTAGTTCAGCGCAACGATGAGGCCCAGGAAAACCTGCTGGTCGGCCGCGTGGTAAAGGAAACCACCACCCTCGGTGTGATTGTCGAGGGGCCAGCCGATGGTATGCACGGCTTTGCCGGGTTCGTGCAGGGCCGGGTCGATTTCCCAGATTTCCTTGAGCCCGATGCCGTAGTGTTGCGGGTCGACGCCCGCGCGCAAGTCGAACTTTTGCATGAGCTGCCGGCCAAGATTGCCGCGACAGCCCTCGGCAAAAATCGTGTACTTGCCCAGCAGTTCGTAGCCGGCCTGGAACGAGTCCTTGCGATGGCCCTCCTTGTCTATGCCCAGATCGCTGGTTGCCACCCCGGTGACCCGCCCATCGCCGTCGTACAGCACTTCCCCCGCCGCAAAGCCGGGAAAAAGGTTTGCACCCAGGGATTCGGCCTGACCTGCGAGCCACTGGCACAAGCGACCGAGACTCAGGATCGTATTTCCGTGGTTCTGCATCGTTTCGGGAACGAAAATGCCGGGAATGCGAGTCGCGCGCGTTGCGCTCCGCATGTAGTGCACCTCGTCGCCGGTGACGGCAGTGCCGAGTGGCGCGCCGCGGTCTTCCCAATCCGGGAACAGCTCGGCGAGCGCGCGCGGGTTGAAGCAATTGCCGGACAGGATGTGTGCGCCGATTTCGGCACCCTTCTCCACGACGACGACCGACAGCCCATCATCGAGCTGCAGCAGGCGACATGCCGCGGCGAGACCCGCGGGACCGCCGCCGACGATGACGACATCGAACTCCATCGTTTCGCGTTCGTTGTGCTGACTGTATTCGGGCATCAAGCTCCAGATCCTGCGAGGCGGCATACGACGGCCAGGTAAGGTAATCTTGCCACGCCGTCACCGGGGCGCAACTGCGCGAGGATCGACATGCACATCAGGGGGGCCTGGGAACAGAGCCTGCGCCGGGAAGGCCACATCCGCGATGCCGCACAGTCGGCAATCGTCGATCATTTCGAAACCTTACAGCATTCTCTCGAAGCGCGTGAGCGGAAACCCCGCGGATGGATGGCGCAGGCACTCCGCAGGACACCGGCGCCGGTGCGCGGAATCTATCTGTGGGGCGGCGTCGGTCGCGGCAAGACCTTTCTGATGGACCTGTTTTTCGAGACCCTGAGCTTCGATAGGAAGCGGCGGGTGCATTTTCACCGGATCATGTCGGAAGTGCATGCCCGCCTCGCGAATCTCGAAAGCGTAACCGATCCGCTGCAGCAGGTCGCCTCCGATCTGGCTCAAGAGGCGAGGGTATTGTGCTTCGACGAATTCGTCGTGAGCGACATCGGCGATGCGATGATCCTCAGCCGCTTCCTGCGCGGCCTGTTTGACGAGGGAGTGACGCTCGTCGCGACGTCGAATGCGCACCCTGACGACCTTTACCGGACCGGTCTGCAACGCAGTCGCTTCCTGCCCGCCATCGAACTACTGAAGGCAAATACGCAGGTACTGCACCTCGACGGGGGTACAGACTACCGGCTGCGCTTGCTCGAAGAGGCGGGCACGTACCTCACACCGGCGAACGGCGACGCGGAACGGCGGCTCGCCCGGCTCTTCGACGATTCCGCATCGAGCCGGATCACGTCCGGCGCTGAACTCGAGATCAACGGCCGCAAACTCGCTACGCGGAGGGCCGCCAAGGGAATCGTCTGGTTCGATTTCGACATCTTGTGCGACGGCCCGCGGAGCCAGGCGGACTACATCGAGCTCGCGCGCTGGTATCCGACAGTGATCCTGTCCGGTGTGCCCCGCTTCGGCCCCGGGACGGAAGACCAGGCACGACGCTTCATCGCACTGGTCGACGAATTCTACGACCGCGGGGTGAAGCTTATCCTGTCGGCGGCCGTGGGCATCGATGCGCTCTACGGGGGAGAAAGACTCGCTTTCGAGTTCGAACGGACGTCCAGCAGGCTCACGGAAATGCAGTCGACCGGGTATCTGGCACGTCCGCACCTCGCCTGACAGTTGAATGCAACAGTAACTGTCGATACTGTTTGCCATGCCTCGCACCGGCGAAAGGAAAACGACGCCAACATGACAGACGACCTGATACTGGAAAAGTTCATGCCCTACCGGCTCGCCCGCCTTTCGAGCACGGTCAGCGCGACCGTGGCGCGGGCCTACGACAGGCAGTTCGGGCTGTCCATCCCGGAATGGCGTGTCATCGCGATACTCGGGCGGCACCCGGGACTTTCCGCGGTCGAAGTCGCAGACCAGACTTTTCTCGACAAAGTCGCGGTGAGCCGTGCGGTCAGCAAGCTCATCAAGGCCGGGCGCATCGACCGGCAGTTCGCCGACGCGGATCGCCGCCGTTCAATCCTGAACCTGTCTGAAAAAGGGCGTGAAGTTCACGACGGCGTCGCAGAGCTCGCGCTTGCGTTCGAGAGAGACCTGCTGCAGGGGCTCGACGAAGACGAAGTCCGCAAATTCAACGCCGTGATGGATCATCTGCTCGATAAGGCCAACAAACTCTAGGAAGCCGGTACTTCGGGCGTGTTGTCGCGCTTGATAGTTGCATTTGACATTAATGTATAATGCGCCCGCCGAACGTCTGGCCGGAGCTTTTCAAGTGACAAACCAAGAATTACGCCGGGTCAGCGATGCAAAGGAGAGCATCGTCGACAAGATTGTCGCCAGCCGCACGGAAACCAGGCTCCTGGGTTCCCGCAACCAGGTCGATCGATACCTCCGCCAGTATTTTCGCGACGTCCCCGTCGAGGACCTGATCGGCCGCTCCGAGAAGATCATGGCGCAGATTGCGGTCGATCATCTCGAGTTCGCCGCCACGCGCAAGAAAGACCGCCCGAGCCTCAGGATCTACAACCCGAGCGAAAAAGATCACGGGTACGCCTCGAACCACACGATCATCGAGATGGTCAACGACGACATGCCGTTCCTCGTGGACTCGGCCGCTGCTGCGATTACGCGCCAGGATCTCGCGATTCACATCACGGTGCACCCCGTTATCCGCATCGTTCGGGACCGCCGGGGCCGCCTGCGGTCCGTCGAGGATCGGGAATCGTCCCGGGGCCGGCTCGAGTCGTTCATTCGTTTCGTCATCGACAGGGAAAGCAATGCACAACAGCTGAAGGTGCTCGAGCACGAGATCCTTAAGGTACTCGCAGATGTCCGTGCTGCCGTACGCGACTGGGAGTCGATGCGGGACAAGATGATCGATGCCCGGGACAGCCTGGCCGATGCGCCGGCTTTCATCGACGAGGCCACCCGGCGTGAATCACAGGAACTGCTCGACTGGATGATCGACGATCGCTTCACCTTTCTCGGCTACCGCAGGTATGAACTGAGTGAGAAAGGGAAACGCGTGTTCCTCAATTCAGTGACCGGCAGCGGGCTCGGACTCCTTTCGCGCGACGAGCGCGGTGGTACGACGATCGAGCTGACACCCGAGATGCGGCGGCTTACCCGGTCGAAAAACCTGTTGATACTGACAAAGGCGAATTCGCGATCGACCGTACACCGACAGGCGTATCTTGACTACGTCGGCATCAAAACCTTCGGCAGTGATGGCACGAACACCGGTGAGCATCGCTTTATCGGCCTGTTTACGTCCGCCGCCTACAGCGAAAGCCCGCGGCACATCCCCTTGCTGCGCTATAAGGTGCAGCGCGTGCTCGACCGTAGCAATGTCGAACCAAAAGGTCACCGCGGCAAGGCACTGTTGCACATCCTCGACACCTTCCCACGGGATGAGTTGTTCCAGAGCAGCGTTTCGGACCTCTCCCGGACGACCTTCGGCATTCTTAATCTGCAGGAACGTCAGCGCGTGCGCCTGTTCGTTCGGCGCGATACGTTCCGGCGCTTCTACTCCTGCCTGGTCTACGTGCCGCGCGAGAAATACACGACCGCAGTCCGGCAAAAGGTCGAGGCGATACTGCAGGAAGCGTTTGATGGCACGTCAGTGGACTCGAGCGTCGAGATCTTCGACTCACCGCTCGCGCGGGTGCACATAATCGTCCGCACCGCTCCCGCGGAACGGCCACGCATCAGCATCCAGGACCTCGAAGAGCGCATATCCGACGTCGTGGTCACCTGGTCCGATCGCCTGCGGGAGGAACTGCTGGCAACGTACGGCCAGGACGAAGGACACCGGCTCTACAAGACGTACGGTCAGGTGTTCCCGGCAGGCTTCCAGGAAGGCACCCTGCCGGCGGAGGCGTGCAGTGACATTGAACGCATCGATCGCATGCGTTCAGAGGGCGAGCTCCAGACGGTGAACCTGTACCGACCGGCCGGTCTCGATCCCGGCCACATGCATTTCATTATCTACAGCGACGAGCAGCCCCTGGCCCTGTCCGAAGCATTGCCGGTGCTGGAAAACATGGGTGTCGACGTCTACACGGAACGTCCTTACGAACTGGCACTCGCTGTCGACGATCCGTTCTGGATCCAGGATTTTCACCTGCGTCACGAAAGCGGAGTTGACATCGACGTAGTCACTGCCGCGCCGCGCTTCGAGGAATGTTTCATGCGTGTGCTGAGTGGCGACCTCGAAGACGACGGGCTGAACCGCCTGGTCATCGCGGCGGACCTGGACTGGCGCCAGGTTGCCCTCCTTCGTACCTACGCCAAATACCTGCAGCAGCTCGCACTGCCCTTCAGCCAGAAATACATGGAGGACGTGCTTGTGGCGCATGTGGGTCTCGTGCGGCACCTCGTCGAGCAGTTCGAACTCCAGTTCGATCCGGAGCTCGCGGCATCGACGCGCAAGCGCAAGCTCAAAGCATTGATGCCGGCTATGGGACGCGCCGTCAGCCGGGCCCGAAACATAGACGAGGACCGCATCCTGAGTGCGTTCGTCGGGGCGGTCGCGGCAACCCTGCGCACGAACTATTACCTCCGAAATGCGGAAGGTGAGCCGCCCGGTACCATTTCGATCAAGCTCAGGCCGAAACTACTGCGTGAGGCGCCCCTGCCTCGCCCCGCGTACGAGATTTTCGTGTACTCGCCCGCCGTTGAGGGCGTGCACATCCGAGGGGGCGATATTGCCCGCGGCGGGCTCCGTTGGTCGGATCGCCGGGAGGATTTTCGTACCGAGGTGCTCGGCCTGATGAAAGCGCAGGTCGTCAAGAATACCGTGATTGTGCCGACCGGCGCGAAAGGCGGCTTCTTTTGCAAGCGCCTCCCGGAAGACAACCGCGACGCACGACTTTCCGTCGGCATCGAATGCTACAAGTTGTTCATCCGCGGCTTGCTCGATATTACCGACAATGTGGTGGAGGGCAGAGTCGTAACGCCGAAAGGCGTCGTTCGCCGTGACGGAGACGATCCCTATCTTGTCGTTGCTGCCGACAAGGGTACCGCGACGTTCTCAGATATTGCCAACGGAATCGCGGCAGAATACGGCTTCTGGCTTGACGACGCGTTCGCGTCGGGCGGTTCGGTTGGCTACGACCACAAGAAAATGGGGATCACGGCGCGTGGCGCATGGGAAGCCGTTAAACGCCACTTTCGCGAACAGGGTCTGAATACGCAGAAAGACCCGTTTACCGTGGCCGGGATCGGCGACATGAGCGGCGATGTGTTCGGCAATGGCATGCTGCTGTCGCAACGTATCCGCCTTCTCGCTGCCTTCAACCACCAGCATGTTTTTCTGGATCCGGATCCGGACATGGCGGCAAGTTTCAAAGAACGCCGGCGCCTTTTCCGCATGCCACGTTCCGGCTGGGACGACTACGACGAATCGCTGATTTCGAAGGGCGGCGGCGTTTTCTCACGGCAGGCAAAGACGATTCGCCTGGGCAACGAGGTTCGTTCGATGCTGGGCACGGACGAAAGCAGCATGCAGCCGGACGAACTGATCCGTCACATCCTGCGGATGGAGGTCGATCTGCTCTGGAATGGCGGGATTGGAACCTACGTCAAGGCGAGCACCGAAGGACATTCGGACGTCGGCGACCGCAGCAACGACAACGTGCGCGTGAACGCGAATGCCCTGCGTTGCAAAGTCATCGCCGAGGGAGGAAACCTCGGTCTGACCCAGCTTGGCCGCATCGAATACAGTCAGAACGGCGGCCGCATCAACACCGACTTCATCGACAACTCCGCGGGTGTGGACAGCTCGGATCGCGAGGTCAATATCAAGATCCTCTTGAGCGATGCTGAAAAGGACAAACGACTCTCGCGGCCGAAGCGCAACGAATTGCTGGCGTCAATGACCGACGATGTCGCGGCGCTGGTCCTGCGGAACAATTATCTGCAGACGCAGGCGATCAGTATGAGCGAAGTGCGCTCGGTAGAACGCATCGATGAAATGGGCCGGTTGATCACGAACCTGGAGCGCACTGGCCTCCTCGACCGGACAATCGAGTACCTCCCCGAAGAAGCGGAGATCGAGGAGCGCCGGGCCCGCAAGCTGGGATTCACGCGACCGGAGCTCGCCGTCGTCCTGAGCTACGCGAAGATCGATCTCTACAACGGACTGATCGCTTCTGAAGACTCACTTGAGGATTTCCTCGACGCGGATCCGCCACGTTACTTCCCGGCGATACTGCGGCGACGTTTCAGCGACCTGCTTCCGACGCACCGTCTGAGCCGGCAGATTCTCGCAACGCTCATCTCGAACAATATCGTCAATCGGATGGGCCCCTCTTTCGTGAAGCGTGTACAGGTCGACACCAACGCGAATGTGGTGACGATCGCACGCGCGTACACGATTGCCCGCCACATCATCAAGGCCGGGAACCTGCTCGAGACCATCGAAGCCCTCGATTACAAGATCCCGGCAACGGCGCAGATGTCGATGATGTTTGAAGTGAGCCGGACACTTCGGCATGTCTGTTACTGGCTGATTGGACGCTTCGGGAGCGAGTTACAGATTGCGCCGGCCGTCGAAAGACTCCAGGACCGCATGACGACGATCTATACCCGGACCGGAGCGATTATTTCGACGGCCGCACGCGAACGTCACCGGACCGCCGCTGACGCCTATCTCGCCATGGGCGTTCCCGAGAAACTCGCACACCGGATGTCGTCCCTGTTGCTCACGAGGGCCGCACTCGACATTGCCGATCTCGCAGCCATGTACAAGCAGGACGTGCTCGCATCAGCCCGAGTCTATTCCACCTTCAATGAACGCCTGGGTCTCTACTGGCTGCACACGAGTGTCGAGGACCTGCATGTGCAGGGGCGTTGGCAGGCAATCGCTCGGAGCAACCTGCGTGAGGGGTTCTACGAGATACGTCGCGAGCTGGCATCGAAGCTGCTCGCCGGCCGCAGCAAGCGCGATATCGCCATCCGGGTCGCCGAATGGCTCGACCGGCATGCGGATGAGGTCGCTCGCTTCAGACGCATGCTCGAGGAGATGAAACTCCGCGGCGACATCGATTTTGCTACGCTGAGCGTTGCCGCGCAGGAACTGCGCGACCTGTTATCGTCCTGAACAACACGGCAACGGAGGACCTATGGCCGGCAAGCTCGTACTGTGCCGTCACGGCGAAAGCGACTGGAACCTGAAAAACCTGTTTACCGGGTGGACCGACGTCGACCTCACGGAAAAGGGCATCCGGGAAGCACGGGATGCGGGGCGCCTGCTGCGGGAGCTCGGCTATGAATTTGACATCGCCTACACGTCGGTCCTCAAACGCGCAATCCGCAGCCTCTGGCTGATCCTCGACGATATGGACCGGATGTGGATCCCGGTGGTGCGAGACTGGCGTCTCAACGAGCGGCACTATGGGGCATTGCAGGGCCTCAACAAGGCGGAAACTGCCGCGAAATACGGCGATGAGCAGGTACTCGTCTGGCGGCGTAGCTACGATGTTCCGCCGCCGGCCCTCGACCCGGGCGACGAGCGGCATCCCTCGCTCGACTCCCGCTACGCGGGGATCGCGGACCTGCCGGCCACCGAATCGCTGGCTCTCACATTGAAGCGCGTGCAACCGTGCTGGGATGAGGTCATAGCGCCGCAACTCCGGACCGGCAAGGATGTGCTCGTCGCGGCACACGGCAACAGCCTGAGGGCGCTCGTCAAGATGCTCGATCGCGTGCCGGACGACGAGATCGTGGGCTTCAATATCCCGACCGGAATTCCCCTGGCGTATGAGCTCGACGACAGGCTCCGGCCGAAATCGCGTGAATTCCTCGGCGACGCGGAGGAGATAGCGAAAGCGGCGGCCGCGGTAGCGGCGCAGGGCCAGTCGCGGTGATGTTCGCGCTCGAAGACCGGGTGCCGGTCCTCGAGGGTGCAGGCCACTTCATAGCGCCGAATGCCACGATTGTCGGCAGCGTCAGGCTGCGCGAGGCCGCGAGCGTCTGGTTCAATTGTTACGGATCCCGGCCTGCAACTCGTGCTCGGTGCCAACGTCACGATCGGCCACAAGGTGATGTTGCACGGCTGCGCGAGAGGCAGTCATACGCTGATCGGCATCGGCAGCACGATCATGAATAGGGCCCGGATCGGCGCGCATTGCATCGTCGGCGCACACACGCTCGTCACCGAAGGCAAGTCGTTTCCTGACGGCGTGCTGATCCTGGGTTCGCCCGCACGCGTCGTGCGTGCGCTCGAGGATGACGAGATGGCTTTGCTCGCCCGCTCCGCCGACGTGTATGTCGCAAACGCCGCGCGCTATACAAAGTCCCTCTCTGAATTGTAGGAGCGGCCCATGGCCGCGATCCCTCATGATCGGCCGGCACACCATCGCGCGCATGGCGCGCTCCTACGATTCGCGCCTGTAGGAGCGGCCCATTGCCGCGATCGGGACCCGTTTTGCGCGCATGGCGCTCTCCAACGTGCGCGCCTGGATCAGCGCTGGGTCTTCGGATGCGAGCGGACCTGCGCGCGCGCCGGCTCGACGACCCGCACCAGACCCTCCTGGCAGGTGCTCGCTACCAGCGTGCCATCTTCGGTGAAGAACTGCCCGCGCGAAAAGCCCCTTGCGGCCGCGGCGTTGGGGCTGTCGATCGCGTACAGCAACCACTGGTCGATGCGAAACTCGCGATGAAACCAGAGTGCATGATCGAGACTCGCCATGATGACATTGTCTGTGACCCACGAAAGCTCGTGGGGCAATGTGCTCGCACCGAGCAATTCGTAGTCGGATACGTAGGCAAGCAGGTTCTGATTGAGTGACAGGTCAGGTGGCACCGCGTCCACTGCCCGAATCCATACAAAGGCCTGCGGCGGCAACTTCCGCCGTTCGATGAAATCGATCGGGCGTACCGGCCTGAACTCGAAGGGCCGCTTCTCTGTAAGGAACCGCCGAATCTTCATCGGGACACTCTCGGGCAGTTCCAGAGCAAATTCATGCAGGGCACGCAGTTCGCCCGGCGGCGGCACGTCGGGCATTTCCGCCTGGTGCTCGAGCCCGCGCTCCGGATGCTGGAATGAGGCCGCCATGTTGAGGATCGGCCTGCCGTGCTGGATCGCAACGACCCGCCGGTTCGAAAAGCTGCCGCCGTCCCGTGCGCGATCGACTTCATAGACGATCGGCGAGCTATTGTCGCCGCGGCGCAAAAAATACGCGTGGAGGGAATGGGCAACGCGGCCTTCCACGGTGAATTGCGCCGCGGAGAGCGCCTGGCCGAGCACCTGGCCACCGAATACCTGCGGACTGCCGATGTCACGGCTGTCGCCACGAAAGATGTTGTCTTCGATGCGCTCGAGCGAGAGGAGCGCGACAAGGTCCGCGAGCGCTGGGTGCACTGATCCTGCCTAGGCGTCCGTTCGGCCGCCGTCGACGGCGACCCCGGTGCCGCTGACAAACACTGCGTCGTCACTCGCGAGAAACAGCACGACCTTTGCAACGTCGATCGGTTCGCCGAGCCGGCGCGCTGCGGACTGCGCAATGCAAAAGTCGCGCAGCGTCCGGTTCTTCCGAAAAATCTTTCTCGACAACGGCGTCATGATACCGCCCGGCTGCACGTAGTTGGCCGTAATGCCGAAAGTGCCGGTTTCGACTGCGAGCGCACGCGTGATATCCGCAAGATTCTGTTCGGCTCGCTGCACCGCAGCTACGGCCCCGACTGAGAACAGGCTGCGCACGAGCCCCAGCAATACGATTCGTCCCGCAGGGCTATTCTTCAGGTGAGGCAGTGCGGCGCGACAAGCCGCGAGCGTCACTCTCGCACGCTGCTCCAGTAAGGTCTCGAGTCGCGGACCGGCATCCGAAATCGGCGGGTCGATGCGGACCGGGTAGTCGCACACGAGGATATCCAGCCCGCCCAACCGCTCAACCGCTGCATCAATGAGCGTCTGCTGCCGGTCCGGGTCATGCAGGTCGGCAAACAGGCCGTCAACGCCTTTGACGCCCCGGAAATGCTGCTCGACACCGCTGATGTCTACGTCGGCCGCGAGCACCTTCGCACCGTGTTTTGCGAAGGTGCGAGCCACTGCCTCGCCGATGCCGTCAGCCGCATTCGTCACTACCGCGTTCAGCCCGTAGAGCCGCAGCGCGTCGCTCATGTCATTGTCCTGTCAGTTCGTCGATCAGTCGGGCAGCTTAAAGTCGGCGAATCGCCGACGCAATTCGATCTTGCGGACTTTGCCCGTGGCCGTGTGCGGCAGCTCGTCCAATACCACGACCGCATTCGGGATCCACCAGTCCGCCACCCGTCCCTCGTAGTAAGCAAGCAACGCTGACGTGTCGATCTCGGCGCCGTCAGCCGGCACCACGACGAGCAGCGGTCGCTCCGACCATTTCGCGTGCGGCACGCCGATAACGGCGGCTTCAGCAACAGCGGGGTGGCCCATGATCAGGTTTTCGAGTTCGATGGAGCTAATCCACTCCCCGCCCGATTTGATCACGTCCTTTGTCCGGTCCGTAATGGTCACGTATCCCTCGGGATCGATGATCGCGACGTCCCCCGTGTCGAACCAGCCGTCTACGGTGTGCGTGTTGCTGCTACCCTCGAGCTTGAAGTAGTCACTGCACACCCAGGGACCGCGCACCTGCAGCGAGCCGTAAGCGGCGCCGTCCCAGGGCAGCACGCGGCCCTCGTCGTCCACGATGCGCAATTCGCAGCCGAAGACACCGCGCCCGGCCTTGGTCGCGAGGTCGAGGCGTTCTTCGGGCCCGAGCCGCTCGAGACCGGCCTTGATGGTATTGACGGTGCCGATCGGGCTCATTTCCGTCATGCCCCAGCCCTGCCGGACCTCGACGCCATGCCGGTCCCGGAACGCCTCGATCATGCTTCGCGGAACCGCAGCGCCGCCAATGATGGTCCGGCGAAGGCCTGTGAGGCGTTTGCCGCTTTTCTCGAGGTAATGAAGCAGGCCGAGCCAGATCGTCGGTACACCGAGCGCGAGCGTTACGGACTCGCTTTCAAGGAGGTCGACGAGCGTCTCCGGGTCCGCCATTTTCGGGCCGGGGAGCACCAGTTTCGCGCCAGTGATGCCACAGGAGTACGGAATGCCCCAGGCATTGACATGGAACAGCGGGACGACCGGCAGGACGCTGTCCATGCTCGACAGCCCGAGAACGTCAGGCGCAACTCCGGCGTAGGCGTGGAGTATCGCCGAGCGATGATCGTAGAGCACCCCTTTCGGGTCACCGGTCGTGCCGGAGGTGTAGCAAAGTGCAGAGGCTGCGCTTTCGTCGAGATCCGGCCAGGCAAAGTCATCGGATACGGCATCGATCAAAGACTCGTAGCTACGCACGTTCCCGAGCGTCGTGGGCGGCATATGTGCGTCGTCCGTCATGACCACTACGCCATCCAGGGGCCGGATTCGCGGGATGAGCTTTTCGAGCAGGGGCATGAACATCGGGTCAATGAACAGCCAGCGATCCTCGGCGTGATTGATGATGTAGGCGATCTGTTCCGGAAACAGCCGCGGATTGATCGTGTGGCACACGTAGCCGGCCCCGCTGATACCGTAATACAGTTCCAGGTGCCGGTGATCGTTCCACGCGAGCGTGGCTATGCGGTCGCCGCGATCGAGGTCGATAGCGCTCAGGGCGTTCGCGACCCGTCGTGCTCGCCCGACGACCCTGCCCCAGGTGGTGCGGTGCCGGGCGTCATCGGCGGTGACCGAGACGATCTCGCGATTGGCGTGGAAACGTGCCGCATGTTCCGCTATCGACGATATCAACAGCGGCCTGTTCATCATGAGTCCCTGCACGTTCCCCCTCCAGCCCCGGTCCGGTGGCTCGTCCGCTAATCTAACAGATGCCGTACTGTCCGGCTTCTCGGACCGCATTGCGAAATTCCATGGTATGCTCTACCCGTTAACGGACGGCAGCTTGTTGGCGAAAGCGCCTGTTTCTTCTGGCAAAATCGGGTCGCCAGGTGACTACGATGCTTGCGACTTTACCTGTATCAGTCCCGAGGGGGGGTGTATGAAACCGACCAAACACCGAACGGCCTGTGCCGTGCGAACACTGATGGCCGTGATGACCGGCGTCGCCTTGACCGTACCGGCAACCGGCCAGGAAGTTTTCGAAGAGATTGTCGTCCGCGCACAGAAGCGTGAACAGAACATCATGGATGTGCCGATCGCGGTAACTGCTGTCTCCGGTGCCGAAATCGAAGCGTCCGGCATCAAGGACGTGTTCGACCTGCAGCAAAACGTCCCGGGCCTGCTCGTCGGGCAGAGCCAGACCGCAACGACGTCGAATTTCTCGATCCGCGGCGTCGGCAGCACCTCGAACAATTTCGGTGTCGAGTCCTCGGTCGGACTGTATGTGGATAGCGTATATCGGTCGCGCCAGAGTTCGATGATCAACGAACTGGTCGACGTGGAAGCCGTCGAAGTACTGCGTGGGCCGCAGGGCACACTGTTCGGAAAGAACACGGCGGCCGGCGCCATCCAGATCCGGACCGTGGCACCGAGCACGGACGGCCCGAACGGCATGCTCGAACTGACCGCCGGCGATTACGGGCTGATGAAGCTCAGCGGCGCTACGAACATCGTGCTTTCAGACGCACTGGCGTTCCGTGGCACGGTCTTCGCATCGCAGCGTGACGGCTACGTCAGCGATGACAACTTCGGCAGCGACCTCCTGAACGATCGCGACCGTTTCGGCTTCCGGCTGCAACTCGGCTACGAGCCGAACAGCGACTTCAATGTCCGGGTGATCGCCGACTACGCCGAGGTGGACGAGACCTGTTGCGCTGCCGTGGCACGCGTCGACGGCTTGTACTCCCGGGCGAGTCTCGGCGGCCTACCGGTGAACGGCTCCGACGCCGCACTGCTTGCGCTCGGAGGCACCGTGTTCACGGACTTCCCCTATCCGCAGCCCTTTCTCGATGCCCTTGCGCCACTGCCCGGCACCGTCCTGAGCGGCGTCGGCTTTGATGATTTCCGTGTCGCCTACAACCAGGTGCCGGAGTCGCGCAATGAGGACAGCGGCCTGTCGGTAGAAATCAACAAGACGCTCGCAAACGGCATGATACTGACGTCGATCACTGCGTACCGCGCGTTCGATACCTACGACCGGATCGATGCGGACTTCACGAACGTCGACCTGATCGAGCGCATCAACGAGGCCGAGCAGCAATCGATTTCGCAGGAGTTCCGCCTCGCCGGTGAGTTTGGCGACGGCGGCAACTGGGTGACGGGTCTCTACTATTTTGGCCAGGAGATCGACAGCGACACGACCACAAACACCGGCCCGTTCCTCGAGCCCTACCTGCTGATTACCCAGCCGGACCTTCCGACGCTGATCAGCGGTGTAAATGCGCTGTCCGCCGCGACCGGCGGCTTGATACCGCCCGCTGCAAGCCCGTTCCCGGCCGGAGTATTCTCCCTGGATGACATCACCCAGGAGCAGGACGCCTGGGCCGTCTTCGGCCAGGTGGATTTCCCGATCGGCGATCGCCTGATACTGACGCTGGGCGGCCGGTACACCGACGAAACGAAGGACATCGACGCCGTCTACACGCAGACGGCGCAGGGGCCGCCGCCGGACCTGGACGCCATTGAGGCGAATCTGATACTCGCGTCGCAGGGCATGCAATTCGACCCGACACCGATCTTCGCGGTCGCGGAACCAAATGCCGCCTGGGGGTCCTACCTGTTCCAGCCGCTGGCGCCGCGTCCGGACCTCATGGATTCGCTGAGCGACGACCAGGTCTCCGGTACCGCCAAGCTGTCCTTCTTCCCGTCGGAACAGCACATGTTCTACGGTTCCTACTCGACCGGCTACAAATCGGGTGGCACGAATACGGAGCGCATTTCGCCACAGTTCAATTCGCTCTTCGGTCCCGAGACCTCGGAATCGCTCGAGGTCGGTTACAAGGGCTTCTTCGGTCCCGTGCGACTGAGCGTCGCGCTTTTCGATACGACCTTCGACGATTTCCAGGCGCAGTCTTTCACCGGCACCGGTTTCAACCTGCAGAACGCGGGTGAACTGGAGACGCAGGGCCTGGAAATCGAGGCGACCTGGCGGCCCTTCGACAGCTTCGAGGTGCAGGGCCATTACGCGCACAACGAGGGCGAATACACGCAGTTCGAAGGCGGCACATGCTGGGATACCGCCGTGTTTCACAACGGCGTGCCGGACCCGGGCAGCAACGGCAACGTCAATGCCGAAGTCTGCAACCGGACCGGCTTCCCGATTGGGTACAACCCGGAGGACCGCGCCTTCGTTGCGCTCACCAAGGACTTCCCCGTGGGCAACAATGAGGTTTATATCCGCGGTGAATACTCCTGGGCGTCGGAGCAGTTTACGGACGGTGACCTCGATCCGTTCACGACACAGGACGACATCGGCCTCGTGAACCTGCGCCTCGGGATGTACATCACGAACTGGGACGCGAACCTCACGCTCTGGGGGCGGAATATCACCGATGAGCGCTGGTATGCGGGATCCTTCGACGCGCCAATCCAGCTCGGGCGCATGAATTCGTACCCGGCGGAGCCGGCGACCTACGGCCTCACGTTCAACAAGAAATTCGACTGAACGTCGTTCGATACCAAGGGGCGGCGGATGTTTCGCCGCCCTTTTTTTTATTGGAACTTCCTTCCGGCCCCGTCCGCGCCTCGTGCCGGGGAAGCGTTCCATGCACGTTTTACCTATAATTCCTTTCATCATGCACGGCGCGACAGCCGGAGAAGTGCGCATGGCCAGGCGATACGACAACATTCTTGCCACGGTCGGCAACACGCCGATCGTCCGGATCAACAAGCTCGCGCCCCCGAACGTCAATGTCTACGCCAAGCTCGAATCCTTCAATCCGATGGGATCGGTCAAGGACCGGCTGGCCGTCAGTGTCATCGAAGAGGCTGAGCGCACGGGTGCGCTCGACCCGGGACAAACCGTCATTGAAGCCACGAGCGGCAATACCGGAATCGGTCTTGCCATGGTCTGTGCTCAGAAGGGCTACCCGCTCGTGATCGTGATGGCGGAGACCTTCAGCATCGAACGGCGCAAGATGATGCGCTTCCTTGGCGCAAAAGTGATCCTTACGCCAGCCTCGCTGAAAGGTAGCGGCATGCTTGCAAAGGCAGTGGAACTCGCCCGCGCGCACGGCTGGTTCCTCGTACGCCAGTTCGAAAATGAAGCCAACGCGGATGCGCACTCGCGTACGACGGCACCTGAAATTCTCGAGGCGTTCGCGGACGACGGACTGGACTACTGGGTGACAGGATTCGGGACCGGTGGCACGCTCAAAGGCGTGGGACGCGTGCTTCGCGAGAAGAGCCCGCGCACACGGATCGTCCTCTGTGAGCCGGATAACTCGCCCATCTTGAAGAGCGGTATTCCGCAACCGCGGGCGGCCGATGGAGCAGCAAACGAAAGCCATCCTCTGTTCCGGCCGCACCTGATGCAGGGCTGGAGTCCCGACTTCATTCCCAAGCTCGCGCAGGATGCCGCGGATGAAAAACTCTACGATGAAATTCGCCCGATCGCGGGCGGCGACGCCACGCGTCTTGCGAAGGCGCTCGCGCAGAACGAAGGGATTTTCGTCGGCATCTCGGCCGGTGCAACGCTTGCAGGCGCACTGGCAGTTGCACGCGAGGCCGTTGACGGCGCAAACATCCTGTGCATGTTGCCGGATACCGGCGAGCGATACCTGAGTACGCCCCTGTTCGACGGCATCGGCGCCGACATGAACGAGGCGGAACTCGATATCTCTCGCTCGACACCTGCTGCGCGTTTCGATACACCCGCGTTGAAGCCGGCACTCGTGATCGAACAAGCTGCCGCCGCATCGCCCGAGGCCGTCGCGTTTCTCGACAAGGCAATCGGCGATGCCGAAAACCCTGTCGTCCTGTTCGCGCTCGAGTGGTGCGAGTTCTGCTGGTCTGTGCGCAGGTTGTTTGCGGACTATGCCATTCCCTATCGATCAGTCGACCTCGACTCGGTCGAGTACCAGGCGGATAACCGCGGCGGCGACATCCGGGCAGCAGTCCGGGAACGCACGGGGCTGCCGACAATACCGCAGATTTTCGTGGGCGGTGAGCACGTCGGTGGCGCAACGGAACTTTTCGACGCGATCAGGGACGGCCGTATGCAGGCACTGCTCGCGGCAAACAATGTCTCGTGGCAGGAAAAGGCGGAAAAAGATCCGTATTCCTACCTGCCGGGCTGGTTGCACGCCCGCAACTAGGGAGGCTCAGGCTCCTTCGAAGAAATACATGCCCAGCGTTTCGGCAACGCAAGCAGCTTTGCGCGCACCCTCGACTTCGATGCTGACTTCAGAGGTCAGCAACAATGCCCCGGCCCGGCGGCGTGCCTGCAGGACCCTGGCGCGTGCTCTCACGCGGTCGCCGACCCGCACAGGCGTATAGAAGCGCACCTTGTTGACACCGAAGTTGATCGCACGTGTGAGCCTCTCGATCTCCACAAAATTGCCCGTCAGTCCGGGAATCAGTGCCAGTGTGAGATACCCGTGCGCGATCGTCTTGCCGTCCGGCATCTCGCGGGCGGCGCGCTGAGTATCGACATGTATCCACTGGTAGTCGGCCGTCGCTTCCGCAAACTGGTCGATCCGGTTCTGGTCGATGACCGTCCAGTCCGAGAGACCGACCTCGGTCCCCTCGAGCAGCCTGGCATCTTCGATCGATCTGATTACGTGCAAGTCCCGTTCCCGACGTACGCGGCGTCTTCGCGCGCGGGGCAAGAAAAGCACACAACCCGCAGCAGCCGCAAGTGTAAAGTACAGGGATGGAAGAATGCCCGGCGCCGCAATCCAGGGTTTTTGCCGTCGTGCTCGCAGCAGGTGAGTCACGCCGCTTCGGGGGTAAAAAGCTCCTGGAGCGCTTCGGAAACGAAACGCTTGTCGGGCGCGCCGCTCGGCTCGCAGAGGCCTGCTGCGGTGATCAGAGCATGCTCGTCACCGGCTGCCATGGCGACGAAATCGCGGCCGCCGCCCGCGGACGGTGCCGCTTCATCCTCGAAAATTCCCGGTATCGCGACGGGATCGGAACCTCGATAGCGCTTGCGGCGCGCGAACTGAACGACCGCGCCGGGGCAATGTTGTTGCTGCTTGCGGACCAGCCGCTCGTCGACACGGACCATCTCCGGCGCATGCTGGCGGCATGGAGCGGGCATTCCGGCGAAATTGTAGCGACCGGTTTCGCGGGCACGAGAGGGCCGCCGGTACTCCTGCCGCGTGCGACGTTCGGGACGCTGGCGCGACTCGACGGCGATCGCGGGGCGCGCGCCTTGTTGAGCAATCCGGCGTACACGGTGCGGGTCGTGCCGTTCGAAGCGGCAGCCGTCGATATCGATACGGTCGCGGACCTGCAGCGCCTACGCAGCGCCGCTAACCGGTCATAGGGAGGCGTGCGCGGCGCAACGTTCGCAGTTCACCCACCCCGAGTGGCCGTCGACGTAGTGCTCCTTTTTCCAGATCGGGAGCCGTGATTTCGCCGCGTCGATAATGAAGCGGCAGGCCGAAAACGCGGCGTCACGATGCGCGGCTATGACGCCGACCCATACGGCACAATCGCCAATGTCGAGTTCGCCCGACCGATGCACGCATTGCGCCGCCAGCACAGGGTACTTCGCGCTGGCCTCTGCGAGGATACGCCTGCCCTCTGTCAGGGCGACCGGTTCGTACACCTCGTACTCGAGGCGCAGGACCTTTTTTCCGTCATTGTGATTGCGGACCCAGCCTTCAAAGCCGCAGTATGCGCCGGCCGCGGGATCGGACAGCCGCGCGCGAAGGATGGCCGGATTGATCGTTCCCGCACTGATCTCGATCACATCAGCCTCCGGCCACGGGCGGAAAGAGCAACACTTCGTCCCCGTCGCTGACCGGCGCGTCCCACTGGCTCATCTCATCGTTGATTGCAACCTTGCAGTGCGGCGCGGGTTCCGTCGAGCCGTGCCGGTCCCGCGTAGCCCTGAAGACATCGGCAGCGGTATCGGCCTCGAGTATCAGGGTCTCCCGGGCAGTGCCCGCGCGCTCGCGGAACATCGCAAAATAACGCACGGTGATCGTTTTCACGGCAGTGCTCGCAGCGAACTCGCTGCAAGGTCCTCCGGCGTGTTCAGGTTGGCGAGCGCGTCGGAGGCGGGCAAGTCGAGCAGGACGGCATCGTTCCGGATAAGAATTTTCCGGGGGCAGACGACACCCTTGGCAACAAATGGCTCGATCAGCGCCCCACTGCCCGACCGATAAAGTGCGCACAGGGGCTCGGGCAGTCCGTCGACCGTACTGCGGTACGCCGTCAGCGGCGCACCCGGCGGTGCCGCGGCGAGGAGGTACTCGAGCGTCGCACGATCGAGGTTCGGGAGGTCACAGGCAACGACCAGCCAGTCAGCCGAAGGCACAGTCTGCAATGCCGCAAGTATGCCGGCCAGGGGCCCGATATCCGCGTACCGATCCACGACCTGCGGAAACCGCTGCCGCTCGGGATCCAGCACCTGGTCGGCCCGGACCGATACCCGCGCGCCATCCGTAACCGCATCGACCAGGCGAAACGCGTGCTCGAGCAGGCTCTTGCCGCCGCGCTCGATCAGGGCTTTATCCCGTCCCATACGTCGGCTGCGCCCGCCGGCGAGTACGAGACCGAATATCTGCGTGCCTGTTCCCGCGCCTGCCCTCACGCCGCCGCCCCGTCATCCCTGATTTCCCGCTTTCCGCCCGACTTGGACAGCAAGCGGATATCCGCAATCACGATGTCATGGGAAAGTGCCTTGCACATGTCGTAGACCGTGAGTGCCGCAACAGAAGCGCCGGTGAGTGCTTCCATTTCAACGCCGGTCTTGTTGTGTACGCGACAGGCGCACTCGATGATCGCACAACCGGCGTCGATCCGGATGTCGATAGTGCACTTCTCGAGCCCGAGCGCATGACAGAACGGAATCAACTCATGCGTCCGTTTGGCCGCCATGACACCGGCGATGATCGCAGTGGCGAAAACCGGGCCCTTGCGGCTCTCGATGTCATTGCCCGTGACCGCCTGGAGCACTACCTCAGGTAGCCGGACCGTGGCTCTGGCGCGAGCCTCGCGAGCCGTCACCGTTTTCCCACTGACATCGACCATCGTCGGCCGGTTCTGTGCATCAATATGGCTGAGTTCGTTCATGGGTTCCCGCTAGCCGCCGATCCGGTACATTTCGACTTTCGACACTGCACGTGTCGGGGTGCTGCCGGGCCGGCGCAGCTCACTGTAGCGATCGGCCCTCTCCAGCCAGACCCGCCGGATCAAATCTTCGAGGTCTCCGGAACTCGCGCCGCTTCGCAAAGGTCCGCGCAGATCGGTTCCACGGGTTGCAAACAGGCAGGTATACAGCACGCCGTCGGCCGAGATGCGGGCCCGGGAACAGGCGCCGCAGAACGGTTCCGTAACGGACGAAATGAAGCCGATCTCCCCCTGCCCGTCCACGTACTGGTAGCGGCGCGCGACTTCCCCGGCGTAGTTCTGGCCCACGGGCCGGACGGTCCATCGCCGGCCGATGGCATCGAGAAGTTCCCGGCTCGGAACCACCTGTTCCATCCGCCAGCCATTGCGATTGCCGACATCCATAAATTCGATCAGGCGCACGATATGGCCGGTGCCGCGGAAGTGCTCGAGCAGGTCCAGGACCGTGTGTTCGTTGACACCGCGTTGCACGACCGTGTTGATCTTGAGCGGTGCAAACCCGGCCTGTTCTGCTGCCTCGATGCCCGCGAGGACACGGGACAGGTCGCCCCGGCCGCCGCTCATTCGGTTGAATACCTCCGGGTCGAGGCTGTCGAGACTCACGGTCAGCCGATGGAGTCCGCTGTCGGCCAGCCGTTGAGCCAGCGGCGCGAGCAGCAGCGCGTTCGTCGTTACTGCAAGGTCGTCGACGCCCGGCAACGCGGAAAGCCCGGCAACCAGCGACGACAGGCCGCGATCAAGCAGCGGTTCGCCGCCCGTGAGACGGAGTTTCGAAACGCCAAGACGTGTCGCGGCCGTCGCGATGGCAAGAATCTCCGTATGTGTCAGGCGCTGCGCCTTGCTGAGGAACTGGTAGTCCTCGTGATACTCCGATGCCGGCATGCAGTAGGGGCAGCGGAAGTTGCAGCGATCGAGCAGCGATATTCGCAAGTCATGCAGCGGCCGGCCCAACGCGTCAAAAACCGGGGCGCTGCCGGGCGTAGCCGATGGGATCACGGGTGCATTCATGTCGTCATTCTGCCCAATTCACGGCGGGTTTGCTCGCCCCTGCCGGGTGAGACCCCCTGCGCCAGGGGGAATTCCCGCGAGCGCTCGCCCGCCGGCCGCCCCTGAATCAGTTGGCGGCCTGGAGGGCCTGCTGTTCCAGCTTGGCCCAGGAATCGCGAAGCGTGACGATCCGGTTGAATACCCGCGCACCGGGCCGATCGTCGTCCGAGTCGGGCAGGAAGTAGCCGAGTCGCTCGAACTGGACTGCCGTCTGGGGATCGGCAGAAGCAAGGACCGGCTCGACCTTGGCCGTAACGCGCTCGAGCGATACCGGGTTCAGGGCATCGCGAAAATCCTCGACGACGTTCGGGTTCGCTACGTTGAACAGTCGATCGTACAGCCGAGCCTCCGCGTCGACAGCGTGTGCCGCCGAAACCCAGTGGATAGTGCCTTTGACCTTTCGTTCGCTGGCCGCCGAGCCGCTGCGAGTCTCCGGATCGTAGCTGCAACGCAGCTCGACAACCCTGCCCCGCTCGTCCTTGATCGCGTCGTCACAGCGAATGATATACCCGAAGCGCAGGCGCACTTCCCCGCCCGGCTTCAGGCGGAAAAACTTGCGCGGCGCATCTTCCATGAAATCGTCCCGCTCGATCCACAGTTCGCGTGCAAAGGGAATGTCGCGCGTCCCCATGGTTGGGTCGTTCGGATGGTTCATGGCAGCCATCGTCTCCACCCTGTCCATCGGATAGTTCGTCAGCACGACTTTCAAGGGGTCGAGTACGGCCATGCGGCGCGGTGCTGTATCGCCGAGCGCCTCGCGCACACAGTTTTCGAGCATGCTCATCTCTATGAGCTTGTCTTTTTTCGTCACGCCGGCCCGGCGAACAAAATCGCGCAGTGCTTCCGGCGGATAGCCGCGACGCCGCATGCCTGCAATCGTCGGCATGCGCGGATCGTTCCAGCTGCTGACGATACCCTCATTGACGAGCGCACTGAGTTTGCGTTTGCTGGTTATCGTATAGGCGAGATTCAGCCGGGAAAATTCGATCTGGCGCGGCCGATGCAGTGGCTTCAGCTGGTCCAGGAACCAGTTGTACAAGGGTCGATGATCCTCGAATTCCAGCGTGCAAAGCGAGTGCGTGATGCCCTCGTAGGCATCCGACAACGTGTGCGCGAAATCGTACATCGGGTATATGCACCACTCCTCGCCTGTCGCCTGGTGAGCAACGTGGCGAATGCGGTACAAGGCCGGATCACGCAGGTTGATGTTCGGTGATGCCATGTCGATCTTCGCCCGCAACACCAACTCGCCGTCTGCGAATTCGCCCGCTCGCATGCGGCGAAACAAGTCGAGGTTCTCGATGACGGCGCGGCCACGATACGGACTGTCGCGGCCGGGCTCTGTCAGGGTGCCCCGGTAATCGCGGATTTGCTCAGCGCTCAGGCTGTCCACGTACGCCTTGTCGTCCTCGATGAGCTGCTCCGCGGCGGCATACAGTCGTCCGAAATAGTCGGAAGCGTGCGACAGGTGTCCCGCCCAGTCGAAGCCGAGCCAATGCACGTCATCCCGAATGGCCTGTACGTACTCCTCATCTTCGTTACCCGGATTCGTGTCGTCGAAACGCAGGAACGTCGTGCCCCCGGTCTCCCGGGCGACGCCAAAGTTGAGGCAAATCGACATGACGTGACCGATATGCAGGTAACCGTTCGGTTCCGGCGGAAATCGGGTCACGACGGCGGCATGTTTGCCCGAGGCCAGGTCGTCGTGGATGATCTGGCGAATGAAGTCCCGCGCCGCGGTATCGTTCATGGTATCGGTAGTCGTCCGGGGGTCCTGCCGGGAAGCTTCGCCGGCCGGCCCTGTGCTGAAGGGGCGCTATTGTAGTGACAAGCCAAGTAATAGGCCACGTACCGTTGCAGTCCTGTACGATCGCGTCCCTTGCCTGCGGCGGTCCGCCCTGGCGGCACGGGCTGGCCCCGTTGTACGTCTGCAGGTAATCTCACCCTCATTACCGCCTGCCAGCAGACCCTGATCGAAAAATGCCCAATATCACGCTACCCGACGGCGCCCTGCGGGAATTTGCTTCTGCCACCTGCGGCACGGAGATCGCTGCCAGCATCGGGAAGGGCCTCGCGCAAAGCGCCGTTGCCATTCGCGTCGACGGGGAGCTTCGGGATCTCGGCCGGGACATCACCACTGATGCCCGGATCGAGATCATCACCCGGGACTCAGACGAAGGCCTCCAATTGTTGCGGCATGATGCGGCGCACGTGCTCGCCGAGGCGGTGAAGGAGCTTTGGCCGGACACACAGGTGACGATCGGCCCGGCGATCGAGAACGGCTTCTACTACGACTTCTCGCGCGCTAAACCCTTTAGTGACGAGGACCTCGCCACGATCGAAAAGCGTATGCAGGAGATCGTCGACAGGGACGAGACGATCGTGCGCGAAGAGTGGAAACGCGATGCGGCGGTCGACTTCTTTCGGGGCATCGGTGAACACTACAAGGCCGAAATCATCGCATCGATCCCGCCCGGAGAACCGATCACCCTCTATCGCCACGGCGGATTTGTCGATCTTTGCCGCGGGCCGCACCTGCCTTCGACCGGAAAGCTGGGTAAAGCCTTCAAGCTCACGCACGTCTCCGGCGCATACTGGCGCGGCGATTCGAACAACGAGATGCTGCAACGGGTCTACGGCACGGCATGGTCCAATGAGAAGCAGCTGCGACAGTATCTGCAAATGCTGGAGGAGGCCGAGAAGCGGGACCATCGGCGACTCGGCAAGCAGATGGACCTGTTCCATTTCCAGGAAGAATCGCCTGGCGCGGTTTTCTGGCATCCGAAGGGCTGGACACTTTTTCAGAACCTGATCGGCTTCATGCGCGAGCAGCAGACCAACGCCGGCTACCGGGAAATCAATACCCCGGAAATTGTCGACCGGTCGTTGTGGGAAGCCTCGGGACACTGGGCTTCCTTCGGCGACAACATGTTCACGACCGAAACCCCCGACGGCCGCGTGTATGCCATCAAGCCGATGAACTGTCCGTGCCATATCCAGGTGTTCAAGCAGGGCATCACGAGTTATCGCGAACTGCCCCTGCGGCTCGCCGAGTTCGGGAAGTGTCACCGCTTCGAACCGTCCGGCGCACTGCACGGGATGATGCGCGTGCGTGCGTTCACGCAGGACGATGCGCACATATTCTGTACCAGCGAGCAGATCACGGCCGAATCCATCGCAGTCTGCCACCTCATCCTCGGCATCTACCGCAGTTTCGGTTTCGAGAACATCCGGATAAAGTTCGCGGACCGGCCCCCGGTTCGTGTCGGCTCCGACATCGTCTGGGACCAGGCCGAAGCCTCGCTGCTTGCGGCTCTCGATGCGGCGGGACTCGAGTACACGCACAATCCGGGCGAAGGCGCATTTTACGGGCCGAAACTCGAATTCGTGTTGCGCGACGCCATCGGCCGCGACTGGCAGTGCGGCACCTTACAGGTCGACCTGAACATGCCCGGCCGGCTCGGGGCAAGTTACGTCGGTGAGGACGGGAACAGGCATGTCCCGGTAATGCTGCACCGCGCTATCTTCGGTTCCCTCGAGCGCTTCATGGGTATCCTGCTCGAGCATCATGCAGGCAACCTGCCGCTGTGGCTCGCCCCGGTGCAGGTCAAGGTTCTGACGATCACCTCGGAGGCGGACGACTACGCGGCAGCCGTCGCGAGGCGCCTGCGCGAAGCCGGGCTCAGAGCCGACACCGACCTCCGTAACGAGAAGATTTCCTACAAAGTGCGCGAACACAGCGTCGCCAAGATCCCGGTGCTCTTTGCGGTCGGCCATCGGGAAGTGGACACGGGCAGGGTTGCGATCCGGCGGCTGGGTTCGAAGGAGCAGCAGGACATGAGCGTCGACGAGGCCGTCGAAGCCCTGGTCAGCGAAGTCTCGACCCGGGGCCGGGGACCGGCTCCGGGGTAAACGTGACGTGACCGGCACTTCCATTGTGCGCCACGTCACAAAACAGGCATCCTGTCGGGCCTCGGCGACAACGTCCCGGAGGCGCGGCGCTATACTCCTTTGGCGCTCGAAATGCGCGAGCGATTCAACATAAGCAAGTGGAGACTCCGACGTGGCCCGGGACCAAGTCCGAACCCAGGTACTGCTGTTGCACAGCGAACAACAGACGCTCGACAGGCTGAGCGCCGGGTTCGACGATCGTTATACAGTGCACTGCGCCACGTCCGGGACGGAAGCCCTCAATACCCTCGGTGACACGCCGATCCACATCATCGTATCGGCCCGCGACCTGCCCGGCATGAGTGGCGTCGAAGCCCTCCGTGAGGCGAAGAAGCGCTCCCCCGAAACCATCGGCATTCTTCTCACCGGCGACAACGACGCGGGTCTCGAGGCCCTGGTTGGCGAAAAGGAAGTTTTCCAGGTTGTCAGCGGCGCCGTGCAGCCCGGTGACCTTACCCGCCTCGTGGACAACGCCACGCGGCAGATGCGGCTTCTGGCGCTGGCGGAATCAGCCAACGACATCGCCGCCAATCCCGACGAGCCAGCCGAGCATATCGTCATGGAGACCTCCGAGAACGGGGCGACCATCATAAGCGGTGGCACCGGGACGATGCCGGCCCTCGATCCGGCGAAGGTTGCTACGAACGTGTCCGCCGGTTCGAGCACAGTCGACGTTCTGGTCCTGACAAAGGACGAGGAATTCCTCACAACGATTCGCCAGTCGACGCGGGGCATGCACAAGGTTCACTACGCAAACACCCTGGCACAGGCGGAACAGGCCATTGCCGGCGGGAAAGTGGGCGTGGCCGTCGTCGACGCAGCCATGGTCGGTGAGAACGTCGAAAAACTCACTCAGCATTTGCGCCGGAAAACCCAGCGGCTGGTCAATATCGTTGCCGGCCGCCGCGACGACGGTGAGATGCTCATGGACCTCATCAATCGTGGGAAGGTCTATCGTTTCCTGTTGAAGCCGGTGTCGCCGGGCCGCGCACGACTGGCCATCGAAGCATCGGTAAAGCACCACCTGGAGGCGCCGGAAACGGCCTTCAAGGGCGCCGGCAGTGCCGGCGTCGCGGCGAAACCAGCAGCGAAACCATCGGGGAGGCCCGCTGCAAAACCGGCCGCGAAAGCAGCCACGAA
>JBGTLY010000083.1:0-4053 GCA_041743865.1 Woeseiaceae bacterium
GACTAGATAATGAAGCCCGCAGCGACAACGGCGCTGGTAAACGCCAGCTGGGACGACTCGATCATTCCTGCGCTCTCCGAATACATCCGGATTCCGAACAAGTCACCGCACTTCGACCCGGACTGGGCCGCGCACGGCCACATGGAAAAGGCGGTCGCGCTGCTCGAAGCCTGGTGCCGCGAGCAGCCAATCGACGGCATGACGGTCGAGGTCGTGCGCATCGAGGGCCGGACGCCGGTCCTGTTCATCGATATCCCGGGTGCATCGGACGACGTCGTGCTGCTCTATGGCCACTATGACAAGCAGCCGGAGTTCAGCGGCTGGGAAAGAGGTCTCGACCCCTGGGAACCGGTCATTCGCGACGGCAAGCTGTACGGTCGTGGTGGCGCGGACGACGGCTATGCGACCTTCGGATCCCTGACGGCGATCCGCGCGTTGCAGGAACAGGGCATCCCGCACGCCCATTGCGTCGTACTGATCGAAGGCTGCGAGGAATCCGGCAGCTTCGATCTGCCCGCCTATATCGAGCTGCTCGGGCGGCGCATCGGTTCGCCCGATCTCGTCGTCTGCCTGGATGCAGAATGCGGCAACTACGACCAGCTCTGGTGCACGACCTCTTTGCGCGGCAACCTGACGGGGAGACTGCGCGTCGACGTCCTCACCGAGGGCGTGCATTCCGGCGGTGCGGGCGGCATCGTGCCGTCGAGCTTTCGACTATTGCGACAGTTGCTGAGCCGGGTAGAGGACGCAGAGACAGGCCGTATCCTGCCCGACACCCTTTATGTCGAGATCCCGGCGGAACGAAAAACGCAGGCGCAAGCCGCCGCCAGAACGCTCGGAACGTCCGTCTACCGAAAGTACCCCTGGGCCGTTGACGATCCCGCGCCCGCCGAGTCGCCGTATGAACTCCTCCTCAACAATACGTGGCGGCCCGCGATGAGCGTCACCGGCGCCGAGGGCCTTCCAACACTCGTCAACGCGGGGAATGTCCAACTGCCCTTTACGGACCTGAAGCTGTCGTTTCGCCTGCCGCCGACCTGTGATGCAGACGACGCCGCAGTCGCACTGGAATCGATATTCGCCGCCGATCCGCCGCCGCTCGGCAAAGTGGCTTTCCGCGCCGACTCCGCCATGGGCGGATGGAATGCGCCACCCGTGGCGGACTGGCTTGCCGATTCCATGCAACGGGCGTCTTCACGCTTTTTCGGCAAACCGTCCATGTACATGGGAACCGGGGGCACGATTCCTTTCATGGGCATGCTGGGCGAAAAGTTCCCGGAGGCCCAGTTCCTCGTCACCGGGCTTCTGGGCCCGAAATCGAACGCGCACGGACCGAACGAGTTCCTGCATATCGACACCGGCAAGCGACTGACGAGCTGTGTTGCGCAAGTATTGCGGGATCACTACTTGCATAAGAGCGGCTGACGTCCGTCGGGGCGACGGAGAGCCAGACCATGTTCCGGATTCACAAGATTTTCGACGCGAGTACGCAGACGAATCGCCAGCTCATTGCCCAGGTCCAGGCGATACTGCGTGTGCAGATCAGTGCCCTCAGCGACAAGGAAATCGCTCGCTTGCCGGCGCGGCTTTCGAACCCGATGAAGTACCGGTTTCGCTCGATCGTGCTGGTGGCGGAAGACGGTCAGGCGAACGTACGCGGCTTCGCGCTGCTCATGCATGCGCCGGATCTCAATTTCTGTTACCTGGACTACCTTTGCGCCGATCGCGGCGAGACCGGCCGCGGCATCGGTGGCGCGCTGTACGAACGGGTACGCGAGGAAGCATTACAGCTCGGCGCTTCCGGCGTCTTCATGGAATGTCTCCCGGACGATCCGGCGCTCTCGCCGGACCCCGCCATATGCCGGCAGAATGCAGAGCGCCTCAAGTTCTATGAACGCTTCGGGGCGCGACCGCTTGCCGGGACGGCTTATGAGACGCCGCTGAAACCGGGCGGCGCCGATCCTCCCTATCTCGTCATAGACGGCCTGGGCCAGGAGCCGGAGCTCGGCCGCGACGAAGTACAGAGGATCGTGCGCGCGATACTCGAACGGAAGTATGCAGGAACGTGCTCACCGGAATACGTCGACAGGATCGTCAGCTCGATAAAGGACGATCCTGTCGTCCTGCGAGATCCGCACTACAGCAGAACGACGCAGCAGCCGACCGATCTTCGGCCGAAGGAGCGTCGAATTGCACTGATCGTGAACGACGGGCATTCCATACATCACGTCAATGATCGCGGGTATGTCGAGGCACCGGTGCGCATCAAGAGCATCATGGCCGAGCTCGGCAAGACCACTTTTTTCGACACCATTCCGGCCAGGAAGTACGGCATCTCGGTAATCGAGAAGGTACACAGGCCGGCATTCGTCCGCTTCCTCAAGAAAGCCTGTGAGAATGTGCCGCCGGGCAAGTCCATTTATCCCTACGTGTTCCCCGTTCGAAACCGCGCCCGGCCGCCCAATGAGCTGCCGCTTCGTGCCGGCTACTATTGCATCGACACATTTACACCTCTGAACGAGAACGCCTACAAGGCAGCGCGCGGCGCTGTTGACTGCGCGATGACCGGCGCAGACTGGTTGCTCGAGGGCGGGCGGGTCGCCTATGCGCTGGTTCGTCCGCCCGGCCATCACGCTGAAACCGAAGCCTTCGGTGGCTTCTGCTACTTCAACTCGGGCGCGATTGCCGCGCAGCACCTCAGCGAGCGCGGCAAAGTCGTCATTCTGGACATCGACTACCACCACGGGAATGGCGCGCAGGAAATTTTTTATCGTCGCGAGGACGTCTATACCGTGTCACTTCACGGCCATCCCCGGCACAGTTATCCGTATTTCTCCGGGTTCGAGGACGAGAAAGGCATGGATGACGGTGAGGGCTTCAACCTCAATATGCCGCTGGCTGAAAACCTCGACGGCGACGCGTATCGCAAGGTACTCGCCGGGGCCCTCGGCAAGCTGCGAAAGTTCGAGCCGAAATTTCTCGTGCTGGCGCTAGGGCTGGACACCGCAAAAGGTGACCCCACCGGGTCGTTCTTGCTCAAAGCCCGGGACTTTCGCGAGAACGGCCGGATGATCGGGTCACTCGGGCTGCCGACGCTCGTGGTCCAGGAGGGGGGATACCGTACCCAGACACTCGGCATCAACGCCCGCCATTTCTTTACCGGTCTCTGGCAAGGCATGGGCGAACGACGGACGGCGTGAACCCGGACTCCCTCGTTGCAAGGCTTCGGGCCTAGTTCGCAAACAGGATCATCACGCCGGCGGCTACCGCCGAGCCAATGACGCCGGCGACATTGGGGCCCATCGCATGCATCAGGAGTATGTTGTGCGGATTCGCCTCGAGACCGACCCGGTTAACGACCCGGGCCGCCATCGGGACCGCCGACACGCCGGCCGCACCGATCAGGGGGTTGATCGGCACTGACGAAACGGCATTCATCAGCTTCGCCATGAGCACGCCGCTCGCCGTACCGATGGCGAACGCCACCAGGCCGAGTCCGAGTATGAACAAGGTCTCGAGCGCGAGGAACTGGTCGGCCACCAGCTTCGAGCCTACTGCCAGTCCGAGAAATATCGTCACGGTATTGATGAGGGCATTTTGCGTCGTGTCGGACAAGCGATCGACGACACCACACTCCCGCATGAGGTTGCCGAACGCCAGCATACCGATCAAGGGTGCCGCCGGGGGCAGCAGTGCGGCAACGAGCAACAGCAGGAGCAGTGGAAACAGGATCTTTTCCGCCTTCGAAACCTCGCGCAATTGCTCCATCTGTATCCTGCGCTCGGCCGCTGTGGTCAGGAGTTTCATGATCGGCGGCTGGATCAGGGGTACCAGGGCCATATACGAATACGCGGCAACGGCGATCGCACCGAGGAGGTCCGGTGCGAGCCGGCCCGCGACATAAATGGCGGTCGGACCGTCCGCTCCCCCGATGATGCCGATTGCCGCGGCGTCCTGGATCGTGAAATCGGTCCAGCCCAACGACGTCATGCCGATTGCGCCGAGCAGGGTGGCAAAAATTCCGAACTGGGCCGCGGCGCCGAGGAACAGGGT
>JBGTLY010000084.1:0-3537 GCA_041743865.1 Woeseiaceae bacterium
TGATGTCTCCGTTGTAAGCCCAAAGCCTTATTCCCAATTGATTGAAACGAATGCCCTCCAGGGCAATCGAAGGAATATGCAGCGCCTGGTCAGGCCCTGGTTCCTCCACTCGTTTTGCAACAATCCAACGAATCTTGATAAGCACAAAATATCGTTGTGTTATTTCAACAGCGATTGCTTATTTGTTTTTGGAATAACTAGTTACACTGTGGCTTTGGCGATACTTTAGACCCGTTCTCCATAGCCTAATAGTCTAAGCATTGCTTTTGGTGGCATTTTCGATACATGTTTTTCGGCGTCATATCGCCCTTCTTGCGCAGGTTGTGGCAAAAACCGCTATGGCATTCGGTGCCCGGATTGGCGTGCGGCGCGGGAAGACCGCCGAATCGAGGGGCAGTCAGGCCGGGGCCGGCTGCTGCAACGACCGCAGGGACCGGCTGCAAGCCGCAGGTGTGATGCAGCCCAGATCACGCTCCTCTTGTTTGGGGGCGGGGCCCGCTCCAACGAAAAAGGACCGATACCTCGCAGTACCGGCCCTCACGTTCCCCAAAAAAGAATAAGGTTTGGCGCTTAGCTCTTTTGCGCGGGATCGCGCATTTCGATCGTGCCGTTGAAAGTCGCGCCGTCGTCGATTGCGACCCGGGGGGCGACGATGTTGCCGGTCACGTTACCCGACGCGCGCACGGTTACGCTCACGGTCGCGCGCAGGTCGCCCTTCACCGTTCCGTCGATAAAGATCTTCGTCGCATTCACGTCCGCAAGAATGCGGCCGTTGGGTTTCAGTGTAAGGCAGCATTTGCCCTGGTTTATCTTGCCCTCGACCGTGCCTTCGATGATCAGGTCTTCGCCGGCTGACAGCTCGCCCTTGAAGTGCAGCGACTCGCCGATGACGGAAACGGCCGCGCCTTCAGAGGGCCTCTCGCTGCGCACGGACTCGGCCAGATCCTTGAAGCGGACGACCGGCGATTCGATCTGCGGCTCATCCGACGGGGCCGGACGGGCGGGCGGGGCGGCTGTGGTGCGGCCGAACATCGGTTTTCTCATAATTTCCGTGTCACTCATGGCGTTGCTCCTCGGCGTCCGCATTACGCGGCGCTTATCGCCTGTCTGTTGTCCGACGACTCCCTGCGCTCGCCGGAGCGTGGTGGTTCGGCCCGGGCATCGTCATTCTTTTCCGATTTCCCCGGCGTTTGAATGTCCGGCTGATCCTTGCCCGACATATCGATCTTGCCATTGAACCTCGATCCTTCCCTCAGCGTAACCGTCGGGCTGTAGATGTTGCCATGTATCTCTGAAGTTTCAGTCACGACGACCGAGGACGTTGCCACCAGGTCGCCGGTTACCGTTCCTTCGACGGAAATGTGGTCGGCGCGGACATTCGCATTCAGGACGCCCTCCGGACCAATCGTGAGTTTCGAAGTATGCGTGATCGAGCCCTCTACCTGGCCCTGGATCAGAAGGTCTTCGCTAGCGGTCAGTTCGCCCTTGAACTTCAGTGTCGGCCCCAGGACCGACACTTTTTTCTTGTCTCCCATATCGTACGGATGGCTCATGGCTGGCTCCCTTGCTCGGTAATTCCGGAATCGTCGACGCGCACCGCGTATTGTGGAAGCCCGTCACAGGTCCTGCCGTGACTACCATCACAGAATGGCCTTACCCCGGCGGATGAGCTACTTCCCCGACAGGTCCCTGACGGCGTTCGCGAGAAACAGGTAGCTCGCGCCCAGGGAGATGACGTATTCGTTCTCGCCCCACAGGTACGGCCAGCTCTCCAGGGTTCTCCGGAAAGTCCGGCTTCAGGATCAGCACGCCGGGCACGATGCCGCCTGCGATGAAGGCAAAGTCCGCCCGATTCATGCCGTAGGCCACCCGCTTCGAATCTGCGCCGACGGCAGAGACGAACGACAGGTTGGAATACGGGCGCGTGCCCAGCAGGAAGTTGAGTCCCGCGTAGTCGTCTTCGGGCCCGATGATGTCGGGGAAAGCCTTGTGTAGATACCGGTTGCTCATCGCGATGCTGACGACGGCCCCGTTGCCGGCCCTGCCCCCTCCGTGATCAGCACGCCGTACGGGTTTGCTCAGGTGTAGCCATAGAGCGTCGCCCGATGCTGCTGCGCCCGCCGGCGTACCGTGGCCGCATACGCCTCGTCGAGCCAGGGCATGGCACGCACAGCAAGGATGGCGTGCCGGCCGAAGTTTGCTTCGAGTTCGGGCAGGTACGTGAGGAAATTATCGGCATATCGATCCTCGCGGGTCGTCACCAGGAGCTCGAGTGCGGCCTTCATTGCTTCGGCCGGTAGCGGCCCGCCGGTGGTGTTGCCATGGCGGAATGTGTAGGGCTCATCGAGTGCCTGTTCTTCATCCCAGGCCTCGACGGCGATCTCGATCGCCTCGTCGGCTAGCTCGTCGTCGAATCCCCGGAGCGCACGGCTCGCCGCGGCAAGCGCGGCCATCGAGCCGAAATTGAGCGTCGAACTGCGGCTCGTGAAAGCCCAGCGATCATCAAAGCGTCCGCTTCTCGCACCGTCGCTTTCGAGCTCATCCATCGATGCGTCGTAGATGAGGTTGTCGGTCATCGTCAGGCCATCGCCCAGGTGCGTGTACTGGCTGATGTCGGGGACGATGATGCCGGGGATAGCATGGCCGACGGCACGGAATTGCGCGACGAGCGCGATGGTGCCGTGCCGTATCTGCTGCAGGAGGTCGTTCTCGCCGTCGGGCACGTGCAGGTCGACATACTTCTGCTCGTAGTCGATGAGCGTGACGTCGCGCTCGATGCCAAAGGTCTCCCAGACGTTTACGAGATTGTTGACGACGTAGTACTGCGTCTGGGTGCGGATGTCATAGTCCCCTGCGTCGTACCGGCCGCCGATGTTGAGTCCCGGAATGTGCTCGCGTGGCTCATAGGGCGTGTCGGTGGCCGGCCCCTGTGCGTAAAGGTCGAAATGCTCGTGGTTCACCGGCGCCTGCAGTGCATCGTCGAGGTGCGAGGCGCTGTGCCAGACACGGTAGGCCTCGTTCACCAGTCCGTGATCCATCTGCACGGGCAGAAATACGTCCAGTGTCGGCTGCCAGATGTCGTCGTAGCAGCACCGGGTTGTGATCGACCGTCGGCTCGATGCCGGCGGCCCGCGCCTGCAAGGCCTGGGCACGCCCGATCTCACCGCCCGCGCAGACGGCGGCGTTGTTCGACATGTTCTGGGGCTTGAACGGTGCAACGTCGATGCCGCGCCGCCGCGCCGCCCGACACAGGCCGGCGACGATGACCGATTTGCCAACATCGGAACCGGTGCCCTGGATCATCAGTGTTCTGGCACTCACCGCGTGGTGCTCACCGCGTGGCTCTCACAGCGGCGCCTCCATGTGCACGTCGATATGTCCGCGACCGTCTGTGACATGCGCCAGGACCCCGTAGACAGTGGCGAGCAGGTCGGCCGTCAGTGTGTCGGCAGGCGCGCCGTCGCTCACGATCCGCCCGTCCCGCAGGAACACGAGCCGGTCCGCGATACGTGCAGCGAGCGCCACGTCGTGCAGCAC
>JBGTLY010000085.1:0-6489 GCA_041743865.1 Woeseiaceae bacterium
GCGATGAGCTCGAGGACCTCGCCGCGCTCCTTGTTCTCAGCCGCCGTCTCAACGGCCGCGACCCACTGCCGCAGCTGTTCCTCAGGCGTCCCGGCCCCCGGGCCGCAGCCCGTGGCGAGCAGCAGCAAAGCGATTGCCGCGACGCTCACGCCCAGCCTGAGCGCGATCGCTACACTGTTGGAACCCGTTGCACGCCAGGGACGCATTTGCAAATTCGTCGAGCGGTTCAAAAACCGCAAAGCCAGCTTCTGCTACAGTCTACTGGCCCTGGAACAGCCGACGCCGGAGTGGCGTCGGATTTCGTGAACCCTGTCGCACTTTTGCGGGGGCCATCCGGGTTTGACGCGCAGACAACGGGAAACGGCAATGGCGGTAAAACTCTTGAGCGAGTCGGGCGAAGCAACGATTACCGACGAAGACCAGCTCCGGATCGAGCAGATCCTCACCTTCTGGTTCAAGGCGCAACAGCTCTCGGCACCGCAGATAGACCGGCGCATGGATATGTGGTTCGGTGAGGACAAGGCCCTCGATCTCGAGATCGAGCGGGAATTCGGGGACGACGTGGCGGATGCATCGGACGGCAGGCTCGACCATTGGGCGGACGAGCCGCGAGGACGCCTGGCGCTGATCCTTCTGCTCGACCAGTTTCGCCGCAATATTTACCGCAACACGGCCAAAGCCTTCGAGAAAGACAAGAAGGCGCTGAAGCTTTGCGTCGAAGGTGCGATGGAGAAGAAGGACCAGGGTCTCACGCCGATCGAGCGCGTGTTCTTCTACATGCCCCTGCAGCACGCGGAGTCCGCGAAGGTGCAGGCAAAGTCGGTGGAGCTTTACACCAAGCTTGCCGACTCCGTCTCGCCTACGCTGCGCGAGACCTTCCAGACGGTGGCGTACTACGCCGAGCTCCATCGCGACATCGTCGAGCAGTTCGGCCGCTTTCCCCACCGCAACAAATTGCTCGGGCGCAAGAACACGCCGGCGGAGAACGAATACCTGTCCAGTGATGCACCCGACTTCGGCCAGGGCGGAACCACGTAGGAGCGGGCCATGCCCGCGAATGGACGTCGCGTTCACGCCTGACAGCCGCTCCAATGGCGGACGCGCGAGGCAGGGAACACAAGGAAGGTTCACATGCACATCATCATCGGCGCGCTGAGCGCCATCCTGACCCTGCTCTATATCCTCGAGCGTCTCGGCATCGATATCGGCTGGTATAACCCCTGGTCGTGGCGCCGCCGTCGTGCGTGGTCCCGTCGTTACCAGGGCGACCCCATCTACTCGGTCGATGACCCGATGCACGCCGCAGCGATCCTAGTCACCGGGGTCGCACGTCTCGACGGCACGGTCAGCGCGGAGGAAAAGCAGGCGCTCATTGCGCTGTTCGGGGATAAGTTTTCCCTGCAGCCGAGAGCGGCTGCCGAGTTGCTCGGTTCCGCTGCCCATCTGCTCGGTGCGCCGCAGGTGGTGGAAACTCAGCTGACCGGCCTCGCCGGGAAGACGCAGGGACTGTTTTCGGCGGAGCAATCCGCATCGATCGTCGACATGATGGAACGCATTGCAGCCCTGGACGGCGGGCCGACGCCCACACAGCTCGAGTACGTCAACCGGATGCGCAACGTCTTAAAGCCCGTGCAACCCGCCGGCGCCTGGGCGTAGGAGCGGGCCATGCCCGCGATCGCGTTGGGCAGCAGATCCCGCCCGTGATATCGCGGCCATGGGCCGCTCCTACACAATATCGCGGCCATGGGCCGCTCCTACGCGATATAGCGGCCATGGGCCGCTCCTACTTGCCGAGGATCTGGCGCTTCCGTTCAGCCATCTTCTCGCCAAGCTTGTTCAGCTCGTCCTTGCTCATCGACCGCTTCGCTTCCGGAAACATCTCGCTTTCCTCTTCGTCTGCATGGTGCTCGACGAGTTCCTTCAGCACCTTTGCGCGGCCCGAGAATTGGTCGCTCGTGGGCTCCGTCTTCTTGAGATCGGGTAGCACCATGCTGTCCACCGTGCGGTGTTCCTCCAGGGCTTCGAAATACATCTTCGCGTACTCAGAGTCGCCGGCCTTCTTGAACGCTGGGTAGAAGATCTCTTCTTCGATCTTCGTGTGTGCATCGAGCTCCATGAAAATTTCCTCGAGCAAACGCACTCGCGTCTTTTCCGCGCGCGTGGTCGTCTCGGTGAGCTCCTTGAGCAGCTTTTTCACCTTTTTGTGGTCTTCTTTCAGAAGGTCGATCGCATTCTGTGGCATGACGGTTACTCCGGTCTCTATGCAGGCATCAGGTCGGAGAGGCTGCCAAGTGAATTGAACGAGGATGAATTCCGCCGCGTTCGAGGTTTGCAGCCGCTCCAACGGGCAAGAGATAACTAAGCAAAATTCATGCCACAGGGAGATCGGGGCCCGACGGGACCCTGCGGCGACGAAACCGGGGGCGATTACACATCAGGTGTAAATCTTGCTGGGATCGCGGCCATGGGCCGCTCCTACCGTAGGAGCGCGCCATGCGCGCGATGGAATCACGGCCGGATCATGATCGCGGCCGTGGGCCGCGCCTACCGTAGGAGCGCGCCATGCGCTCGGCAATCAGGCTCAGGTAGCCACGGTGACGGTGAGATGAAACTTTTCAGCCGCGCCCGCTGCCGTGGCGAAGCGCTCGATGGCCCGAGCGTAGCGCGCCGCCGATTCGAGAAACGGGCCTGCACCCAGCACCTCCCAGGCAGCCTGCAGGTGCTCGCGATGCCCGAAAGTCCCGGGTTCGATGGTGCCGCTCTCCAGCCGTTCGATCCAGTTGCGGGTCATTTTCGTGCTTCCTTCAGCCGGTGACTGTCGGCGGCCGTCAGGTCGAGGTCGTAGACGGCTTTCAATTGGCCGATTTTTTCGAGCGTCGCCCGGCCGAACGGTGGCTTGTTCTCGAAGCTGTGGAGGACGATGCCCTCGAGGAGGTCGCCGAGCGACAGGTCCAGGTGCTCGGCAAGGCCTTTCAGCACCTTGAGCAGGCGTTTTTCGAGGCGGACCCCGGTCTGGGTGCGTTCGACGGCCTTCATGAGTGTTATTTTGGTACCAATGTACCGATATGTCAAGCGCTTTTGCAGGCCAGAATTGCTGTATGAGCGGCCCACGGCCGCGATACGACGGACCCTGATCGCGCGCATGGCGCGCTCCTAAGGGGCCGCCGCGATGGCCTCGAGCAGCGCCGCCGTATCCGCGGGCTTCGTGAAGTGCGCATCGAAGCCCGCCTCTGCCGCGAGCCGCTTGTCGTGCGCCTGGCCCCAGCCCGTCAGTGCGAACAGGCGGATATCCCTGCCGATGGGGCGGGCACGGATCAGTCTTGCGACATCGTAACCGTCCATGCCGGGCAAGCCGATATCGAGAAGCACGACATCGGGCGCCGAAAGCTCGACAGCATCGATCGCCGACTGGCCGTCGTGCACCGTTTCCACGGCATGACCGCTTTGCGCCAGCAGGGCCGCAATCGCATTCGCCGCGTCTATGTTGTCGTCAACGATCAAAATGCGCCGGCTCTCGCCCAGCGCCGGCGCATCGGCTCGCGCTCGAACCTGATCGTCCGTCGGCGCAACATCCTCGCCGGGCCGTGGCAGGGGCAGTCGGACCTTGAACACGCTGCCCTTGCCGGGTCCCTCGCTATGGGCAGTGATCGTGCCACCGTGCAGCTCGACGAGTTGACGTGCCAATGGCAATCCTACGCCCAGCCCGCCGCCGTCGCCGGCAGACTGCCGGTACTTCGGGGCGCGTGCAAACATGTCGAACAGGCTATTCGCGAGCCCGGAGGCGAAGCCCAGGCCCGTGTCTGCCACGGTGATGATCGACTCCTGAGGCGTCGATTCCAGTACGACGCTTATCGTCCCGCCCGGCGGGGAGTACTTCGCCGCGTTGTTCAGCAAATTGCTGATGACCTGCGTCAGTCGATCGAAATCGCCGTGTACCCAGACGGGCACATCGCTCCGCTGGTATACGACCGTGTGATCGTGCTCGCGCACGAGAGGCATGCTGAGTTCTATGGCCGCATCGATGACATCGTTGCAATCAAGTCGCGAAAGCCTGAGTTCGATGCGGCCGCGGTTGATACGGGAAATGTCAATCACGTCATCGACGAGGCGCGTCAGGTGGCGCACTTGCCGATCCATCATCGCACGGATGTCGTCGATGCCCGGATCGTCGTTCAGGCGTTCGAGCAGATCGAGTCCCGTCCGGAGCGGGGCCAGGGGATTTCGCAGCTCGTGGCCGAGGGTGGCAAGAAACTGGTTCTTGCGTTCGTCCATGACCCGCAACTGTTCCTCCATCTGCTTGCGTTCGGTGATGTCAATGCCGGTCGACTGCGCCTCGAGCATGCGGCCGCTCTCATCGAACTCGAGGCCCCGGTTCGCCCACAATGTCCAGATCGTACCGTCCTCCGTGTCCAATCGATTCTCAATCTTGAGCACCGGCGCCTCGGGTGTGACGGATTGCAGGGCCCGGCGCAGCGAGGCACGCTCCGCCTCGGGGACGAATTGCCAGAAGTTACGGCCGACCAGCGCCTCGGCAGTCGTTCCCTGCGCGCGCGCATAGGCGCCGTTGACGAACAGGATTGTCCCATCGACAAGAAACCGGCACACCATTTCGACCTGCGTCTCGACGAGGGCGCGCAAGTGCCGTTCGCTTGCGAGCAATGCTGCCTCGGTCTGTTTCCTTGCGGAGATGTCCCGCGCGACCTTCGACGCACCGATGATCCGGTTGGCCGCATCCCGAATCGGCGACACGGTCAGTGATACGTCGATGATCCGCCCGTCTTTCGCGACGCGCTCGGTCTCGAAGTGCTCGATGCGCTCGCCTGCTCGCAGACGCTCCAGGATTCGTGCCATCTCGTTACGGCGGTGCGCCGGTTCCAGGCGGGTGATCGACTGACCGATCATTTCCTCCGCGGTATAGCCGAGCAGGCGCTCGGCACCCGTGTTCCAGCTTTGCACGATGCCGTCCAGGGATTTGCTGATGATGGCATCCGAGGAGGACTCGACGATCGCAGCCAGCCTGCGCGCCACGTCGTCTGACGCGTCGATATCGGCGGCAGGGACGGGCATCGCATCGACGCTCGACATTTGCTCCTTGTCAGTCATGGGGATGATTGGTCATGGACACAGGTCATGGACAATTCCCGGCGCAAATCCGCGCCGTATCGCTGCCTATCATACGGGATTCACCCACAGCAGCGAGGCTATCGGGCGGATTCCCGCGGGATCGCGGGTATACTGCGCGTCATCCGAGTTAATTTCGCCCAGCTGAGCCCTGCATGTCACTGTCAGACTACATCGAGGAAAACATCGAACGCCTGCAGGCCGATTGGATCGCGTTCGCAAAAACCCGCCAGCCGGCGGCAACTTATGTCCCCTTAGAGGCGCTCAAGAACGGGTCGCAGGAATTGTTGCTCGACATTGCGGCGGACCTGCGCATACCCGAGTCCAGGGACCGTCGCACGGCGAAGGCCCGCGGCGAGATCGACGCCGGCGATTCGGCAATCCTGCGTCACGCCCGGCTGCACGCCGAGCAGCGTCTCCAGGACGGCTTCTCCCTCGACCAGCTCGTCTCCGAGTACCGGGCGCTGCGCGCGAGCGTCGTACACGCGTGGCCGGATACGCTGCATTCGATCGATCACGAGACCCTGGACGAACTCGTCCGCTTCAACGAAGTTATGGACCAGTCGCTGAGCGAGGCCATCCGGAGGTTCAACAAGGGAACGGAGAGTGCGCAGGACATTTTCATCGGTATCCTGAGCCACGATTTTCGCAGCCCGCTCGGCGCCGCCGTGAATGGCAACCATCTGCAACGGCTCTGCCGTGAGGACGTCGTGCGCTTCGAAGAGGCCAACGGACGCGTTGCGCGGAGCCTCACGCGTATGACTCGGATGATCAACGACCTGATGGACTTTTCCCGCACGCGAATGGGACGGCCGCTGTCGCTGCAGCAACGGGACGCCGACCTGGAGCACATCCTGCGCGAGACGATCGACATGGTCGTATCGGTAAACCCCAATTGCGAGATCCGGCTCGAGTGCACTGGCGACCTGAAAGGCCGCTGGGATTCGGACCGGATTGCCCAGCTACTGACGAATCTGATCGGTAACGCGATCCGCCACGGCAGCCGCAACGAGCCCATTGCCGTCGCCGCACGCGGCGACCGGGAGAGCGTCAGTCTCTCGGTACACAACCGGGGCAACCCGATCCCCCGTGACCGCCAGCACATCATCTTCGATCCGCTGCGCTCCGGCATCATCAAGGACGACAGTGCCGGCACGCACCGCGAGAGCCTGGGCCTCGGACTTTTCATCGCCCGGGGTATCGCCGAGGCCCACGGCGGTACGATCGACGTGAGTTCCACGGCCGGCGAGGGCACGACGTTCATCGTGCGGCTGCCGCGATAGATCGCGGCCGTGGACCGCTCCTACCGTAGGAGCGCGCCATGCGCGAGATGGTGTCGCGACCGATCATGGATCGCGGCCGTGGACC
>JBGTLY010000086.1:0-4519 GCA_041743865.1 Woeseiaceae bacterium
GCATCGGTGGTCGTCGAAGACCTGCGCAGCGGCACGACCCGGGCGTACAACACCGGCAGCGACGGCCTGTTCCTCGCGGCCCGGCTGCTGCCTGGCGGGCCTTACCGCGTCACCGTGAACGAGCAGAGCACCGTGGACGTGTCGCAGATCAGCCTGGGCGATACGTACAGCCTGATCGTCAACCTCGAGAGCGAGGAACAAATCGAGGAGATCGTCGCGACCGGGCAGCGAGGCAGCCTCGTCGAGGTCGCGGCCGGACCGTCGGCCACGTTCAATCTTGACGACCTCGAGAATGCGGTTTCCTTCAGTCGCGATATTTCCGATGTCTACGGCATCGATCCCCGCCTGAACATAGACAACGACGAGGACGGTTTCGGCGTCAACTGCGCGGGCAAGCACCCCCGCTTCAACAACATCACGCTGGACGGCGTGAGTCAGTCCGATCGCTTCGGCCTGAACGAGAATGGCTATTCGACGGCCGTCGGCCAGCCATTCCCTTACGACGCACTCGAACAGATCGCTGTCGAACTCGCACCCTTCGACGTCACCTACGGCGGTTTCTCCGCCTGCAACATCAATGCCGTGACGAAATCGGGTACCAACGATTTCGAATTCAAGGCCTTCTACGAGTACTCCGAGAATGACCTGCGCGGCGACCGCGTCGCCGACGATGACGCCGACTACGGACGCGCAGAGTCCTACGACAAGACATACCGCGGCTTTCACGTCGGCGGCCCGATTCTGCAGGATCGCCTGTTCTTTTTTGCCGCCTACGAGGACTCCGAATCGCCCCGCTTCCTCGCGCGCGGCTTCGACGGCTCCGGGAACGGCGAGGAGCGCGACTGGCTGAGCCAATCGGCCTATGACCGCATCAACAGCATCGCGCAGAATATCTACAGCTACGATCCGGGCGGGCAGCCGGGCGATGGCCTGCAGGAAGAAGAAAAATACCTGGTGCGGCTCGACTGGAATATCGCCGACAGCCATACCGCCTCGCTGATCTACAATTATTACGACGGCTACCAGCTCCGCGATTCCGACGGCGGCTTCGGTGAATTCGAGTTCGCGAACCACTTTTACACTAAGGGTGCCGAGTTCGAGAGCTATATCGGCAAGATCGTGTCCCAGTGGTCGGACAACTTTTCTACCGAGTTCTTCTACAGCCAGAGCGAGATGAACGACTCGCAGGTCACGGTCGGTCCGAAGGACTTTGCGGACATGCAGATCAGCATCGGCAGCGACACCGTCTACATGGGTGCGGACGACTCGCGCCAGGCGAATGCCCTGGGCAATGAAGCCGAATACCTCAAGCTGTCCGGTCAGTACCTGCTCGGCGACCACGTCATCACCGCCGGCTATGAAAGCGAAACACTCGATATCTTCAATATCTTCGTGCAGCACTCCCGCGGCGGCGAATACGATTTCTTCGACGATTCGGGTACAAACCCTGCATTCTGCGCCGCGCTGACCGCGCAGCAACGCCTGGACGACCCGGACTGCGAACTGTCGGGCATCGACCGCTTCGAACTGGGCCGCCCGAGCCGCATCTATTACGGCAGCGGCGGCGGCACGAATGTCGCTACAGACGCGGCGGCCTTGTTCAGCAATACGCTGAACACGCTGTACATCCAGGACGAGATGTTCTTCGACCCGCTCGACCTCACCATCGTTGCCGGCTTGCGCTACGACTGGTTCACTTCCGATGACCGGCCGGTCTTCAACCAGGCCTTCACGGACGCCAACAACGGGCTCAGGAACGATGCGAACATCGACGGCGTTGACCTCCTGATGCCGCGTGTCGGCTTCACATGGAACACGACGGACGAGGTCACGCTTCGCGGCGGCGTCGGTCTCTATTCCGGCGGCAACCCGAACGTCTGGATCTCGAACGCCTGGAGCAACGACGGCCTGACAAACGCCCAGTTCTCGCTCAGCAACTTCGATGGCGCGAACACGGTGCTGCCGGGCCTGCCGGACTCCTACGACCTCACCGGCCAGGGCCGGCCGGGTTACGATGTGCCGCAGTCACTGGTCGACGATGTACTGGCCGTCACGCCCGCGGATGCGAACGATTCCTTCATCGTGCTGATCGACCCGAACTACGAACAGCCGCGGGAGTGGAAGTATGCTCTCGGCGCCACCTGGCTTACGCCGTACTGGGACATCCAGCTCGACGTCGACTACCTGTATTCCCGGGCCGACCGGCCCGCCTACTACGTGGACCTGTCGCAGGAAATCGTCGGCACGACCGTCATCGGCACGCCGATCTACGACAATGTCAACGGCGTCGACAACATGATGCTGACGAACTCCGATGAGACACCGCGGGCCAGCTCCTTCTCGATCGTCGCCCAGAAGGGCTTCGACTGGGGCCTGGACGTGCTTCTCGGTTACGCCTACACCGAGGCGCAAGACGTGAGCCCGATGACGTCGTCGGTAGCCGTCTCCAACTATGAGAACACGGCACTCGTCGACATCAACGACCCGCCCGCGGCCAACTCGAACTGGGTGGTTCCGCACCGCTTCACGATGCGGCTCGACTGGGGCACGACGCTGTTCGGTAACAACGAGACTCGTGTGACGCTCTTCGGCTACTACGAGGAAGGTCAGCCACAGTCCTACGGCATGTCCGGCAGTGCAACCGGCGATTGCGAAGACGCAGCCGGCGTCGACTGTATCGGCCTCGAGGGTGACGGCTTTTTCGGGCGGCATCTGCTGTACGTTCCGACGGGCCCGGGTGATCCGAACGTGGTCTTCGGTCCCGACTTTGACACGGCGGCCTTCTTCGCCTGGGTCGACAGCGAGGGCCTCGGGCCGGGCCTGACGGAGCGCAACGACCGCTACGCCGACTGGTCCACGCGCTTCGACCTGCGCGTCAGCCAGGAGATACCGCTGCCCGCGGACTTGAGCGGCCGGATTTACCTCAAGATCTACAACCTCGGCAACCTCGTGAACGACGACTGGGGCAAGATCGTCGACTCGGAATTCTTCACGCCGGAGTTCGTGGACGGCTCGGTCATCGAGAGCACCGGCCAGTTCTTCTTCAACACCTTCGATCAGGCGGACATCGAACGCACGATCATCAACCGCAGCCTCTGGGAAGCACGCCTCGGCTTGGACATCCGCTTCGGCGGCTGATCCCTGGCTCTCGTGCAATAAAAGGAGCGGCGCCCTTCGGGGCGCCGTTTTTTGTACCCTGGCATAGCAACGTTCCTCCATGACGTTGCTGCAATGTCTCAGCCCGGTGTTGGCCAGGCGCGGCGTGCTAAGCTCTGCCTGCGATGGAGTTTCCTGGGATGCGATCCGCACTGTTACCGTTCGCGGCGGTTTGTTTGCTGGCCGGCTGCGCAACCACGCCGCTTGGCGATGCTACAACCGAGGCCGTAGCGGCGCCGCTGCCCGAGGAGGTTTCGCCACACGACCTCTCGCTCTACTGGGTCAAACATGCAGCCGAGTACAGGGCCCTCAGCCGGCAGGCATACCGCCTGGCCACGCGCGACCTGCCGGTCTTCCTCAACGACGAATCCTGGAGCGCACTGCCGGACCAATCGGACGCTGCGCACCTGCCCCCGGCAGTGATCCTCGACGTCGACGAAACGGTCGTCAGCAACATTGACTTCCAGATGACATTCGAGCGCCCGTTCGCGAACTGGAAGCTCGATGAATTCTCGCGAACGACCCGGGCCGTGCCTGTCGAGGGCGTGAGAGATTTCGTGGACGCGGCGCGTGCCATGGGCATCGATGTCTTTTTCGTGACGAACCGCCCCTGCGAACCGCGTCCCGGCATCGACGACCCCTGCCCGCAACGGCAGACGACGATCGAGGACATTGCCGAAGTCGGCATCGAGACCGATGCGGAGCATGTGCTGCTCTCCGAGGAACGCGGCTGGACTCGCGAAAAACTGACGCGCCGCCAGCACGTAGCCAGGACCCACCGGGTCCTCATGCTGGTTGGCGACGACTACGGCGACTTCGTTCCCTGTGTACGATCCACCGCGGTCGAGCCCTGCACCGAGGACGCGACGATCGAGAGTCGCGCGGCGCAGCTCGACGAATACGATGCTTACTGGGGCCACAGCTGGTACATCCTGCCGAACCCGATGCACGGTTCGTGGACCTCGGTGCTCGAGGAATGAGCGACACTCTTGACGCCGATGCGCTTGAAGCCGATGCGCAGCTCATGGAACGGGCGCTGGCCATCCGTGGGAACGCCTTTGCACCTTACTCCGGGTATCGCGTAGGGGCGGCATTAGTCGATGAGGGGGGTGAGATGCATGTCGGCTGCAATGTCGAGAATGCGTCCTATCCCCTCGGTAACTGTGCTGAGACCGCTGCGATCGCCTCGATGGTTGCGGCCGGCGGCCGGCGCATCAGTGCCATCGCGATCGCCGGGGGCCGGGACCGCGTCGCTGCCTGCACGCCCTGCGGTGGTTGCCGGCAACGCATTGCCGAATTCGCGGATGCAGCAACCCGGGTGATCGTGCAGGATGAGGCGTCCCGCCTTAGAAGCTTTTCGATC
>JBGTLY010000087.1:0-9627 GCA_041743865.1 Woeseiaceae bacterium
CCGGTACGTCGACGCCGGTGGAATCCGGCTGCACGCAGTCACCGGCGGCGCCGGGCCGGCGCTGCTGCTCGTGCACGGCTGGCCCGAGACGTGGTACGCCTGGCGCCTGCTGATGCCGACGCTCGCCGAGAGCTTCTCGGTCATTGCGGTCGACCAGCGCGGCATGGGGCTGTCTGACAAACCGACGAGCGGCTACGACACCCGCACCCTCGCCGGCGATCTTGTTGCGCTAATGGACGCGCTCGGCCATGACCGGTTCGCCATCGTCGGCCACGATACCGGATTCGCTATCGGCTATGCGCTGGCGGCCGATCACCCGGACCGGGTCGCGCGCGCGGCCCTCGCCGAGATTCCCGGTCCGCCGGGCGCCGCTCCGTCACCTCCGCTACTCAACCCCGGGCCGCTCAATGACCGACTCTGGCACCTTGCGTTCAACCGCATTGAAAAGCTCAACGAGCAGCTCGTCGCGGGACGCGAGGACGTGTTCTTCGGCTGGGAATTCGACGCGGCCGCGAGGAAGCTGCCCCAAGACGTGATCGCCTACTACGTCGGAATGCTCTCCAACCCCGAAGCTCTGCGCGGCAGCTTCGGGTTCTACCGGGCCCTCGATACGACGCTCGCGCAGAACCAGCAACGCAAGAGTCGGCTGACCATGCCCGTTCTTGCGATCGGCGGAGCGGCAAGCTTCGGTGACCACGTCGCGGGCGCGATGGCACTCGTTGCAGACGACGTGCAAGGCGTGGTCATCCCCGACGTCGGCCACTTTGTAGCAGAGGAGGCTCCGGACGAGATGCTCACGGTGTTGACGGCGTTCCTGGCGCCGTACCGGGACCAGCTGGCCGCGACAGAAAGTGCCCCACCGGCCGCCACCGCGGTGTAGGCGCGAAACACGGTCGACGCCACGCCCTTGACTATTTTCTAAGGAGTTGCGATGGCGAGTCTGTCGGCCATTCTCACCAGGTCAGGCAAGGAGTCCGCATTCATTTTCTGCATCACCTTGCCACGATGCGCTTTCACGGTGATTTCACTGATGCCAAGCGTACCGCCCACCTGCTTGTTCAGGCGGCCGACGACGACGAGCGCCATGACCTCGCGTTGCCGAGGGCTGAGCGATGCGTAGTTGTCCCGCAGTGCCCGCAGGTGTTCCCGGGAACTCAGCACCGCGCGGCTGCGGCCCATGGCGTCGCGGATTGCGCTCAGGAGCACGTCAATGACAAACGGCTTCGTAAGAAAATCCACGGCCCCGGCCTTCATCGCGCGAATCGTTATCGATACGTCGGCGTGGCCGCTGATGAAGATGATTGGCATGTCCGTTCGGTCGGCGAGCAACTTCTGCAGGTCGCATCCGTTGAGGTCCGGCAGAAAGAAGTCGAGCAGCAGGCAGCTTGGCGTCGATACTTGCGGTCTCGACAGGAATTCCTTCGCGGAGCCGAACAATTCCGGCTGCCAGCCCGCCGACTCGATGAGCAATCGCAATGACTCGCGTACCGAGATGTCGTCGTCCACGACGAACACGGTTGGTTCGGCCTCTCCCATAGCTCCTTCCTCCGCTCTAGCTTGCTCATATTCCCACCTGCGATCTTCTTCGCGCTATCCCATGTTTCCATTAGCTACCTTCGCCTGGCTTTTCGCGAGAATGGGTGCGGAGACGGTAACGCTTTAGCCGAGCAATCAATGACCGAGGGCCCTTCCGCGTTCACTGTCGCCGTCGTCGACGATGACCCGAGCGTGTTGCGATCGCTCGAATACCTGCTCGAGTCCGCGGATTACGCCGTTCGCCTGTTCTCTTCCGGCAAGGAACTGCTGGACAGTGCTTGCGTGCCGGAGATCGATTGTCTGATCTCGGACGTCGACATGCCGGACATGGACGGTTACGAGCTGCTCCGAGTGATTCGAGCCGCGCGCCCCGAACTCCGAGTCATCCTGATCACCGGTTATCCCGACACGCTGCAGGGTTTGGCCGGTCTGAGGGATGGTCCACGTTGTTTTACCAAACCGTTCAAGGGGGCTGAGCTGCTCGCGGCTGTCAGCGAAGCCGTTCTGAGACTGCGCGGATGACCGACGCAACTCCCTGGTGCAGGGCCGTACTGCCGCGAAGCCTCATTCGTTTTCGGCGAGTTAGGGCGTACCATCCGGCTTAACAATGAATAGTGCCAGGCGACCGACAGGCACCACAGATACCTCCCAAAGAGCCGCCGCAATGCCGCGAACAGACGCCACCGTCTCCGATGAACAGCGTTTCGTTCTCTCCAATCTGCCGCCAAGCCTCGCGCAAAAGCGGCTCGCGTTCGGCATTGTCGTCTGCCTGGGATTCGCGCTCTACCTCGTCACCGGACCGTTCGGTGGCATCCAGCTTGGAGCGGTCCACTCATTCGTCGCTGTCTACACGACCGCGATGTTCGTCACCGACTCCATCACGGCGATACTCCTTTACGCGCAGTTTTCCATTCTGCGCTCCCGCGCCATCCTCGTGATCGCCAGTGGGTATCTCTTCACGGCGTTGCTCATTGTTCCGTATGTTCTGGCGTTTCCGGGAGTTTTGGCGCCGAACGGCCTGATGGGAACCTTGCAGACCACGGCGCACCTTTACCTCGTGTGGCACTGCAGTTTTCCGCTGTTCGTAATCGCTTACGCGCTGATCAAGGACGAGGATCCGGACAAACGGTTGTCGCAGGGGAAGGTAATCTTGCCGATCCTGAAGAGCGCCGGCCTGACGGCAGCGGGAGCGGTGGCAGTCGCAATTTTCTGCATCAAGACCGATGCTGTGCTGCCACGCATTATGCTCGACCAAACCCGCTTCGTGCCGGAATGGCCTTGGGTAGTCGGCGCCCCGATCGCCCTGCTGTGTGCCACCGCCCTCGTCGTGCTGTGGTTTCGCAGACGCTCGATTCTTGATCTGTTCCTCATGGTCGTGTTGTGCGCGTACCTGATCGAAATTCCGCCTCACTACTATCCATTTCCGGCCCGATTCAGTACGGGGTGGTATGCGGTGCGCGTCACCAGCCTGATTTCCAGCAGCATCGTGCTGGTCGTCCTGCTATATGAGATAACGGCGTTGTACGGGGCGATGCTCAACGCCGTGCTGCGTCAGCGCCGCGAACGCGAGGCTCGCCTGATGACCGGCGATGCCGTGGCGGCTTCGATCGCTCACGAGGTCAGGCAACCCTTGACCGCGATAGTAACGATGGCCGATGCGGGCTTGAGCTTTCTCGATCGCTCCATCCCCAATCTCGACAAGGCCAAGGAGGCATTCAGGCGCATCGTCGCCGATGGTCACCGTGCAGGCAGTGTGATTGGCAGCATTCGCGCGAATTTCAAGAGCGATGTCCGCGACAGAACGACATTCGCCCTCAACGAGTTCATCGAGGAAGCGCTTGCCCTGGGGCGTAGCGACTTGCAGAAGCAGGGCATCACTGTGCAAGCCGAATCGAGCAGGCAGCTGCCGCCGATCAGGGGAAACAGGATCCAGCTGCAGCAGGTGCTGGTTAATCTGATTAGCAATGCAATCGACGCGATGGCCTCAAGAGACGAACCAAGGATTCTGAGCATCCAGGTTGAGATGTACAAAGGGGACCGCGTGAAGATATCGGTGGCAGACACCGGCATTGGGATCGACGCGCAGGACGTCGACAGGATATTCAACCCGTTGTTCACCAGTAAGCCCGATGGCATGGGGATGGGCCTGTCCATCTGCCGCGCGATCATCGAAGCGCATGAGGGCCAGCTGTGGTTCTCGCCGAACAAACCACACGGCGCCGTGTTTCAGTTCACCCTGCGCACCCAGGACGCGCCCGCGGCTGCCGCCTGATCAGCCCTACGGATTGCGGGAACGGCCGATGCGTATCCCGAGAATGCCAGCAGCTCTCACCAGTTCGGCCAGCGATCCAACCCGCATCTTCTTCATGACGTTGCCGCGATGGATCTGCAGGGTGTTCTCGCTGATACCGAGCTCGGCGGCCGCCTGTTTGTTCAAAAGGCCGCCGACTACAAGGGGGAGCACTTCCATCTCTCGTGGGGTCAATGACGACAATCGTTCGCGAAAATCCGCCAGCTCCGCGTCCTTGCGCCGGGCCTCGCGATTCTGCGCAAGCGCTGAATCGACTGCCCGCATCAGGTCTTCCCGTTTGAATGGCTTGGTCAGGAAGTCGACCGCACCCGCTTTGATCGCGCGCACCGACGACGGAATGTCTCCATGACCGGTGATGAACACGATGTGCGGATGATCGCCCTGTGCAATGCGGCCTTGCAAGTCCAGTCCGTTCATGTCGGGCAGTTGCACGTCGAGGATCAGGCAAGCCGGGAGATCGGGTTTCGGGTACGCCATGTATTCGGCAGCGGAACCTAGCGGACACGCATTCATTTCGAGACTTGAAAGGAGCTCTGCCAGGGATTCGCGGATGCCGCGGTCGTCATCCACGATAAAAACGATGTGGTCGTGCACCATGTTCGCGATGGTAAGCTAGAATTTCGGTGAAATCGCCGTACAGGATGGCAATAACACTGGTCTCAAGGGCTCGATGAAGACAAGGGTCCACCGAGGGAGAAGAAATGCCGCAGCTGGTGCGCGTACAGAACTTCATGCTGTCTCAGGACGGGTTTGGTACGGGTGAAGGGCAGAGCCTGGAGCGGCCGTTCGGCCATGCGAACCCCATGGATCTGGTTTCGTGGGCGGTTGCAACGGCCCACTGGCCCAACCGAACCAAGCCGGGCGGAACATACGGGCTCGACGACTACTTCACCCGCGACTTTTCGAACAACATCGGCGCAGAGATCATGGGCCGCAACAAGTTCAGCCCGCACCGGGGACCGTGGGAGAACCACGACTGGCAAGGCTGGTGGGGTGATAACCCGCCGTTCCACACGCCGGTATTCGTGCTCACGCATTACCCGCGCCCCTCGTGCACGCTTTCCGACACCACGTTCCACTTTCTCCAAGGCTCCCCGCGGGACGTGCTCGCGCAGGCCTTCGGGGCCGCCGAGGGCAAAGATGTGCGCATCGGCGGCGGCGTAGCAACGGTCCGGGAGTTCCTCGACGCCGACCTGATCGACACGTTGCACGTCGCCATTGCCCCCGTCTCCCTTGAACGCGGAGAAAAACTGTGGGAAAGCCCTGTCGAACTCACCGACCGCTTCCACTTAGAGGTCGTTCCGAGCCCGAGCGGGATTACGCATCATCTTTTCTGGCGCAAATAGGAAACATTACCTTCATACCTTCTCGTGCTGGACAAGTTTGCGCAGCAACCGAAGCCCTTGCCGCAATGTACGGGTGTCTTCCACGCCGAGCGAGCGAATGTGTGCATTCGCGCGGCTTCGGTTGTTCTTGAAGTCGTCGAGACACGACCGAAGGCTTTTTCGTACGGCCGTCCCGTACGCCTGCTCGGCGATCTCCATGCCCTTTTCAAGCGGCGGTCGGCCCGCATGGGCCGCTATGAACGCGAGGTCCACCAAGTCTCTGGACAAAGTGGATTCGTCCAGACCGCGGTCGGCATTGGCCAGAAACTTTTCCGCAATCGCACACTCCCGGTCGAGCGTCGGTACGCCCAGCGTTTTATCGATTGCCCCTTCAAGGTCGATGCGAGCCTCGAGGATGATCTCGAACTTGATGGGTCCGTCGCCGACCGTCAGGAACGTGCGTATGCCGTCACGATCGGCCCGCACCTCGCGCACAAGATCGACGGATTGACGGAAAATCGCGCCCAGGGACCGCTCTGTGACCGTCTCGCGGAGCGACCTGAAACCGTCCCTGCTCGAGCACAGAAAATCGATATCGCGAGATTCCCGATACTCCCCGAGCGTCATCGCGAGCAAGGTGCCGCCGCCGAAATAGCATTCGGCTCGCGCAAGAAAGCCGGCGTCCATCTTTTTTAGTGCACTGGCGACGAGTCGATGGTGCGGCCTGCGGTACTCAGGCATTGATCACCCCGCCCCCGAATCTTGTCTTCAGCCGGTCGATCAGCGCGCGTTCCTTCGGGTCGAGGCGACCGGGCTCTACGAACCGCCAGTTACGCTCGTAGAGCTGCAAGGCTTCTTTCGCCGGTACGTACTCGTCCGTCCGATTCCACGCCAGATCGCGCAATTGCGGATAGTCGGGCAGATACACGATCAACTGATCGAGGGCATCGTCCAGGAGGTCCGGAAAATCGGCCGTGCGACGGGCAACGGCCAGCTTGGCGGCCGTGCGTCCGGGCAACACGAGCTGCACATTGACGAGGCCCGCCCGGCGTTCCCGTTCGCGTTGCGCACGCTTCGCACGCCGGAGCTGCTCCCCGCGCGTCAGCTTGCTTGTCGGTGGTCGACCGGTTTTACCCATTCAGGTAGTCTCGGCTAATTGTGATGACATGTCAACATAGAGCGCAAGCCGCTGGAGCGCCTGCGAGTCAGTGTCGACTAACCTTGGGGATGACGAGATCCTGCTCGCGATGCCGGGTCTACTGCGAAGACCCCATTCTGATCCTGGACACGTCACATCTACCCGACGCGCGGCGAGGTACCGGAAGGCGACCTCAACTATCTCGTCCCCATTGGCGAAGCGACAATCGTGCGCGAGGGCCACCACATGACGTGAAAGCGCGCCAACGATGAGCTTGTAAAACTTACTTCGGATCGGGCGACTCGAACGGCACGAAACAAGTACGGCGCAAGTCCGCCAAATGCTCGACTCAGCCGGACGAAGCATCGCCGACGCCGGGCATACGTTGATTCTCATCTCGACGGAAACCCACTGCCCACGCTCGGATTTCGCGAAGGGATTCGCAGGCTGCCTCGTCGACAGCTTCGCAAACGTTTCCTTGTCGATAGCGCGCGCGGCGGTCATGTACACGCGAAGCGCGTGCTTTGGTGTAGAACTTTGCTTCGTAGAGCGAGCAGGACAACATCACGACCTACCTGCCCAAGCCGCTGACCTCCGGGAGTGTCAAGCGGGTCTTTTTAGCAAGCGCGATTTCCTCTATCACGACGCCGACGATGAGTACGAATGTCCGGCCGGTGAGCGCCTGGTCTGGCGGTTCACAACCGAGGAGAAAGGCCAGACGATCCATAAGTACTGGTCGTCCACTTGTCCACGTCGATTTTCGAAGGCGTCGATCCCAACGTGACAGGCATCAAGCGCCAGCGCACGGCACTGGAAATCCTGGACCGCGCCCGGGATCGTGTCACGACGGAGCTGGCCGGCCAGCGCGATATGCAGTTTCGTCTGCAGGCAGTACTGGCGAAAAGCTATCTTGGCCTGTATGAGCCGGCACGTGCGTACGACTTGCTGCAGCTGGCGATGCAATCGGCGGCAGCGATGCTGGCCAATGATGACACGCAGACATCGCTGCACCTGCTCGCGGCCGAGGCATTACTCGGTCTCGGTCGGCTCGACGAGGCCGATCGCGAACTCGATGCCGCTATTGAAAATCTCGATGCCGCACGACCCGACGCAACCCTCGTTACGGCGACCGTCCTGCGCAGTTCCGTCGCTTACGGACGCGCACAATACGACGACGCCAACGCAGCCGCGGAGCAGGCCCTTGCGGCCGCGACGAGCGTGGTGGGGCTGGACGACGACCTGATGTCCGAGGTGCATGGTGCGCTCGGGCGCGCTGCCGGCATGCAGCGCGATGCGGATCGCTCGCTCACTCACAACGAGGCCGCCTACGAGCTGACGCTCAAGGCCCACGGCGGCAATTACGAGGACCCGTCGGTACTGGAGGCGGAACACGACTACGCGGCCTCGCTCATTGACACGGGCCGGCTGGACGACGCGCTACCACACCTGCAACGCTCCCTCGCCAGTGCACAGTCGATCTACGGCGACAGCAGCCTGATCGCCGCGCGCTACTCGGTGCGGCTCGGTTTGGCCTTGATGGAACGCGGCGACCTGAAGGCGGCGATCGAACTGATCGAGCGTGGCATCCATGACGAGGATGCGTTCGACATCCCGCCCTCGCCGGCGAATGCCGGGCGTTTGCGAACGCTTGCGCGAGCCAACATGGCGGCCCGGCATATGCCGGAGGCCGAAACGCAGATCAACGCGTCGATTGCCGTCATGGAGCGCTTCGACGCGCCGTCGATGATGCGCGTGCTGCATGCCGACCGTGCATTCGTCGTGGCAGCGAACGGTGGCGACTACCACAGCAGCGCCGAAGATCTCGAGCACGTCATCCAGGCGCAGGATGCGGACGAACCGCGCTTCAAGACCCACCTGCCGGACATCTATCTCGGCACCCTGCAACTCTGGCAGGACCAGGCCGATGCTGCACTCGACACATTAACCCGCGGCGTGGCGCTCGCCCGCGTCCAGGCACGCCTCTCCGATCTTGGCGAAGCACTGACTTATCTCGGCAACGCGCAACTCGAAGCCGGGGATAGCGAGGGTGCACGAGAGAGTTTTACAGAAGCCCAGGCGGTGCTGCAGCAGTCGCAACCAATTATGACACCGGCCCAGGCTGAAGCCCTGCTGGGACTGGGGCGTGTTGCGCTCATCGAAGACGACCCTGCCACTGCCTTGGCGACGTTTGCCGATGCTCAACGGTTCTGGGACGATTTCGATGCCGGGTCCCGTGGTGCCGGGGAGGCCGCGTTCTGGCAGGCGGAGGCACTGGCCGAAAAGCGGTCGCCCGTCCGAGGCCAGCAGCGCCTATCAGCGCGCCGCGAGCCTGCTCGCCCGCCCCCCCTTGACCATGGACGCCCGGCTATCCCGCCAGGCCCAGTCGAGCGCCGCCGCCCGCTGACTCGCACACCGCCGCGGCCACTGCGGCGCGAAACAATTTTCCCTGCGTGTCCGGTTTTCCGGCGATTTCCCGTTGAAGACGTTGATATTTGCAAATTAGTGAATGTGGGTGTCGAGCTGCCTGGCACTCCCGAGGAACCGCCATGCACCTGAGCAACAAATGGATGAAATACGTCGCGACTTTGATTACCGCCGGGTTACTAATCGCGGGCTGTCGCAGCTCGGAGCCGTCACCGGACGACGGCGATGATGACGGCGACGACACGCCCATCGGCAACACGTACACGGTCAGTGGCACGATTACAGGCCTGCAAAATCCGCAGGTCGAGATCTCGCTCCGGTGGACCACGTCGACAGGCAGCCTGGTCGACGATGACGTAACCGTAACAGGCGATGGGCCGATCACGTTTACCTCGGCGATGCCGAGCGGCACAGCCTACAACGTGCTCATCTATACCCACGACCAGCTCCACGACCCGGAACAGCGATGCGACATTGAGAACGGTGGGGGCACCATAAACGGTGCAAACGTTACCGATGTGCATATTACCTGTTCGCTCGGCTACCACGTTTCCGGCACGCTCACCGGTCTCAAGGGCGTCCCGAAACCCTTCGCCGGCGGTATGCAGTTGCGAAACTATGTTGGCGCTGACGACACGATCGGCGAGCTGTTAGAAATTGCCGACAACGGCGCCTTCCGTTTCAGTATCGCGGTACTCGAGGGCGAGTCTTACAACGTGGCCATTGGCCGCCAGCCTACGAACCCCGAGCAAACATGCCACGTTCGCAATGGCAGCGGTGTCATGGGTAATGCCGATGTGACGGGCGTCGAGGTCAGCTGCGGGACACACACAATAGGCGGCACGGTCACCGGCCTGATCGGCAGTGGACTGAAATTGAGCCTGAGTGCCGAA
>JBGTLY010000088.1:0-20381 GCA_041743865.1 Woeseiaceae bacterium
ATTTCGCCAATCTTGCCTTCGACTCGCCGGACGCCGAGTGATTCGCTTTTTCGCCGAAGAAATCCGGCGTAGGCCGTTGCGTCCAGGTGAAAGGCATACGTCAGTGGCGTCTCACCTACCTCTACCGCGAACTTACCGGCCCTCGACGCCTTCACTTCGAGGCAATAATCCTCCAGGCTGCCGCCAAAGCCATTGGCATGCGCTTCCAGCCAGTACTGGTGGAATTCCACCAGCCAGTTACTTTGCCCGAAACCACCGAACGAGTGAACGTAGCTTTCGCCCGGCGCGCCCCAGTTTTCAAAAAGTATGCCGAGCTTGAAGCTTGCCTGGGTTGCGCGCATAAACTCACGCTCGTCGATGTCGAAAAACTTGTGAAATCTGCGCATGGTGGGAATGGTCGCCTCGCCCACACCCACGGTTCCGATCTGGTCAGATTCGACCAGGGTGATTTCGAGCAAGTTTCCCAGCCGCTTGACCAGACTGTAGGCTGTCAACCAACCAGCCGTTCCGCCACCGGCGACGACGACGCGAATTTTCTCATCCATCAATGGTCCTCTGGAGAGTCAACGATTCAGGTTATGCTGCAACGGCGCGCAGCCTGCGTGCCGTCAATTCACCCATGTTTGCAAAAGGCCCGGGACACACTTCGGGCAAATGCGCTGTTACGTTTTGGCGGAACCGAAAATATAATAGTCGACCAACTCTCGCCGGGCTTTTTTTCGGAGTACAGGAAGGATAGGCACCCTTTTCCTATCTGGTCAACGGCCAAGTCATCGGAAGACGAAGAGCTGTCCATTCCGAGCAAATGCTGGAGGTATTCTGCGAGGCAATGGACTGATGAGAAAGGTTTCACTCACGCCAGTCGAACAAGATTCAAAAAATCTTTGCGGGATTTCCGAGCCCAACCCTCACATGGCAAGGTCGTTACGGAAAGAAGCATTTAAAACAGCGGCTGGCGCATAAAAATGGTGGCGTTGTCTGGCCAACAATGATAGAAGGTGCTTAGGGGGATCCATCCATACTGAAGCGTTACCCCTACTTGCGTGTGCAGATGGTAGCGCTAACATTGGCAAACCCGCGGCACCTAAAGTGCAAAGCTCGAATGACGGGGATGAGGAACTGAGATGAACAGAATTCAGCGCGTTGCAGCATTAATACTTACCTACCTATGCGTAACGGTCGGCGCTCAGGCCGCCGACCCAGTTATTCGTGAATTTGAAAAACAGGAACTGACTCCCATCTATTGGTCGGAAGGCGCCAATTTCGGCGACTTTAATCAGGATGGTCACCAGGATGTCGTCAGCGGACCAGACATATTCCTGGGACCCGACTTCAACCACCGTTACGAATTCTATCCGGCGGTGGCGCCGACCAGGCGGGGCCCAAATGATCGTTCGTATTACGCCAACAACAATTTCTTTTCATTCGTCTACGATTTCAATGCGGACGGCTGGCCTGATGTCCTGACGGTGGGACTTCCAAATACCGAGGCTTACTGGTACCAGAACCCGGGAAAGTCTTTCAGTGGTCCGGCCCCGGAGCGGCACGAGCACTGGGAGCGCCACTTTGTTATAGACCGTGTAAAAAACGAATCGCCTGTAGTCGCAGACCTTACCGGCGATGGGGCGCCGGAACTGTTGATGGCCTATGGCAAACATTACGGCTATGCCTCGCCGAACCCTGTAGCTCCGACGCTTCCCTGGATCTTTCGCCCTGTATCGACCAGCGAAGAGGACATTCATCACTACACCCACGGCATGGGCTACGGGGATGTCGACGGCGACGGACGCAACGACCTTCTGACCGGGGATGGATGGCTGCAACAACCTGCCTCCCTGCAAAACGATCCGGATTGGGTTTTTCACCCTTTTCCATTCGCTGATCGGGAGGGAGCCGACCCGTTCGCTGACTTGAGGGGCGGAGGCCAGATGTTCGCCTATGACGTGAATGGCGACGGGCTCAACGACGTCATCACCAGCCTGGACGCTCATGGTTGGGGCCTGGCCTGGTTTGAACAGAGCCGTACCGGAGGGAAGATCACCTTTCAGGAGCATCTTATTCTAAGCAAGGAGGAGACAAATACCGACAACGCTTATGGGGTTCAATTTTCCCAGCTTCACGCAGTAGAGCTTGTCGACATCGACGGCGACGGCCTGAAGGACATTGTGACCGGAATGACCTACCGGGCTCACGAGTTCGCCGACCCCGGGTCCCGAGGGGCCCCGGTGATCTATTATTTCCGGCTCGCGCGCCAGGAGGATGGCCAGGTCGAATTCGTTCCTTATCTGATCGACGACAAGGCGGGCATTGGACGGCTAGTGGTAAGCGGAGACATCAATAAAGATGGGCTGATCGATTTGGTGGTTGGCAACAAAAATGGGACCTTTGTCTTTACCCAAAAGGTTCGAAACGTCGACCAAGAGGAATGGGAGAAGGCTCAGCCTGTCCGCAGCCAGAGTTTCGGAAACCGGTAACCGCTAATACTACCCCCTCTAAGGCGGTCGACAGTGGGCAAGAGCAGACGCGCAGCAGCTCGTCGCCATTATGCGCGGGTAACCATCAGCGATGTTGCCGTCCGCGCTGGCGTTTCGCCGATGACTGTATCCCGCGTCATCAATAGCGAAGGCAACGTCCGCGACAGCACGCGAGCGGCGGTTAACGCGGCCATCCGCGAACTCGGCTTTTCGCCCAACCGGGCGGCCCGCAGCCTGGCCAGCGCAAGCCAGATACAGGTCTGCCTGCTGTACGCGAACTCCAGCAGCACGTATTTGAGCGCGACGCTGCTGGGCGCACTGGAGCAGGTTCGCGAGCATGATACGCAGTTGGTCGTCGCCGAATGCGATGGCGAGGCGGATGCGGAGCGGACCATAAATGATCAACTGAAGGGCGGAATCAGTGGTGTCCTGCTGGTGCCGCCGCTCGCCGATTCGCTTGATCTGCTCAATCTGCTCAAAGAACGCGATGTGCCGACGGTCACAATAGGCCCGCAGCTTGTCGGCGAACGTATTTCGTCAGTGACGATAGACGACAGAAGCGCGGCACGCACGATGACCGAATACCTAATCGGGCTCGGTCACCGGCGCATCGGATTCATAACGGGCGACCCAAAATACCTGGTCAGCGAAGTACGCAAGAGCGGCTATCGCGACGCACTGGAAGCAGCGGGTATAAAGTGGCGCCCGGAACTGGTTGCCACCGGCCGCTTCTCGTATCGCTCCGGACTGGACGCGGCCGAATGCCTGTTCGCGCTGCCTGAGATTCCGACGGCAATCTCTGCCAGCAATGACGAGATGGCCGCGGCGACGATTTCCGTCGCCCACCGCCGCCACATCGATGTGCCCGGCGAGCTGACAGTGACCGGCTTCGACGACACGCTGCTGGCAACCACGGTCTGGCCGGAGATCACGACGATCCGCCAACCGATCAGCGACATGTCGCATGCCGCCATCGACTTGTTGACGCGCGGTATTCGCGCCAGTCGCGCGGGCCGCGACACCGAATGCGAGCACCTGACCCTCGATTACAGCCTGATAGAACGTGAAAGCTCGGCGCCACCGGTGCGGCGCGTTCCCCGGGACCGTATCGCCTGATGATCAGCGCTGCTCGAGCCGAGCAGTTCTAATAATCTGTGTGCTACGGGTAATCTGTGCTACGGGATCATTTTTAACGCATTGCATGATCCGTTCGTCAAGACTGGTGGGCTTCACCTCAATCTTCTGAATGATTGATTCTCATTTACCATTCTGGCGCATAGACGCCGATTTGTAAGGTGAGGAGGAGTCCATCCCATTGCCTACGTAATCGGCTGTGGGTCCAGAGAACCCATGCAGATTGATTTTCTTGGAGGTTTTCGGGAGATCGGTAGCATTCGAGGATGACTCGATGGCTCGTATACCTTGTTACTTTTGTCTCTCGGACCTGCCGGTCTCGCGCTGCGCTTACTTAACGTCTATTGGTTTAACTACAAACCAGGCGGTCGGGAGTTCGAATCTCTCCGGGCGCGCCAATTTTTTGCACAAAGTTCAGGCGGTTACTGCAGGAGCATTAGCCGCCTTTGTCTTCAGCAGCACCAGTGCGGGACATTTGCTGGACCCCTGTCCGACCACATAGTTTGCCGCGTCTATGAGGCTGCTTAATTCAGCTCCCGAATAGTGGCTGGTGATCCGTCCCGATCTGTGTCCCAGCAAGTCTTGTCGATCCTCGGAGTTCATCGTTGTAAACCCCGGTGAAGGCATCAAAGCGTTCCTGCTGTAGAAAGTTGAAGGCAATGGGCTTCGTCGCTTACTGCTTAAGGTTCGGTTGCATGCGCTCGTGACGGCCGTTCTGTTCGGGGTGTCCAGGCTTGATGCGCTGCAGGCTGATTCCTGAGCGCAGCCACCAGGTGGAGAGGCGGGTGAGACTGACCAGCGCGTTGCCGGAGGCGAAGGGCACGCCGTTGTCGGGTCGGATGGCGCTGGGCGCGACGTTGCGGTGGCCTTCATCATGGGTACTACCGGAAAGCCGCCGAGCATGACTTTGGCGGCGCACAGACGGCTCAAAGTGCTGGCAACCGCCCAACGAGGAACGTATCATCGCAGACATGAATCGCTCCCTGATCCTGGTGGCCTTGGCGACCATACTACTCCTTGAAGGAGCCGGTGTGTCGAGCTTCGGATACGGGACGGATGTGCCCGAAACCCTTCACAGCGATCAGGACAGCGACAACCCTGATAAATGTCCTTGCTGCCCCGAGGGTGAAACTGAAATTGCCGGATGTGTGGGCTATTGCTTGGCCTGTATCGCAACCTATGCATTTGCTTCACAGAGCATTTCGCCCGGGCGAGACATTACAGCAGGACCCGTCGCAATCTTCGCTTCTTCTCGAACGTACGCTCCGCCAAATCCTCCTCCGATTTGCTACACCTAGTTTCCGCGCGGCGCCTGATGCGCCGCGCAAGTAGCAACTTCTTTCGGTTTCGGAGGATACGGCATGTTTCAGCGACTATTGCGCCCGCTGGGCGCGCTCTCCCTTATCGGTTTCGTATGGCTTCCTGCTTTCGCCAAACCGATTGCCTACGCGAACGGTACAACGGTCATGGCCGAGTACGGCGCCGGAACAATGCGCGAGTTCCAGGTGTTCTATGCGCCGCGCTACTTTTTGTCAGCCGGTCTGGGACATATGGCGCTCGATAGCGATGTGAATGATGGCAGCATGGATATCAGTTACGCCCGTTTAAACTACCTGGTGAAGCGCTGGAACATGGAAAAGGCGCAGGCCAACATCTTTGGATGGGGCAGCCTTGGCAGCGCCACGACAAGCGATGAAAACTCGAATCGATTGGCTTGGAACGCTGGATTGCAGGTCGACTATGAGACGCGCCGCACCTACAGCTCATTCAAGACCGACTACTATTACTCGGCTTCGGCGTTCGCTCGACGGATCGACACCTTACAGCTCGGTGTCGCTCCCTATGAGCATGATTATTCGACGTTGGCGACTTGGTTTGTGGTGCAGGCGCGTCACTACACCGGGGACATGTATGAGGGTGTCGAAGTGGCATTCTTGTTGCGATTGTTCAAGGGCAATGCCTGGATCGAGGCGGGGCCTACGACAGACGGTAAGGTCCAAGCCATGTTCATGTTCAATTTCTAGGCAGAGGAGTGGTCATGCGAGTTTTCATTCTAATGATCGTGCTTGTGTTGCACAGTAATGCGGCCGGCGCAGAAACCATCGAGATAAAGGTCAACGGACTGGTCTGCGGATTCTGTGCCCAGGGCATCGAGAAGACACTGCGCAGGAATCCAGCAACCGTCGAAGTCTTGGTCAGCCTTGAAGAGCGACTGGTCGCGGTTGAGACGAAGGAAGGACAGGATATTCCGGACGAGCAGCTTGAGACTGCGCTTAGGGATTCCGGTTATGACGTAACTGAGATAACACGCAGCAACGACTCACTAAACGAAATTCGAGAGCGGCTCGAGAGCGATGCCCAGTGATCGGCAACCCACACACACGTAATGCAGGACTCGCGTTCGGCACTTTGTTGGCGAGTTCGACAACCCTGGTTTGCTGCGTGTTACCGGCCATTCTCGTGTCGCTCGGCGCAGGTGCTGCGGTCGTGGGGCTCGTCTCAGCAGTGCCGCAACTAGTCTGGCTGAGCGAGCACAAGTTGTTGGTGTTTGGCATCGCTGCGGGCTTGCTCACCATCAGTGGCATCACGCTTTGGCGAGCTCGAAGGCTACCCTGTCCCTTCGATCCGGCGCTGGCCCAAAGTTGTCAACGATTGCGGCGCATCAGCACAGGGTTGTATATCGTCAGTGGTGTGCTTTTTCTGACCGGCCTTGTGGTCACGGTCTTTTTGCCGGTATTGGGTGGCGCTGCATAGCGAGTTGCTCCTGATCGGGCCTGAAAGGGCAAAAGATGCAGTTCCTCCTAAGAGGAATCAATGGTAGTTACACCGCCAACAGACAAGGAACGGCCAATGGGAGCCATGGCTACGATCGTGAACAATTTCCTTGCAGAGGCCGCCTCGCTCCGACCGCATCGATCACTGGGCAAAAAACCGCCCGCTGTGTTCGCAAAAAATGCGGTCTGATTAACTCAATCTCCACATTCAGACATGCTCGAATGCAGGGGTATGGTCACGCTGGCGTCTATTGCGATGGTCGGTAACGCAACGGATACATTTATAGTTCTTGTCTGGTTACAGGAAAAGGAATAGATTGCACCTGCAATTTCTCGTAGATTGCCCTGCTTTACTTTTCTGGAAAAGATCAACGCTGCAGGCAGACACTCGTGCTGACTATTTTATTGACTGCTTTTTCTTCACACGCAGCTGATAAGAAACCCAATATTATATTATGATCATGGCCGATGATGTCGGCACTTGGAACATCAGTGCCTTCCACCGCGGCATGATGGGCGGAAGTACGCCAAACATTGACTGCATTGCCAGTGAGGGAGTGCTGTTTACTGACTCTTACGCCCAGCAGTCTTGTACTGCGGAAAACGAACTTACACAGGAGCAAAACGATGAAGAAGAAAGGTAAACGCGCAGGATTCTTCCAACAGCTGGCGATGTTCGCCGTAACAATACCGGCAATGTCAATTGTTCACGCGCAGGAGTTCTCCTACAACGGTGATGATGGCCCGGCATACTGGGCGGAGCTGAACGGTGACTGGGAAGCGTGTGCAGCGGTCGCAACCGATGCCAGGCAATCGCCGATCGATATCGCGAAAGTAAAAGTCGATCCACAACTCGGTCGACTGGATCTGCACACGTATCCTACAACGATCGACATGTTCAATAATGGCCACACAATCGAGCAGCATTACGCTAACACCGGAAGCTACATAGTATTTGACAACCGAAGTTTCGAATTACAGCAGTTTCATTTCCACACGTACTCAGAACATACGATTCAACGCGATCACGGCGTCATGGAAATGCACGGCGTGTTCACCGATCCGAGCGTCGGCGACAATCTCGTAATTGGCGTGCTCTTCGAGGTGGGTAATCCTGCAAAGCCGAATGAATTCATTCAGACATTAATCGACGCCGGATTGCCGGAGAAGAATGGCGACGTGATAGAGAATGAGGATTTGATTGACTTTCGGGATGGCTTGACGAGTCGTAAGCGGTACTACACCTATACCGGCTCTCTCACTACGCCACCGTGCAGCGAAACAGTGACATGGATCGTCCTAGCCAAGCGAGCAAAACTGACTCGTGAGCAGTTGGAATCGTTTCGAACTATCCTCGGCAACAATTTCAGGCCAACGCAGGACCGCAATGGTCGGACGGTCCGTGCGACCCCGGGTACTGGTTCGCCACGGTCCTGATGCGACGATATCGACGAGTTGCAGAGGCGCCACCTCTGCAACTCATCCCGAATGCGCGAGTGAAACGCGGACGGCAGGACCCGCTTTATTCCGTACGACCTTCATGTGCAGTCCACAACATCAAACGAGCAGTACGGTTGCTAGGAGTCCAGACAATCATAGCGACGATCCAGTAACAGACACGAATGATTGCACCTTTTTAAGGGTTGCCTATTTGCATAAGGCAGAATTGCAATGGTCTGCTAATAGATGCCTTTTTTAAACCACTTGGGAACATCAGTTTTGCCAACGAATCGTCGCCATGGCATCCAGCCAGGGAATATAACGTCCACGACCGTCAGTACCCGTTGTATTCGAGCGTTGATGAACGTGTTACCGGGCTGATGGCCGTCGCCATGGTAAGAAAGTTCGAGCAATTGCTTTCCGATGCGGAGCGTATATTGGTCGGAAAACGTTACTTTCGGCAGAAGACGGTTTAGATCGTCCGCCCCTGTCAGGCGCCGCAAAGTTTCATTTTGCACTGCGAGTTCTAATCTGTGTGATTCATAGTCATCCTTTCACTATGATTGGGCACTATGGACAAGCAAATCACTATGCGGCTGAGGTGGGTGGAATTGTATGAAGCCACGGGCAATGCTGGCTTAACGTGCAGGCGCTGTGGAATCTCCCGCCCCACGCTCCGGGTTCTGGTATCGGCGTTGGCAGAATCACGGTATTGAAGGACTAGCGAGCCGCAGTCGTCGACCGAAGTCGAGCCCGAATCAAAAACGGACGAAAATTGTCAGCGATAAAATTCTTCAGCTTCGCAAGGAGCGCAACCTGGGTGCATGACGTATTCAGTCGGAGCTGATCAGAGAGGCCGCAACCAAGTATTCATTAGCGACCATCCACAAAGTTCTTGTAGAAGCGAAGGTAGGCCCGCTGAAGCGACCGCCACGAGGAAGACACACAAAGCGTTATTCGAGGTCCATACCCGGGGAACGGGTACAGATGGATACCTGCAAGATTGCGCCCGGAATCTACCAATACACCTCTGTAGATGACTGTACGCGCTGTCGCGTCCTTCGGATCTACAAAAGGCGAACAGCAAACAATACCTTGAATTTCATTGACGCGGTCATCGAGGAAATGATTTTTCCCGTCCAGCGAATTCAAACTGACCGGGGTTCCGAATTTTTTGCCTACAAAGTACAAGAGCGAGTTGAAGAGTTCGGTATCAAATGCCGGCCCAACAAGCCGAGGTCACCGCACCTGAATGGAAAAGTCGAACGGTCACAGAAGACCGACAAGATAGAATTCTACGCAATCTCTAATCTCGATGATCCTGATCTGGGAGATCGGCTGGCCGAATGGCAGTTCTACTACAACTGGCAACGTCCACATGGCGCACTGAACGGCAAAACGCCTATGCAAAAAGCTGCGGAGTTGGGAAACTAACACCGTACTGGGACGATGTTGGCAATAACTACGACCCGAAAAATGAACGGCTGCAATACCAGAATTATCAGGTCGATTTGAAAATGAGAAAATTGAAAAGGATGTCCCTGAATCGCATAAATAAGCACCGGCACGCTCAAGAATCGCCTCTCCGTACTCCGCTGGTGGGCCGGCAAGGTGAACAAGTCGGGTGTCGTCTTCCAGGACAATACTGCCTACGGCATCGGCACTCGAGTCCTCGTCACCAATCAGTCCAAGGCCCAGACCCTGAACGAGGCCAAGCTCGCGAAGATCGATGACCCGTATGTCCGCATGAGCGCGCGGCTGCAGGCCGCGTTCCGCCTGCGCCGCGAAGAAGCCATCAAGTTCAGCTCGGGCTACGCTTTCCGCGGCAACAATCTGCTCGGCCACAAGTCCGAACGGATCACGACGCATTACTCGGCGCCGGATATCGCAAGATTGCTGGAAGCGGCGGAGAAAGTGCGTGAACGGCGACCCAATACTGTGTTGCGGGTCGCAGCTCACACGATTCTCACACAATCGCTCACGCAAAAAGACAGTGGTCGATTGAGAGACGTGCAAGCTATTGACGTTTAAGGGACTAACTGGTCGGGGTGAGAGGATTTGAACCTCCGGCCCCTGCCACCCGTAAGCAGGGGCCGTTGCGAGTGGCCGAGCACTGGCAAAGCGTAACTAAAGGGGAGTCAGGGCGTTACCTGTCGCAACTTGCGTTGGACCCTGTCCTCGATCCATTGCTTGCTCCACCAGTCGATCGGCGTAACGGCACGACCGGCGATCAACATCGTGAAGTGCAGGTGGTCACCCCCGGCGAGGCCGGTGGCTCCACTCAACCCGAGGCGCGCGCTTTTTTCGACCATATCGCCGACACCCACCTCGATGGTCGAAAGGTGTGCGTACAGCGACTGCAATCCCATACCGTGATCAATAATGACACAGTTGCCGTAAATGCCGAGCCAGCCGGCATGCAATACCTGTCCCCTGTTCGCCGACAACACCGGCGCATTGGTGGTCGACGCCAGGTCGAATCCCAGGTGTACCTGCTGATCGACTTCCTTGCCGTCATAAACGTAACTGCGCTGATCCGCAAAGCCCGCCTCCACTGCAGTATTGATCCACTGTTTGAACTCCGACTGCCAGAGTATCGTCGATGAGGTAGAACTTGCCAGCTCGGCGATCCGGGTGTTGTTCTGCCGGCGCAATTCGCGATTGATGTGCAGATAGGAACCCAGCAGGTCGGACGGGTCCTCGACCTTAAGCTCCGGGGTATTGTAAAGAATCTCCGGTACCACTTTCTGCAGGAAGCGGTCGTCAAGGTTGATCTGGCTCTTGCGAAAACTCTTTGGGAAAACACGATAGTCGAAGCTCGCTAGACTTTCGTTGCCGACTTCATCACGTGCATACAGGTTGATGGGCGTTTTGACGTCCTGGTCCCACAGCAGCGCAAAAAACGCTACCCGCAGACCGGGGTCCGCGCCCTCGACTCCGGAAGCGGTCGCGGGATAGCCGGGGTATTCGTAATCACCCACCCGCACACCGGAGTCGACGTCCGTGGGCCTTACGCGATAGACGACCATCTCGGAGCCGCCGTGGTTGATGTAGTGAAACTGTGACGTGACGCCTACCTGTGGCGGCGACAATCGAACTTCAACCTCGTGCGTCGTGCTTGAGCTGATTTCCCGTAAGCCGAATAGCACTGCCCGCATGGCGGTGACGTGAATCAATAGTGATCCAGCCTCGAGCTCGGGCACGTCACGTTTGCCTATTGGCTGTTGGAGTTGCAGCTGATTCTCGCCGGGCCGGGAAAGTTCGGCAGGACCGTCTCCTGAGAGTTTGAGTACAGGCCAGCGCGCTTCACCTTGCTGCAGAACGACGTCGAGTTGCGTGAGTTCTCCGCCCGGCGTCGTGATCATCACTTCGAGCTCGCCGGACTGCCCGATCAGCCGTTGCGGTTCCACAATCTCGATTACTGGCGGGGCCGCGCGACCGGCCATATACCAGGCGCCGCCAGCTGCCGCGGCCAGCAGAACGAGTATGACGATCAGCTTTCCCATGTCTGTATTCCAGCTTGTGTCGATATCCGGCTCTCGATCTTCTCAGACCAATGAGGCGGCGAGCCCGCGGGGCGGAATCGGATTTGGCGCTAGCCCCCAGTTGAAGACTAGCGCGCGTCGATGACCCCGAGCATTGCGGCGTAATTGAAGTCCCCGATCCACGATTCGATGTCGGGGACGGCGCCGTTCGCCTGTATCACGATGTGGTAGAGGCCGGTCCGGTTGCCGACGCCGTCTTGATCCGTGCGTAGCTCAAATTTCGCGAGCTCCCCGGTCGACTTCAGAGCGACGGGATCCATATAAACGGTGACCTGGCCTCTGTCGCTGTTCAGCTCTTTCTGGCGCAACGCGATGACGCCGGGCTGCTCGAGCACGATGGCCTCGGGATCGATACCGACGCTCGGATTCATGTTGAACTGCAGGTATACCTGCAACGGTTCCTTCGGCGTCGTGGGCGCCATTGCCGCCGCCTGGATCGCTTGCATTTCCTGCATCATCTGTTCGACGGATTCGTAATCGCCGGCAGCGATGGCCGCAGCATATTTCGCCTGGAACTCTTCGGCTGCCTTCTGGGCATTCGCAGTGTTCTCCGCAGCAGCACGGTCCGTATAGCGCATCGTGATACTCGACGTAATCGGCCAGAATTTGCCGGCCTTTGACGCATTCGGATTAAAGTCCGTCGGGAGGTTGAAATCCTCGGATTCCTTGAGATAACCCGCGGGCTCACCCATCGCTTGCTGCACGGTGACCAGCTTCGCGCGGATCGCCGTCACTTCACTGCGTGTCAAAGCGTTGTCCTGCGCAACGGCCGTCGCTGCGAGCACCAGCACAAGCAAAAAAACCGCACCTGGAATGATTTTCATGTTCTGTCTCCTGGCCACGAGAAGGGCCGGCAGGCGGCCGGACCTCGCCGATTCGCCGGCCGATCCGGATCGTAGCGCAGGCCTGTTGCGCGCTCCAGAGGTTTCGTTTCCCTCCGCAATCCGCTGCAGCCGCCTGAGCTCCGCCGTGTCTCTCAGGGAACCGGGCTGGAACCGAACTCATTCACTTCTGGCTCGCGCTGCGGCGAGGTGAGGCTCATGAGACAGAAAAGTGTGGTGATCAATAGACAAACACTTTGCGCGAGCGGCACCCATCGCTTCAGATCCAGCAGGTCGACCGTGAAGACGAACGCAAAGAACACGGTGCACAAGATGCCGGAGTAGACATTCACCCTTACAGCCAAACCGATCCTGTGCGCGCGAGCTGCGTGCGTCTCGAGCGGTGTGGACTTTTTGCCGTACAGCGCCCGATACACGACGATGGCTTCCAACACATAGGTCAGTGTCAGTACGCCGACGAGCGCGAGTCCTGGCATCGGCTTCGACTGGGTGTAGAGCACGAACCCGACGAACAGAAAATAGCTCGCGACAGCGACGAAAACGATGAATGGCGAAATGAAATCCAAAAGACCGCGGCGCTCCAGGATGGCTTTGCGCTTCGCCTCATGCAATGTGCGCATGTAAACCTTGTTAAACCGGAAACCGAACAAGGCAAGATAGCCGAGTGGCAACATCTGCATCATGAAATACGCGGCTGACAGAATAATCACAGGGCCTTCATTCCAGTCCGGGCGCCGCATGTAGATGAAGAACCAGGCGAGCAGCAACAAGCCGAGCAGTGCGATGCACGTGTTCAATGTACGGTATCGAGTCAGAAAGCGCCGTGTACCCAGATCGAGATCGACACCTGGGTAGAGCTGCGCGAGGCGTTCAGCGGAAAGGATCGACAGCTGCGCCCAGGCGAACTCGCTCAACCGGGTTGGAAACAGGACTGACATTGCCAGTATCTGCAGGGTGAACACCGTAAAGAACCCATAGGTTTCAATCATGACGACCTCACTTTGCCGGCGATTGCCCGTTGATGGCGCCGACGAACGCATTGCGGATTTCTGAATCGGTGACACCTGCTTCGCGCAACTCGGTGACCGTTTCGCCGAGCTTGCGCAGCGTCCACTCCTGCAGGTTGAACTTGCAGTTCGCTTTGGCATCCGGGTGGACGTAGGTACCGCGGTAGCCCTTGGCTTGGATGACCGCATCCCTTTCCAGCAGCTTGTAAGCCTTCGCCACGGTCTTGCTGTTGAGCTCGAGATCGTTGGCGAGCTGACGGATCGAAGGCAGCGCGTCGCCCGGTTTCAGGGTGCCAGCAGTGACGGCAGCCTTGATCTGCTCGATGAGCTGCTCGAACTGCGGCACGGGGTTGTCGATGTCGATGGTGATTTCCATCGGGGCGGCCTATATGTACCATGTGACCCAATGGTACAACTGGCTTAAACGCTTTGCAAGCCTGGCCTGCCGCTACGAGTTCGCGGTCCTGCAGGAACTACGGGACTCGGCGCTGCTCGTCGCCGGTGGGCGGCTCACGCGGCGCCGGTACCCGCGGGGACGCTGTCCGGTACGACCGTCGCATTGCGCCGCTGCTGCCACCCCGACCGTTGCCCGTCGAATCCCGCGGGGACTTCGAAACCAACGAGGCGAGCCGCCCTGTCGACGGGGTGTTCGGTAGGAGCCATTCGCATCAGCCAACGTCCCGCGCGATACAGGGCGCGCAGCAAGGTCAGGGCAAATACGGCTTCGACAGCCGTCACCACGAACGCCACGGCGGGATTGTAAAGCGCTGCACGCGCCCTGGCTTTCAGCAACGCCCGTTCGCGCGCAATCTCTATGCTGTCGTAGAAGCTCGGAATGACGAGCAGGGTGAGCAGCGTTGAGGTGATCACCCCGCCGATGATGGCGACGGCCATCGGTCGATAGAACTCGCCGCCTTCGCCCAGACCGATCGCGACCGGCGTCATGCCCGCGATGAGTGCGAACGTCGTCATGAGGATGGGGCGCAAACGCATACGTCCCGCATGCATCAATGCTTCCTCGCGATCGACTCCTTGCGCTTCCTCCTTACGTGCGCAGTCGAGCAGAAGGATGGCGTTCTTCGCGACCAGCCCCATGAGCATGATCACGCCGATGAAACTCATCAGGTTGAGCGTGCCACCTGTTGCGAGCAACGCCAGCACGACGCCGATCAGTGACAGCGGCAGCGACAGCATGACCGGCACCGGCGCTGTGAACGAGCCGAACTGCATGACCAGCACCAGGTACATTACGCCTATCCCCAGGAAGAGGGCGGTAAACATTTCGCTGAATACTTCTTCCTGATCGCGCGAGGCGCCGCCCAGGGTCAGGCCGTAACCGTCCGGGAACTCGATGGCTTGCGCCAGCTTCATGGCATCCGCCGTGACTTCCCCCGACGACCGCCCTTCAACGTTCGCAGAGACGGTGACCGTGCGCTTGCCGTCCAGGTGCTGGATCCGCGCCGGCCCCTTGTCGAGGGTAATCGTCGCGATCTGGTCGAGCGGCACCATCATGCCGGTTCCGGTCACCGCGATCGGCAGTTGTTCGATGTTGCTCGCATTGAGCCGATCATCGGGATGCAGGCGGACCGCGACGTCGCGGGCTTCGCCATTCGGATCCACCCAGTCGCCGACTTCCACGCCGGCGAACGCAACGCGCAGTGTCTGCGCAGCATCGGCCATGGAGATGCCCAACTGGGTCGCCAGCCCACGTTTAAGCTCGATTCGTAACTCGTCCTTCGGGTCCTGTTCGGAGAGACCTACATCGACCGCTCCGGGAATTGCTCGCACCTGACTCATGAAGTCGTTGGTGATCTCCATGAGGCGGCGCGAGTCCTCGCCGTAAAACTGGATCTGTACCGGCTTCTGCGCGCCGTTGTTGAGATCGTCGAGCACCACGTATTCGGCGCCGACCAGGCGCTTCAACAATACGCGAAGGTCCATCGCGATCTCGAAAGAGGAGCGGCTGCGTTCCTCCTTGTCGCCGAAGTCCACGTAAATGCGTCCGCCGCCCGCGTACACACGCGAGTCGGTCGCCTTCGTTTCCGGCATCGAGCGCGTAAGCCCGGCGGCTTGCTCCACCTTGTCGCGCGCATATTCGAGGCTGGTGCTCGAAGGTGTGCGGATTTCGACCGCAATGGTGCCGTAGTCGGCCTTGGGGAGGAACTCGCTGCCGCCCACGGTAACCTGCAGTACCAGCGCGGCAACCAGGGCAAGCACAGACAGCGCGGCCATCCACTTGCGGTGATGCAGCGCCCAGGAGATGACACTGCCGTACCGGTCCGACTGTTGATCGAACCACTGATTGAAGTGCTGCAGATACCTGCCGAGACCCCGTCTTTCCCGCTGCCGGTACTCCGGCGGATCGCCCCAGTAGGCAGACAGCATCGGATCGAGTGTGAAGGCAACCAGCAGGCTGACCAGCACCGACGCCGCCACTGTGACCGCGAACGGACGAAACCACTCGCCGGCGCCACCCCCCATGAAGGCCACCGGGACAAAGACGGCGACGATGGAAAGCGTCGTTGCCGTGACGGCGAGGCCGATCTCCGCGGTGCCCTGGCGCGCCGCAGTCACGCGATCTGCCCCGCGCTCCATATGACGAACGATGTTCTCCCGGACTACGATCGCGTCGTCGATGAGTACGCCGATCGCGAGCGACAGCCCCAGCAGCGTCATGAAGTTCAGTGTGAAGCCGCACAGCCATATGGCGATGAACGCCGCGATAGCCGACGTGGGCAGGGACAGGCTCGTGATCAGCGTGGAACGCCAGGAATTGAGGAAGGCGTACACCACGAAGATCGTGAGGCCGGCGCCGAAGATCAGCGCATGGATTACGTTGGCCAGCGAATTTGAAGCGTCCTCGCCGCCGTCATAGGTTACTTCGAACAACGTGCCCTCGGGCAGGGTCTTGTTGATCTCGATCACTTCCTCGCGGACGCGGCCGGCCACCGTCACCGTGCTGGATTCGCGCGAGCGCACCACCGACAGGCCCACATTCGGATGGCCGTTGCGCATGCTGTAGCTCTCGGGCTCCGCGAACCCGTCTTCGACGGTGGCCACATGGCCGAGCCGCACGATCTCGTCACCCTGCCGCTTCACTACAACGTCGTTGAATTCGACCGGTGATTCGATGCGGCCGACCAGGCGAATGTTCTGTTCGTCGAGGGGGCCCTTGATGCGACCCACCGGCGCGTTGGTATTCTGCGCCCGCAGTGCCTCGACCACCTCGCCCACCGAGACGTTGAACTCGCGCAACTTTTCGGCATGCAGCAGGACAGACAGCTCGCGGTGCAGCGCACCGTCGACTTCCACCACCGCTACGCCGTCGAGGCCGCGCAATCGATCGGCGAGCACGTCTTCGGCCAGGCGCGAGATTTCGGCGTGCGTTTGCCGGTCCGACGAAAGCGCCAGGTTCATGATCGGCTCTGCGGACGGATCGACGCGGTACAGCACCGGTTCGCGCATCTCCACCGGCAACTTGTAGCGCACCGAGGCGATGGCGTTGCGGATCTCGTCAGCGGCTGCCGACATCTCCTTGTTGAAGTCGAAGATGATGACGATGCGGGCGTTGCTTTCCGAGGAGGTCGAGCGGATCTCGTAGACCTGCGGAATGCTCAGCAGAGCCTTTTCGACGCGATTTATGATCTCGCGCTCGACGGTTTCCGGCGATGCGCCCGGGTACGGGAAATTGACCACCATCACCGGCTGGTCGACGTCGGGAATCTGGTTGACGCGAAGATTTTTCAGCGCCAGGAGTCCCAGGCACATGAGCACGATGATCAGCGCAATGGTGGTCACCGGTTGCCTGATACTGAAATCGGAGAGCAGCATGACTCAGTCCTCCGCTGTCATTGTCGACGATTGCGGGCGATTCGCGAGCTGCGCCGCCTGGCCGTCCTTGAGTGTCGACCCCGGATAGCGCAGCACCGTGTCTCCCTCGGCAAGGCCACCCTCCACGGCATAGTGACCAGTGCGATCGTCACGCGCGCCAAGATCGAGCGCCACCCGCTCCACGCTGCCGTCCTTGAGACGCCAGGCAAAGGCGTTGTCGCCCTCGCGCAGGATCGACGCGGCAGGTACGGCCAGCTGTGCTGTACTGCGAGCTTCGATGCGGCCCTCGGCATACAGCCCCGCCACCCCGGGCATCTGTGCGGGATCTGCAAAGCTCACCAGGATCTCCACTTGCCGCGTCGTCGCATTGGCGGCGGGGTTCACCCGCGTCACGGTGCCGGCGAAGTCGGCTTCGCCGAAACCCTGGATTCGGAAGTGCACGCTCTGGCCGCCGGCGACCTCGCCGATGCTGTCGGCGGACACGCGACCCTGGAAGCGCATGCTGGCCGGATCGATGACCTGCATGAGTTCCTTTCCAACGGACGCCGTATCACCGGCAGACACCTTGCGATCGCTCACGAGGCCGTCGAAAGGGGCTCGTACTTCGGTGCGTTCCATTTGCTGGCGGGCAGTCACCACCCGCGTGCGTGCCGCTTCGCTTTCGCTCTGCGCGCTGTTGCGCTGAATACCGGCGTCTTCGAGTTGTTGGGCCGAGACCACATTGTCCTCACGCAATTTGAGCATGCGCTGGTACTGGCGCTCCGTCTGCTCATAGGCCAGGTCAGCGGCGCTTGCCGACGCGTCCGCGGACGTCAAGGCGTCGCGAATGGCGGTCTGGTCGAGGCGCACCAACAGGTCGCCGTGGACAACCGGATCACCATTCTCCTTCAGCACGGCCAAAACCACGGCCGATACCTCCGCACGCAGGTCGGCGCGACGCTCGGCGTCGATGGACCCTGTAATCAAAGGGCCGGACGCAAGCGCGCTGCGGCTCACGGTAACGAGATCTTCAGGCGAGAGCAGCAATGGCGCGGTTACGGCCTGCTCAGGCGTGCTGCCGGCACCGTCGTCGCAGGCGCCAACGCTGAACATCGAAAACGCCAGGACGATCGCCACACCGGCAGGGCGGACAGTTCGGATTCTTGTGAACACGCAGTGTTCCCTCGAGTACCGATCCTTCCGACACAGAAAAGCCCCAAAGGTTGCACCCTGTGCAAGCCGGTGGTGCCAGGTACGGAGGCGGTGCAAAAGACTGTTAGGGCAGCCGGTGGCGCCTTTTCGTGACTGCGCAGTCTAGCCGTCCGCCGGCCCGATTGAAATAGTCCAGCGCGCCATTTTTTTGCAGTGGGTACAAGCGCTTAGCGCTAAGGCGCTGGCCGCTACTCTTTCGCGCGACCCGTTCGGACTTTGGAAGTCGTCATCCCGCTCAGGGTCTTTGCAGGCGCGCTGTGGCAAGCAGGCAAAGCGATACGAGGCCAAAACCCAAAAGCAGGGCAAGCCCGTTCGCGAGCGTCCTGCCATATCCCAGCGCGCTCACATCGAGAAAGTGATACGGGTACAGGCCGGTCAGTTCGCCCCGAATCAGCAGGTAGGCGAGGTAGCCGATGGGGTAGCTCGCCCACGCCGCGATTTGCGTCGGGCGCAGCCCTTGTTTCGGGACCGCGATCCACCAGTACACGAGGAACAGGATCGGCGTGAGGTAGTGAAGCACCCAGTCGGCGACGAGTTGCCAGCCCTGGGGATTCCAAACGGTTCGAAGCAACAGAAAGTAGGCCAGCCCGACCAGCGTGATCGCCGCGGCCGTCGCCGTTTGGATGCCAGGCCGAACGAAGTAACGTGCGGCAAACGATACCGGTGCCAACAGCGATGCCGTAAGCACCAGAGCGACCAGGATGTTAGTCAGGATAGTGAAGTAACCGAAGTAGACAATCAGGCCTTCGGCGACGGTTTTGTTGTTGGAGAGTGATAACTGCAGCGACAATGCAAGCTGTAGGAGCACGCCGACCCAGGCCACGGCCGCGGCTACTACCGCAAAAAAGCGCACGGTTCCGCGTTCGGCCGTCACTGCAGCGATTCTCCGCATCCGTGATAGGTCTGCCCGTTGAGGGTGACGGTCACGGTCGTTTCGAACGGCTTACCGCTCATCACGTCCGAGCACGGAGCCGGTTCGATCGCCACGCGCAGGTCGTTCGCTTCCGTCACGGCATGATAGACGCGGGCACCCTTTGCCGGATCGATTTCGGGCTGCGGCGCCGGTGTCACCGCTTCGCGCTCACCCAGGTCATACGTAAAGCGGAGCTGCTTTCCTTTGTGGATCTCGAGGTGCCAGAAGGGCTCCTGACCGACCGCGCGAAAGTCGCGGTCGCGGGCAAGCTCGAAGAAGACCCCATCCCAGGGGGCCAGGGCACGAGCCGCGTCAATCCCGATCAGGCGGGCGCCCGGGGCGGTCCAACTCGCACCGGCGCAGGCGACCTCGAGCACGGTGATGCGTTCCGCCGAAGCCAGCGGCGCGAGGCCTCCCGGCGGGAGCCTGAATTCCGTGGCCAGGAAACGGTCCGTCACGACGGATTCCGCGGTGTAGACCGGTTCGACGCAGCGATGTCCGCCGGAAAGTGCCTCATCCGCCGTCAGGCGGAGGGTCGAGCCGTGTCGGGCCGCCGCGTCGGCATCGCTCATGGCGCTGATTCCGGGTATGTGATGCCCGGTAACTGTCCAGATCCCGGTCAGATCGGGCAATGCAGCGACGGACACCGATGCCGGCGCCATCGGCTGTTCGGCCGAGGGTGCTTCGTCAGCATTGCGGCAGCCTGCTGCTAACGTGAACGTTGCTATTGCCACGCAAGTGACTGAAGCAGCGCGGACCTTTGCCGGCAGGTCGGATCTCATCTCGATCGATTCCCGGATTCTTCTGTGTCGATGAGCAGAGCGGCTGTGGCTCGCCCGCTCCATAATTGTACTGGAACGGCCCGTTGAACGCGGCGCCGGTTCTCTCGGGTGCTATTCTAGCCACGGCCTGTATCTTCCCGACACACGTCCGTCGTCTGGAACACAAATCAATTGTTAAAAGAGGGCGCGTCATGGACATTGCCAGTTTGATCATTCGGCGACTTCGCGGTGTTACGCCGTACATGAACCTCGCACGCCATACATGGGCAGCCGCTGTTGCAGTTGTTTTTCTGAGTGCCTGCAACCACGCGAACGACGTGACGGCAACGCACGATCCGGACACGCGCTCAGTCGATTTGCTGGTCGATCGTGTCTGGTCGCGCGTCGACACCAATGCCGCGCCTGCCTCGATCCGTATATTCCTGAGCGACGGCGTCCTATTGCAGGA
>JBGTLY010000089.1:0-6703 GCA_041743865.1 Woeseiaceae bacterium
CAGCGAGCGTGGCGTGGACAGATGCCGCGTCGAGCAGGTCGCTGGCGCCGGACGCGCGCGCCGTTGCTTCCTCGTGCGGAAAGTCGCGCGGCGCAACCAGTGCCAAATTGCCGAGCTCCATGTTTTTCAGGGCGCGCGCAACAGCCCCGATGTTGCCGGGGTGCGACGTGCCCACTAATACGATGCGTATGTTCATGCGCCTGACAGCAATGCTCAAAGTCCGGTATTCTACCGCCCCCGCCCCCCAGGAGCTGACAAGCGCCGACGGGGCCGAGCGGCGACCGCGTTCTTTCGACCCTGGACGGAATCGATTCTTGCACGCATTGCTTAATGTAGCAGTCATGGCAGCCCGACGCGCCGGCGACACGCTGATCCGGAAAATGGCAAACCTGGAAAAGCTCAAGGTCGAGGAAAAGGGCTTTAATGACTTTGTCAGCGATGCGGACAAGACTGCCGAGCGCGCCGTGATCACCACCGTCCAGAAGCACTACCCGGACCACGCCTTTCTCGCCGAGGAATCCGGCGTGACAGGCAAGTCAGATCATATCTGGATCATCGATCCGCTTGATGGGACGACCAACTACCTGCACGGCTTTCCGGTGTTCGCCGTCTCGATCGGCGTCCAGGTTCGTGGCCGCATGGAACACGCCTGCGTCTACGACCCGATGCGGCAGGAATTGTTCACCGCCTCGCGAGGGGACGGGGCGGAGCTCGATGGGCGCCGGATCCGGGTGAGCGGCTGCACGCAGCTTGCGCGCGCACTGGTTGGCACCGGCTTTCCGTTTCGCCAGGAGAACGAGGATATCGGGCCGTACATGAACATGCTGGGACAGGTAATTCGCAATACGTCCGGCGTGCGACGTCCGGGAGCGGCGGCACTCGATCTTTGTTATGTCGCCGCGGGCCGGCTCGACGCGTTCTTCGAAGTCCACCTGGCGCCCTGGGACCTGGCCGCAGGGAGCCTGATCATTCGAGAGGCCGGCGGGATCGTCTCGGGACTCGACGGCAGTGAGAACTACATGGAAAGTGGCCACGTGCTCTGCGGGACGCCTAAAGTTTACGCCGAACTCGCGAAGCTCTGCGGGAAGGAAATCAAGGCACTCGTCGCGGTGTAGGAGCGCGCCATGCGCGCGATGAGCCATGCGCCATCCGCCATGCGCACACGATGTCCCGGCCACGGGCAATATCGCGGCCATGGGCCGCTCCTACGGCAAATCGTCGACCAGTTCGGGATCCTTCACCGGTTCGAGCAGGTCCTGCGGCGCAACGTCGAGGACCAATGCCGTGGCGCTTGCCGTGTAGATCGAGGAGTAGGTGCCAACAACGATGCCGACGATCAGCGCTATCGAGAACGGCGCGATGGACTCGCCGCCGAAAAAGAGCAGCCCCGCCAGAACAAGCAGGGTCGTTATGCCCGTGATCAGCGTGCGGGACAGCGTTTCGTTGACCGACACGTTCATCGCCTCTTCGGCCGATTTTCCGCGCAATTTGAAAAAATTCTCGCGGATGCGGTCGAACACGACAACCGTATCGTTCAGTGAATAGCCGACGACCGCAAGGATTGCAGCGACGACCGTCAGGTCGAACGACAGGCGGAATATTGCGAAGAAGCCGACGGTGATGACCACGTCATGCACCAGTGCTACGACGGCGCCGGCGGCGAACTTCCACTGGAAGCGGAACATTACGTAGGCGAAGATCATCAGCAGGGCAAAAATCATCGCCAGCGCGCCATCCTCCGTCAGTTCCTTGCCGATTTGCGGACTCACGAATTCGACGCGACGGAGGTCGACGCTGGTGCCGTCCACGCCGAGGCTCGCCTGCAGGCTACGGCGGATTTCGGCGGGATCGGCGTCGCCCTGCGGCGGCAGGCGGACAAGTACGTCCGTGTCCGCTCCAAACCGTTGCACGAGTGCGTCGTCGTAACCGGCCGCCTCCAGCGAGGCGCGTACCGCATCGAGATTGGCAGGCTGCTGGTACCCGACTTCGAGGAGCACACCCCCGGTAAAGTCGATGCCGAAGTTGAGGCCGCGGGTCGCCACCGCGACGAGCGATGCGACCACCAGTATGACCGAGATCGTCAGCGCTATCCGCCGCCGCGTTCGACCCAGGAAATCGATCGTCGTGTGATCCTTGATCAGTTTCAGTTGCATGCGAGGTATCCGTACGGCGTCATATGGGCAGCTTCGCGACGCGGCGGCCACCGAAGACCAGGTTCACGACTGCGCGCGTACCTACGATGGCCGTGAACATGGAGGTCACGATACCGAGTGACAGCGTAATGGCGAAGCCCTTTACCGGTCCGGTACCGAATGCGAACAGGACGACTGCGGCAATCAACGTGGTGATATTCGCATCCGCAATCGAGGAGAAAGCTTTCTCGTAGCCGGCGTTGATGGCAGCCTGCGGGCTGACACCGGCCACCAGTTCTTCGCGAATTCGCTCGAAGATGAGCACGTTCGCATCCACCGCCATGCCCACGGTCAGGACGATGCCGGCGATGCCGGGCAGGGTCAGTGACGCCTGGAGCAGGGATAACAAGGCAACGATGAATACAAGATTTGCCAGCAGGGCAATATCCGCGATGACACCGAACCACTTGTAGTAGACCGCCATGAAGATGATGACCGCGAGAAATCCGATAACGATGGCCTCGAAGCCCCGGTCGATGTTGTCCTGGCCGAGGCTCGGCCCTATCGTGCGCTCGTCAATCTTGTAGACGGGCGCTGCGAGTGCGCCGGCGCGAAGCAGCAGGGCGAGGTCATGCGCCTCGGCGGGTGTCAGCCCCGTAATCTGGAAATCGTTCTTGAAGACGCCGCGGATGGTCGCGGTATTGATTATTTCCTCGGTCTTGACGGTCCGCACTTCTTCCACGCCGCCCACGGTAACTGTTTCGCGACTGGTCTCGATGAAAACGGTGGACATGGGCTTGTTGAGATTGTTCTGGGTCGTCTCGAGCATGCGCTCGCCCCCGGCGGCGTCGAGCTTGATGTTCACGGCGGGCTGTCCCTGGCTGAAGCCCGAACCCGCGTTGACGATCTGGTCGCCCGAGGCGATGACGCGGCGCTTGAGCAGCTGCGCCGGCTCGCCGCTGCGGCCCTGGTAGCGGCGAGAGCCCGGCTCGTCTCCGGTCTGGTCGACAAGACGAAACTCGAGCGTCGCCGTGGCCGTCAGAATGCGGTCCAGTTCGCTCGGATCCTGCACGCCGGGAAGCTGCACGACGATGCGATCCTCGCCCTGCCGCTGGACGATCGGCTCGGCCACGCCGAGTTCGTCGACGCGATTACGCAGCGTCGTTATGTTCTGCTCGATCGCAAGATTGCGGCGCTCATCGATCTGCGCTTCCGTCAAACGGATCTGCAGCGATCGGCCATCGGCCCCGTCCGTGATGAGCACGTCGTTATCCGCAGCGCGGATGATGTCGCGTGCGGCGTCGAGATCGTCCGGCGAGGTCAGTCTCACCGTCAGCCCCGCATCGCCGAGCTCGACGCGATGACGAATGTCCGCCTCTCGCAGCCGGTCGTTGAAGTCCTCCTCGTAGACCTCGAGACGTTTGGTTACCGCCGTGTCCATGTCCACTTCGAGAAGGACGTAGACGCCGCCGCGCAGGTCGAGTCCGAGACTCATCGGGTTCAGTCCGAGTGCACGAACCCAGCCCGGCATCCGGGGCGCGAGCGTCGGCGCAACGCTGAAGTCGTCGGCGTAGGTTTCGCGCAGCACAGTGCTCGCGGCGTTCTGGTCGTTGCCGGTGGCGAAACGCAGCACCGCGCGGCCATCCGTGATATAGGCGGCCTCGACAACGGCGCCGGCGTTTTTCGCGACCCGCTCGAGTTCCTCGAGACGTGCGGTGGTGAGATCAGCACCGTCCGGGTCGGTGACCTGCACGGCCGGGCCGCTGCCGTAGACGTTGGGCAGGGCCAGCAGCAAACCCGCCAGCAGCAGCACGACCACAAGGGCATTGACCCACGCCGGATACCTGTTCATAAAGCGGGCAATCCGCCGCTCAGGCGGCGTCGTAGGTGCCCTTCGGCACCACCTGCGACACGCTCATCTTCTGCACCTTGATGATGGTGCCATCCGCAATTTCGACCGCGGCATAGTGCTCCGTCACGTTCGTGATCTTGCCGAGGATGCCGCCGGCCGTCATGACTTCGTCGCCGACACTGAGGCCGGACACCAGCGCGGCATGGGCTTTTTGCTTTTTCTGTTGCGGCCGGATCAGCAGGAACCAGAACGCGACGAAGATGATGATCATCGGCAGGAGCATGCCGAGGGCACTGCCCTGTTGCGCGCCCTGCGCATAGGCATTACTGATGAAGAAGTCCATATGGCATTCCGAGAGAGAGGTTCAGTTCATTTCAGCCGCTAATCCCGGGATTGCGGCAGGCGCCGACAAAGCCCCGGAAAAAGAGCGCGGTATTATGGCACAGACTTCTGTAGCTATGGGCGCGACCGGCAATCACAAGGCGATTCGATCATCGTCGTGGCGGGACAACAGTTCTGCCTGCAGTGCGGCCATCCCGCCGGTCGCGATCGCGCTGCGAATGTTTTCCATAAGCTTTTGATAAAAATGCAGATTATGGATCGTTGCGAGACGTGGCCCGAGGATCTCCCCGCACTTTTCGAGATGCCTCAGGTACGCGATGCTGTAATGGCGGCAGGTATAGCAGCCACAGTCGGGATCGGGCGGTGAGGTGTCCCCGGCATATCGGGCATGCCGGAACTTGACGGTCCCGCGCGTCGTGAAGAGCTGGCCGTTGCGGGCGTGGCGAGTGGGAATCACGCAATCGAACATATCAACGCCGCGCGCGACCGCAGCCACGATGTCGCCGGGGAGACCGACGCCCATCAGGTAGCGCGGTGCCGCATCGGGCATGCGCGAGTCGAGGAAATCCAGGACTCCGTTTCGTTCGTACTCGGGTTCGCCGACGGCGAGGCCGCCAATCGCGTAGCCATCGAAACCGATGTCAAGAAGACCCGCAAGCGATTCCTCACGCAACGAGTCGTGCACGCCACCCTGCACGATGCCGAAAAGCGCTTCGCCACGTCCGGGGTCCGCCTGTCGCAGTGCATCGAAGCGTACGCGTGAGCGTGCGGCCCAGCGGAGCGACAGGCTCATCGATTCACCGGCCTCTGATTCGCTCGCGGGATACGGCGTGCATTCGTCGAACACCATGGTGACGTCGGCATTCAGGTCGTGTTGCACGTCCATCGAACGTTCCGGGCTCAGGAATACCTCGTCACCATTGACCGGGGAGCGAAATCGAACGCCCTCTTCGCTCAGTTTGCGCATCGAGGCGAGTGAAAAGACCTGGAAGCCGCCTGAATCCGTCAGGATCGGGCCTTGCCAGTTCATGAACTCGTGCAGGCCCCCATGGCGGCGCACGATGTCGCTGCCGGGACGCAACATCAGGTGAAACGTGTTGCCGAGTATGATCTCGGCGCCGTCTCCGGCAACTTCTTCGGGTGTGACACTCTTGACTGTGCCGTACGTGCCGACCGGCATGAAAGCCGGTGTGCGAACTACACCGCGCCGGAACGCGAGTTCGCCACTTCGGGCCAGCCCGTCACGATGGAGTACGCGGAATCTCATGATGCGGGCGTCAGGAACATGCAGTCGCCGTAACTGAAAAAGCGGTACTCGCGTTCCACTGCGAACCGGTACGCCTCGAGCACACGGTCGCGTCCCGCGAAAGCAGCGACGAGCAGCAGGAGCGATGAGCGCGGCAGGTGAAAGTTGGTGATCATCGCGTCGACGGACCGGAAGCGATAGCCGGGACGAATGAAGAGTTCGGTTTCGCCCTCGAAGGGTCGAAGCTGGCCGTCTGCCGCTGCGCATTCGAGAGCCCGCACAGACGTTGTGCCGACACCAATTACTCGCCCCCCAGCCGCGCGAACCGCGTCGACCTGCGCGCAGACCCGCGGGTCGACACGCACACGCTCGCTGTGCAGGCGATTGCAGTCGACCTGCTCTTCCTTCAGCGGCTTAAACGTCCCTGCGCCGACGTGCAGCGTGAGAAAGGCGTGCCCGACGCCCATCCCGGCCGTTTCTGCAAGCATCCGCTGGTCGAAATGAAGCCCGGCGGTCGGCGCGGCCACGGCGCCCGGCTCCCTGGCGTATACCGTCTGGTAGCGTTCGGTATCGGCCGCCGTTGCCGGACGCCCGAGATACGGCGGCAGCGGTACTTCACCCTGGTTTTCGAGGATGGAAGTCACCGAGGCCGAAAAACGCAATTCAAACAGGTCGCCCCGGCGTCCCAGCACGAGCACCGTGACCGCATTCTTCAATAGTAGTCTGGACCCCGGCTTCGGTGTCTTGCTCGCGCGCACCTGCGCAAGAGCCTCCACGTCGGACAGCAGGCGTTCGATGAGTATCTCCGCGCGCCCGCCGGAGGATTTCTGTGCGGACAGGCGCGCCGGTATGACCCGCGTGTCGTTGAAAACCAGCAAGTCCCCCGGCCTTAGCAGCTGCGGCAGTTCGTCGAAGCAACGGTCGACCAGTTGTCCGCCGACCTCGAGCAGCCTGCTGCCGCGGCGCTCCGGCGGCGGTTGTCGCGCTATCAGCCGATCCGGCAGGGCATAGTCGTAATCGCTGAGCTGCATGGGCGCACAGGGTACCAGAGCCCTGCGCGCACGGGCGCTACGGGCGGACGATCAGGTCCGGCCGCCCGGAGGTGCTGGTGCCGGCGGGACGGCAGACGGC
>JBGTLY010000090.1:0-5285 GCA_041743865.1 Woeseiaceae bacterium
GGCCGCTGAATTCTTTACGATATGGTTGTGCGGTGGGGGCTGTGCGAGCGTGACGGAAATGACGTGGACTATCTTGAGGCTCGAAAACGGCTGGCGCGCCCGCCGGCCGAACGCCCCCCCTGCGGTGCTGAGGTGCCGCCCGACCCATGTCGCAACGGGTCCGGACGAGCGGACCGGGGCCGTTGCTTCCGCGTGCCGGCTACTCGTCAATCTTTCGTCCTCCGGCCGGTCAACCTTCGGCCTCCGGCCGCAGCCAGCGCTCATCGTCCGGCCGCCCGATGATGAAGGCCTCCTCACCGGTCCGGGCATTCGTATCGTGCTCGAGACGGCCGTCGGCTAGCGAAACGCGTCGGCAGCCGAGCTTGTCGATCAGCGAGATGTCGTGACTCGCGATCAGTAGCGTGACGCCGAACTCGTTGAAACGACGAAAGACGCGCATGACCTCAAGCGACAGGTCCGGGTCGAGGTTGCCGGTCGGCTCGTCAGCGATCAGCAGTTTCGGCCGTGTGGCAATTGCCCGGGCGATGCCGACGCGCTGCTGTTCGCCGGCCGAGAGTTGCTCCGGATTTCGGTGCTCCTTGTTCAGCAGGCCGACCTGCTCGAGAGAGGCCCGTACTCTTTTGCCGGCGTCCCGCCGGTTCACGCCTGCGATGATGAGCGGCAACGCGACATTGTCGGCCACGCTCCGGTCGTAGAGCAGCTTGTGATCCTGGAACACCATGCCGAGCTGGCGCCGGTAGGCCGGGATGCGCCGCCGGCCGACCCGGCGCGTGTTCTTCCCATCGACGATGACCTGGCCGCCGCTTGGCCGGTCGATGAGCGCGATCAGGCGCAGCAGGGTACTCTTGCCGGCGCCCGACGGACCAGTGATGAATACCATTTCACCCTTCTCGATCGTGAGATCGAGTCCAGACAGGGCGTCCTGCCCCCCGGGAAAACGCTTGCTTACGTTTTCGAGAGTGATCATCGGTCCGTGGCTTTCAGCCATCGGCATCGCTCCCCATGAGCGCGTCGGCAAATTCGCTTGCCCTGAAGGGCTGCATGTCTTCGGCCTTCTCCCCGATGCCGATGAAACGCACCGGGACATTCAGGCGATGGGCAATCGCGAGCAGGATCCCGCCCTTCGCGCTGCCGTCGAGCTTCGTCACCGTGATCCCGGTGAGGCCGAGCGCCGCATGAAACTTCTCGGCCTGTGCCAACGCGTTCTGGCCCTGGCTGGCATCGAGCACCAGCATGATCTCGTGCGGCGCACCCGGGTGTTGCCGGCTGATCACGCGCTTGATCTTGGCGAGCTCATCCATCAGGCCCTGCTGGTTTTGCAGCCGCCCCGCGGTGTCGGCCAGCAGGACATCGATGTGCCGCGCCTTCGCGGCCTGCCAGGCATCGAATACAACCGCGGCCGGATCGGCACCGTGCTGCTGGGCAATGACCGGAACACCGTTTCTCTCGCCCCAGGCTTCGAGTTGTTCCACGGCCGCTGCGCGAAAGGTGTCGCCGGCGGCGAGCATCACCGACAGCCCCTGGTCTTTGAAGCGGCGTGCCAGCTTGCCGATGGTCGTGGTCTTACCGGCGCCGTTCACGCCGACCATCAGTACCAGGAAGGGGTCGTCCTGCGCGGGAATCTCGAGCGGCATCTCGACCGGAGCCAGGATATCGGTGATCGCACGGTGCAATCCGGCCCTGAGCGAGGCCATGTCTTTCAGTTCCCGGCGCGCCAGCCGCCGCTCCAGGTCGGCGATGATGCGCTGGCTGGTGTCGATGCCGACATCGGACATGACCAGCAGGGATTCGAGTTCGTCGAGCGCGTCCTCGTCGATCGTGCCGCCGGGCGCAAGCTTCGTGAGATCGTAGGTGAGCCAGCTGTCCCCGCGATTGATTGTCTTACGGAGGCGCTTGAACCAGCCTTCCCTCGGTTGATCCTCTTTTTTCTCGCTCGCCTTTTTTCCAAACATGGCCGGTCGAACCCGTCCTTCGCTTACCTTACACTCTTGAAACAACGTCATCCTGACCGGATCGGACCATGGCGGCACGCCAGACTGGTGGCAAGAATCGATCGCGTAATGCCCCGGCGACGCCCACCGGACGGTTGCGTATTGTAGCCGGAATGTGGCGGAGCCGCGTGCTCGAGATTGCCGATGTTGCCGGCCTTCGGCCGACGCCGGAACGGGTTCGGGAGACCTTGTTCAACTGGTTGAGCCCGCGGATCGTCGGTGCGCGTTGCCTCGACCTGTTCGCGGGCACGGGTGCACTCGGTCTGGAAGCATTATCCCGGGGCGCGAGCGATGTGGTGTTCGTCGAGAAGTCCGCGGCCGCGCTCGCAGCGCTACGACGCAATATCGCGAAACTCGATGCCAAAGGCGCGACCGTCCATGCCGGTGACGCGTTCGCCTGGCTTGCCGGGATCGGGGAGAAGCGCTTCGACATCGTGTTCCTCGACCCGCCCTTTGCCGATGGCGCCCTCGGGGAATTGTGTAGACTGCTGGCTGACAGGGGGGTCCTCTCGCCACGCGGCAGGCTGTACCTGGAACAGGATCGGGCGCGCGAAATGCCCGGCTTGCCGCCAGGCTGGAGCGTACTCAAGAACAAGACCGCCGGGAACGTGCGCTACGCGCTCGTCGCACCGGGCACCGGCGACATGCAGGGAGAGGGTTTCGTATGACAGTCCACGCGATGTACCCGGGCACCTTCGATCCGATCACCCTGGGGCACGAGGACCTCGTCCGTCGCGCCGCCACGCTGTTTGAGACGGTCGTCGTTGCCATCGCCGCAAACACGGGAAGCAAAGTGCCGATGTTCTCCGTTGACGAGCGAGTCGACATGGCGCGGTCGGCGCTGGCCGATATCGACAACGTCGAGGTGACCCGTTACAACGGCCTGACCGTCGATTTCGCGCGCAAGCGCGGCCTGCGCGTGATCATCCGCGGCCTGCGGGCCGTTTCCGACTTCGAGTACGAATTCCAGCTCGCCACGATGAACCGGCACCTGACCGACGAAGTGGAAACCGCGTTTCTCACGCCGACCGAAAAATACAACTTCATCTCCTCGAGCCTCGTTCGCGAGGTGGCCGAACTTGGCGGCGACATCAGCGAGTTCGTGTCCCCGTCCGTCAGGAAAGCCCTGTTGGACCGCGTCGGCACAGGCCGGACGTAGGAGCGCCCCATGGGCGCGACTGCCGCCCGCTTGCCTGATCGTGCACATGGGGGCGCTCCTACCGACGGTCAGCACAGCGGCGGCTTGCGCCAGGGATTCCTCCTCCTCGTTACCTCGTCGGAGGAACACCCTGTCCGCCGCCGCTTCCGACCAGGGTGCGATCGTGCGCATGGGGCGCTCCTACCGACGGTCATCACAACGGCGGCTTGCGCCAGGGATTCCTCCTCCTCGTTACCTCGTCGGAGGAACACCCTGTCCGCCGCCGCTTCCGACCAGGGTGCGCGCATGGCGCGCTCCTACCGCTGGCAATGTGCGCAGTAGTAACTCGAACGCTGGCCGATGACGGCGTTGAGAATCGGCCGCCCGCAACTGACACAGGGCAGCCCTTCGCGATCGTAGACCGTGAGTTCGTGGCGAAAGTAGCCGGCCTCGCCGTCGCTGCCGTAGAAATCGCGCAGTGTCGTCCCCCCGGCGCGGATTGCCTTGTTCAGCACAATGCGGACCGCGTCCGCGAGGCGTTCGTAACGCGGCAAAGCGATACGCCCGGCGGCGCGCTTCGGATGAATGCCGGCCATGAACAGCGACTCGCTTGCGTAGATGTTGCCGACCCCCACGACGACCTGCGGCGTCATGAGGAACGACTTCACCGCGACCCTGCGGCTCTGCGCGCGCGACCAGAGGTGCAGGCCTGAGAACCCGGGTCCCAGCGGTTCCGGCCCCAGCGATGCGAGCAGCGGGTGTGCGAGGGGCCTGCTGCTGAAATGCAGCGAGCCGAAGCGGCGCGGATCGTGCAGCCGCAGCGCTTTCCCGGAGGAGAGCTCGATGTCGACATGATCATGGATACCGGCCGGTGTGCCGGCGTCCACGATGAACACACTTCCGGACATGCCGAGATGCAGAATGGCGCTGCCGCGTTCGGTCCCGATCAGCAGATACTTGGCTCGCCGGCCGACGCTCTCGATCGTCGCACCGGTCAGGTGTGCTTCAAGGTCCGGCGCGATCGGCCAGCGGAGGCGTCGCTCGCGTATCGCGACGCGTGTAATTCTCTGCCCCTCGAGGTGCGGCGCGATTCCGCGACGGCTGGTTTCAACTTCTGGCAGTTCGGGCATGTGTGTTCTGGGCCAACAAAAAAGCCCGCTGGTGGGGCGGGCTTTTCGTAGCGAAATCGGGTCGCTCGGAACGACTTGATCGAACTACTTGATCTTCGCTTCCTTGTACGCGACGTGCTTTCGAATCGTCGGATCGTACTTTTGCGTCTCCATCTTCTCGGGATGCAGGCGCTTGTTCTTCGTGGTCGTGTAGAAGTGACCGGTACCGGCACTCGACACGAGACGGATTTTTTCGCGAATGGACTTGGCCATAAATCTCTCCTCGTATTACCGGGCGTGGCGTTAGACGCGCTGCCCCTCGGCTCGCAGGTCTGCGACTACCTTCTCGATGCCGTGCTTGTCGATGATGCGCATGCCCTTGTGCGACACGCGCAGGCGCACCCAGCGGTTCTCGGAATCGAGCCAGAAACGCTTCGACTGCAGGTTCGGCAGGAAGCGACGGCGAGTCTTGTTGTGGGCGTGGGAAACGTTGTTACCGCTCTGCGGCCGCTTCCCAGTGACCTGGCAAACTCTGGACATGACGCTTAAGTCTCTGATTTAAATAATAACTGCCCGGGAGGGCCGGGCAAAGAGCGAGACTTTATACCAGTCCGCGAGCGCCAGTTCAAGCCGGCGTCCGGGAAAGCGCCGCGGCCGTCACAGGAGGCCGCGGGCAGCCAGAGATGTGGTGCCGCCATCGCCCACGATGAGGTGATCCAGCAGGCGGATATCGACGAGTTCCAGCGCAGCCTTCAGCCGCCGCGTGATGCGCTCATCCGCCTGGCTGGGCTCCGCTACGCCGCTCGGATGATTGTGCGCGAGTATGACCGCCGCGGCATTCACCCTCAACGCCTCCTTGACGACCTCCCGCGGATAGACCGAGGTGCCGTCGATTGTTCCGCGGAACAGCTCACTGAATTCGAGGACGCGATGGCGGTTGTCGAGGAACAGGCAGCAGAACAGTTCGTGGTCCAGGTGCCGCATCCGGGCGAGCAGGAACGCGGTCGTGTCGGCCGGGCTCCGGATCGGCTCGCCAACCACGAGGGC
>JBGTLY010000091.1:0-2261 GCA_041743865.1 Woeseiaceae bacterium
TGCAGCTCAATTCTTCGTAGGTAAATCGGGCCAGGTCTTATTCGCGGGCATGGCCCGCTCCTACTGGCCTGCGTGGCAAGGTCTTATTCGCGGGTATGGCCCGCCCCTACTGGCCTGCGTGGCAAGGTCATATTCGCGGGCGTGGCCCGCTCCTACAGGCGGCTCGCTTTTCGGGGCTCCTGAACTATAGTCATTGAAAACGCTTCTTCAAGAAAGCGAGGAGCCCGATGCAGCACCTTCCCTATGCGCTCGTGTTTTTCCTTCTCCTTTTGATCAGCCCACCGGCCAGCGCACAACATCCCCTCGATCCATTGACCCCCGATGAGATCATCGGGGCGGCGGTGATCCTGCTGGAGGGCGGCGCAGCAATACCGGGCGCGCCATTCCAGAGCGTATCGCTCGCCGAGCCTGCCAAAGCCGACGTGCTCGCAGGCGCCGCGGTCCCGCGCTAGGCACTGGTGTATTTCCGCCAGGACAAGCGCAGTTATCGCTCGGTGGTGAACCTCAACGACGGTTCGTTCACCCCGCCGGAATTCATACCGCGCCACGACGGGCAGCTCGGCCTGACGATCGGCGAAATTTTCGATTTCGAATTTCTCATAGCCGATCCAGCGTTCCGCACGGCGATGGCCGCGCGCGGAATCGTGTCCGAAGAGGCGCTGGGCCAGGTGTTCGTGACGCCACTGACCTCCGGGTCGTTTCATCTGCCCGAAGAACGTCACCGGCGGCGCGCCGCATGGCAGGTGGGTATCGAGTCAGTCCGCGGAGGTCGCGAACCGGCGGCGGCGTCTCGAATAATCCAGCTCGAAAGCGGCGCACTGGCCACCAGCGACGATACGCGACGCTTTGTCAGGTGGGGCCGTGTTCTTCTCGGGCATATCCTCGATCCCAGGACCGGCTGGCCCGTCATCGATGCCCCGGCATCAGTGACGGTAGCCGCCGAAACCTGTATCCAGGCCGGTGTCTTTGCGACCTTCGCAATGCTCGAAGGCCCGGATGCGGAGGTCTTCCTGCGGCGTGAGTGCGTAAGGCACTGGGTGACGCGAGTTCAGTAGGAGCGGCGGCCAGCCGCGAAATCGTCGCGGTCGTTCGAACGACGTTCAATTCGCGGGCATCGCCCGCTCCAACTGCCGGTTCATGGGGCAACGACTCCCGCCGTGTGCCGTCGACGCACGCCAGGAAATCCTCGGCAGCATCCGCGAGATGGGTTGCGCGGGTCTGGAGGACGGGGTCATTTTCCACTGCTTGCGATGGCGGCGGCGCGCACTGGCAAGTGAATTTTCGGGTCTCGGCCAGCGGAGCCATTTGCGGCCCCCGGTGCGTCGGAACCAGACGATTTTTAGCGCAATCCTACGTAGGGAGCGGCTGCCAGCCGCGAATTCGTCGCGGTTTATCGAACCCCGATCAATTCGCGGGCATGGCCCGCTCCAACGGCGCTGATCAAAAATTATAGCTAAACCGGACGCCTGCCGTGCGCGGCCGCGATGGCCCGAACGTATGTTCCGCATAGATGATGATCGGGTCCGTGTCGTCGTTCGAGTAATTGCCGTCGTACCAGACCGCGTCGAAGACGTTCTCGACATAGGCGCGCAGGTCCCAGGTGTCCGTCCGGTAGCCGAGCATGAGGTCGGTATTGTTGAGCGCCTGGATGCGCTGGTAAATGATGTCGGTGTCCGGCCAGTCGCCGCGGTAGTCGTCTTCCCAGGACCAGGCGATGGTGCCGTAGGCTTCGCCGCGGGCCCCCGCCGCGAAGCTCGCGTTCAATACCGCAAACGCCGTCCACTCCGGCGCCCACGGTATCGACACGCCCTCGCAGGCATCCGGGTCGCCGGTCAGCGCTTCGCCGTTGCCGCAGAACGCCTGCACGTTGGTCGCTTCCGAGTCGAACCACGACGCACCGACCCGCAGGCTCAGGTTGTCCGTGATCAGTGTATTGACGTCGAGCTCGAAACCCGTGCCGTCGACCTCGCCGACGTTGCCGACGATCGTTCGCGGCCCGTCGCCGAAGATCGCCTGCAGGTCTTCGTAGTTGTAGAAGAACGCATTGGCCGCGAGCTGCATGCGCCCGTCGCGCCAGGTGTCCTTGTAGCCGACTTCGTAGGACGTGACGGTTTCCGGGCCGAAGTCGCCTGGCTTGTCGACGGCCGGGTCGGCAACGCACAGCCCGAAGGGCACGCCGGTACAGCCGGGCTCGATGTTGAAACTGCCGAAGCCGCCCGGCTTGTAGCCGGTCGTAATGCTGCCGAAGAGGAGCGCCGTCG
>JBGTLY010000092.1:0-6760 GCA_041743865.1 Woeseiaceae bacterium
ATGCGCCCGAGCCCGAAGCCGTCAACCCCGCAGCCGGGGAGGACGTGGCCGGCGAGATTCTGGAATCCGAACCGGACTGCCCGGTCCTGGAGAGCCGGGACTGGAGCGCAGGTATCGAGGATGGCGGCATCGACGGCAGGCGCCTGCACGTCAGCGGCGAGATCGACCTCCGGACGCCGGGTTTTACCGTGAGCTGGTCGGAAGGCCCCGCCGACCGGGCCATGCCGCCGGCACAACACCTGATGCTCGAGCTGACGCCACCGGACGGGATGGTCGCCCAGGTGATCAGCAGCATGACGGTCGACTACGAGGGCGCCGCCACCTACCCGGAGTACCGCGCGATCCTGGTGCGCTGCGGCAACACCGTGCTCGCGTCCATTACCGATATCGCCGTCGCGGATTGATTACGGCAGAGGTGCCAGCTTCAGGGGAGCAAGCATGAAAGCACGGGGCCTGTCGATCGACGCCCTGGGCCTTATTTTTTCGTTCATCGTCATTGCACAGCTGCTCGCCTATCTCATCCCGCAGGGCGAATTCGAACGACAACCCTACCCTGACAACCCGGACCGGTCGATGGTCGTCGCCGGCACCTTCGAACCTGTCGGTGACGCGGACCGGGTCACGCTGCCGCCCTGGCATTTCCTGCTCGCCATCACGCGCGGGCTTGCGGACGCGCAGGACATCATCTTCCTGATTTTTATCGTCGGCGGCGTCATCGAGCTGCTGCGGTCTTCCGGTGCCATCGATGCCGCCCTGCACAGTGCCGTCGAACGGCTTGGCCACAGTCCCTGGATATTGATTGCCGGCTGTTTCGCCATGTTCAGCCTGGGATCGTTCACGATCGGCATGGGCGAGGAATACATACCACTGGTCCCGATCATCGTGACCATGTCGCTCGCCATGCGCATGGACGCCATCGTCGCCATGGGCATGGTGTGGGTGCCCTACGCCATCGGCTGGGGTTGTGCGGGCATCAATCCTTTTGGCGTGCTGATTGCCCAGACGATTGCCGGCGTGCCGCTCACATCGGGCGCCCTCGCGCGGCTCGTCATGATGGTCGCGTTTCTTGCGATCGCCTTTCACCACGTCTACCGCTATGCCCGCCGCGTGCAGGACGACCCGTCGGCGAGCCTCGTCGCGGACGTCGACTACAGCACGGGCTTCGAAGCGCCCGGCAATATCAGTGTGACCTGGCCGCGGGCGACGATACTGGTTGTGTTTCTCGCCGGCATTGTCGGTTTCGTCTTCGGCGCAGCGACCCTGCACTGGTACATCGCGGAACTGAATGCCGTCTTCCTCGGTATCGGTCTCGCGACGGCATTGATCGCGCGCATGTCGCCGGGCGAGACCAGCCGCCTGTTCCTCGAGGGTTGCGCAAAAATGGCCGCACCCGCACTGATCGTCGGCTTTGCGCGCGCCATCGCGATCGTCCTCGAGGACGGCCAGATCATCGATACGATCGTGCACTCGATCGCAGGCTTGCTGGACGGGCTGCCAGCCGACGTTTCCGCGATCGGCATGCTCATCGTGCAGACGATCTGCAATTTCTTCATACCCTCCGGCAGCGGCCAGGCCTTCGTGACCATGCCGATCATGTCGCCGCTCGCGACATTGACGGGCGTCCCGCAGCAGACGGCAGTACTCGCCTACCAGTTCGGTGACGGCTTCACGAACATGATCATCCCGACGAACGCGCTGGTCATGGGTGCGCTGGCCCTCGCGCGCGTGCCTTACACCGCCTGGCTGAAATTCACCGCACCGCTGCTTCTCAAGATTTTCGCCCTCGCCATCGTCTTCCTCGTGCTGTCGGTGCACGTGGGGGGCGCCGTCGGTTTGTACTGAGCCAACATTGGAACCCAACACAGGACACATGCAAATGAACAACACGACACGCAGGGCAGCGATCGGCGCATTGCTTCTCATGACAGCGGCCATGCCGGCGGCCGCCGATCCGGCGCCCGGACACCGCAGCATCTCCGTCACCGGGCAAGGCGAGGTGTCGGGGGCACCTGACATGGCGACGATCAATGCGGGGGTACAGACGCGCGCACCGACGGTGATCGAGGCCTCGCGGCAGAACCAGGCGATCGTCGAGCGCCTGATCGGCGCGCTGGAGACCAAGGGCGTGGAACGCAGGGACATCCAGACGGCGGATTACAGCATCTGGCCACAGGAGCAGCACGACCCGAGCGGCGCCGGGAGCCAGGTCATCACGGGCTACCAGGTGAACAACACGGTGCGCGTGACCGTACTGGAACTCGACCGCATCGGCGAGTTGCTCGCCGCCGTGACCGACGCCGGTGCGAACACGGTCCACGGTATCAATTTCGGCATCGACGATAACGCACCGCTCGAGGCACGGGCCCGCGCGGTCGCGATGGACGACGCACGCCAGCGCGCCGAGGCGCTGGCAAAACTCGCCGGCGTCGAACTCGGTGACGTGCTGCACATTTCGATGTCATCGGGCGGCTTCCCGGGACCCATGCCCATGGCACGGATGCAGGCAATGGATTCGGCCCCCGAGCCCAGCATCATGGGCGGCGAGCTGAGCATCTCGGTCCAGCTGCAGGTCACCTACGCCATTCGCTAGGTGCGCGCGCGGCTGCGGCGGGTTGCGCCTGCCGGCTACAACGAGCCGGTGAGGTTCAGGAACACGCCGTGGTGATCGAAGCTCAGGTCCGTCAGGTCGTCGGAGAAGTCGGTGAAGTTGTAGCCGATGCCGACCTTGAAATGGTCCCCGATGTAGCGGGAGACCGAGGCCAGCGCGCCGCTCCGGCGCTCGCTGACGTCCGGCATCGTGAGAACGCGGCCTTCGAGCAACAGCTCCCAGTTTTTCCGGAACGCATAGTCGCCACGGACCACATAGAGGTTTGCGTTGTTGCTGAAGAATTCCGGGGTTTCCCTGTCGAGGCTGATCTGGCCAAGGCGATACGCGTACTTGCCGCCGATCGAGAGTTTCGGCGTCAGGTCATAGGTGAGGTCGACGGCCGCGATGTGGCTCTTCTGGATGTACTCCGCCGCCAGGTTCTGCAACGTGACCTGGTCCGTTGTCGGCACGTTATAGAAGTAGGTGTACTTCACGAGCGTATTGAGGCGGTCGTGGTAAACCGGCCGGTAGGCATAACCGAGCACGGCTTCGGTAAAGCCGCCGTCATAGAAGGTGCCGAGCGAACTTTCGCTCTCGGAATGGTTCAGCTTGCCGACGAGGCGTGATCCGTCACTGACCTGATACTGGAGCGTATTGCGGAACAGCCAGGTCGTGCGCTCCGTCCGGCTCAAATCGATCTGCTGCGCGTCATCATTGCGGTACTCCACGCCGGTCGCGGCCTGCAGGGCGCTCGTCGTGAACATCATCTGCGCGCCACCGGCGAGGCGTTCGGTCTCGGCGCCGGTCTGGAAGTCGGTCAGCGTGCCAATGTCGGTGGTGATGCCGAAGGTCCAGCGGTCGGTCGGCACGAAGTTGATGCCCGTCCCGTGCGTCAGTCCGGTCATCGTGTTGCTGTGCTGGTAACGCTCCTCGAGGAACACACTGGTGCTGTCCGCGATGCGCGACTTCACACCCGCGACCAGGTTGCCTTCGCTGCCGCGGCCGTTCGATACCGTCGTGTCGGTACGTTCGGAATCCAGGGTGTACGACAGGTACATGCTCGTGCGATCAGAGTACAGGTAATTGGTACCCAGCCGGCCGCCGGCGCCGAGGTCGCCATCCGAGACTTCTGCATCCATCCGGAGCTTCTCGGAGAATCGATAGGCGCCGCCCAGTCCGTTGCGCGCGTTCTCGCGCCGGTTGCCGGTGACGTCAACAGTGTCCTGGGTAAACGCGTACACGTTCCAGTCTTTCTTGGAATCGTAACCGACCTGCAGTACGGCGTCGGCGCGCTCGCCCTGTTCCTGCGTCAGGAGAGTTACCGGCGAATGGTCAACGCGGTTATCGAGCCGGTAGCCGGCACTGACATCCCAGTGGTACGAGACCTGGTAGCCGAGGTTGTACTCCTGGATCGCGGTTTCGAGGCCCTGCTCCTGCACACGGTTGTCCACCTTCGCGCCGACCGAGAAGCGGTCGGCGATCGGCATCGTGAAAGTACCGCCGTAGTTCTGCGTATCCGTCAGCGTGGTCAGCCCGGGCGCCGAGTAGCCGGCGTCGACCTCCTGGACGTAGGCGGTCAGCTGCGTATTGCCCCACTTCAGGATATCGTTCGAAGCGAGGCTGATATCGGCGCGGCTTGCATCCGCTTCCGCATTGACGAAAGCCGCCGGATTGTAGGTATTGAAGTCGAAGCCGCCATCGTTCGAGTACTGGGGCAACGACACCAGGCCCTCGCTGGTCGATTGCTGCACCTTGATCCAGGACTGGGCGGCAAGCCGCATCGTGAGGTCTGCACCCTGCAGGCTCGTGTCGGCTCCGTCCTCTTCACTCGCGCTCGAGGTAACGCCAAGCCGGACATAGTCACCTAGCCACGCGTGGGCCTGGCCGCCGACCGCCAGCGTATCCATTTCCTCGAAGCCCGGCGTGTACTCGTAACGCACCACGAGCCAGGCCTCGTCACCACTGAGCGCTCCGCTCCGCACCAGGAGATTGTCGTCGGCCGTCGAGGCGAGCGGCTCGGTGAGCAGGACGCGTCCCTGGAGGTAATCGATGTCGTAGTCCAGCGCCTGCGTCAGGTTGATCACGCCGGTAACGAGGCCCGAAGCCTTGTCACGCAACTCGATGCGGACGCGCTCGGAACCCGCCAGGATGTCCTGGGTTTTCAGGAAATAGAGTGAGCCGCCCGTACCACGGAACTCCTCGCGGCTACCGATCGTGCCGGGTTCCGCCCCGAACAGGTCGATCGCATAGCGCTGGTCGCCGAAGCGGGTCGTATTGCTCGACTGGTGGTGCAGGTTCGCGCCGTAGAGACCGCGATCCACCTGCGCCAGCTCATTGTTCATGTAGCCGATTTTGAAATTGCCCCACTGCGCGTGATTGTTGTTGTCGTGCACGCGCACGTAGAACCGGCCCATCGTCGGCGCCATTTCCTGCACCGTGCCGTCGTCACCGAAGGTCGGGTAGTGATAGTCCGGGTCCATCCGTCGGAACAGTGCGTCCGGCGACTTGTCCATGAAATTCGAGAACAGGCTGTCGAGCGACCCTTCCTGCGTGTCGGCGCTGGCACTCAGTTTCCAGTGCTCGCTGAACTTGCCGTTGACGAAGAAGGCGAGGCGGCCGTCGGCACTCGAATCGTAGTCGTACAGAGGATCGTCGCCCTGCAAGAGATCGATGGGTCCGCTGAATTCGCCTGATGACAGCGTCAGGTCCGCCATCCCCACATAGAACCAGTCCTTCGTCTCGAACTCGAGATCGCGAAGGTACAGTTCCCCGCTGCCCTCGCCGTCGACGACCGCAACCTCGACGGTATGCGCGCCCGCCGGCAGGATTTCCTCGGTCAGGAAGGCCCCTTTCTCGTCGACCGGCACCGGCCGGCCCGCCACGTAGACCTCGTGGCCGGGCGGGATGTCGCTGCCCCGCACGCTCACCGTGCCGCTGCTCAGGCCGATGTTGTGGGTCGTCAGCGAGTTTCGGCCGTAGGCGGCCAGGAGATTCGGGTTTTCCTCCATGGCGGCGGCGTCGGCCGCGATTTCGTCGACTTCATCGTAGACGAACCAGAGCTTGCGAGGCCGTGTCTCGTCGAAACTGCCGTCACCGCCGTAAGCACGGACTACATAGGCGACTTCCTTCGTCGGTCCGCGGAACCACGCGGCAGGCGGCTGCCAGGTCGCAGCCGTGTCCAGCTCGATTGGCACGACGGCGAACGGTTCGGCCTCCAGCGACTGTTCGTTCTCGAAAATCCGAACCTCTGCGCGCTCGATGAAATGCGAGTAGTTCGTGTACATGCGGAACTGGATCGGGTTGACCAGCGTCTGGACGTTGATCTGCCGCGAAACCGGGATGTGCGAGGGCCATGCCGTCACGCTGAGGCGCGGTGCCGAGCGCAGGTTGTCGAAGCCGAAGCGGATGTTCGCGTGCTGCAGGGCGACGTCCGTACAGCGCTGGATATCCGAGGAGCTGCGCTTCGGGTCGTCGATCGGTTCACCGTCGACGGTAATGCGCATGAGGTTCAGTGCCAGCGGGTTGGCCGGGGTCAGCTCGCGCGTGATCCGGGTGACGTCTACGCCTTCGTAGTCGTCGAAAACCGCGAGTTCTTCATAGACGACCTCGACCGCGACGTGCGAGGTATCGCCCTGGATGAAACCGGCGTTCACGACGTCGCCCGAATGCACATAGCCGCGGCCTTCAAACTCCGCCTGCTCCGCCTCGAGCTGCATGTCGGCGGCCAGCAATTCCATTGCCCGGCGCGCGCGCGAAGCAGACAGGCCGATGTCGTCGCCGTACACGCTCGCGGTACGTCGGGCCAGACGCTCGTTGCGCGTATAGCCCACGAAGCGGAGCCTCGGGTTCGTTTTGTCGGCGATATCGCCGAGCGCCCGGCGGAGATCATCCGCGTATGCCGGCGGAACGACCGGCTGGCCGTCGACGAACGGGATATTCGCGATCGGTCCCCACGGCGGCTGGTAGATCCGGGTGACCATTTCGGCACCGGCCGATTCCGGACAGAGCTGCGGTTCATCGGGCAATTCCTGCAGCGGGTCGTCGTACCAGAATTCGACCTCGACTCGGCGGTTGAGGGCGCGGCCTTCCGGCGTTGCGTTGGTTGCCAGCGGCCGATCCGCCCCCACGCCGTCGCTCTCGATCGCCGCGGTTGGCAGCGCCAGCGCATCCTGG
>JBGTLY010000093.1:0-6301 GCA_041743865.1 Woeseiaceae bacterium
GATCGCGACTGATACGAAATCGCCGGGCTTTACATCGAGCTCGCCGTTGTCGTTCTTGAATTCTTCGAGCGGGATATACGCCTCGGATTTGAGGCCCGCGTTGACGACGACGAAGTTGTAATCGACTCTGATCACCTCAGCAGTGATCACTTCGCCCTGCTTCATCTCCTGCCGATTCAGGCTCTCTTCGAACAGGGCGGCAAATGATTCGCTGTCAAACGTCTCGGTCGTTTGCCTGTTAATAAATCCTTGGTTCTTGCTACTGCTTTGAGTTTGTGGGGATGCCATGCGGTACCTGGTGAGTTTCCTAAAAACATCTCGCCTCGGCGTTGCGCCAGAAGCGGTGTTATTGAACGCAGAAGGGATGCCCCGACTGCCCGTGTAGTTCTCTTGCTGTGTTCTATTGCGGTACTTCTACTGCCGTGATGCAAGTTCCTGCGATTGCGCGTACCGCTTCAGCACCAACTCAACAACCTCATCGACCGAAAGCTCCGACGAATCGATGCGGTAAGCGCCGTCCGCGGGCCTGAGTGGCGATGCGGCACGCTGCGCATCACGCTGGTCGCGCGCTTCAATCCCGCGCATGACCTGTCCCTGCGAAAGGGAACAGATGCTAGCCGAAAAACCTTTTTCGATCAACTGTTTATGACGCCTCTCGGCACGCGCGCGAGTGCTCGCTGTCAGATAGATCTTTAGGTTCGCCTCAGGGAAAACAACGGTACCCATGTCGCGGCCATCGGCCACCAGCCCCGGCGCCTTCAGTCGCGAGCGCTGCAGCTCCAACAGCGCTTGCCTGACCTCATCAATTACCGCGATCCGCGATGCCACTTGGCTGACCTCCTCGGTACGGATCGCATCGGTCACGTCCTGACCGTTCATCGAGACGCGTCCGCCGGTGAAACGGGGAGCAAGCGCAGAAGCCACGGCGGACAACCGATCGGCATCGTCTGCGGCAATGACACCCTGCAGCGCCCGCCACGCAACCAGCCGATACAGCGCGCCGCTGTCCAGGTAATGGAACCCGAGGGCCTCGGCCACGCGCTGCGCGATGGTGCCCTTCCCAGACGCAGTTGGCCCGTCAATCGTGATGACCGGAACAACCGTCATTGTTGAACGAGCTCGGCAAGCCGCTCAAAGTATTCCGGGAAAGTCTTGGTGACACAGCCGGGGTCGCGAATGTGCACCGGCACCCCGCCCGCTGCCACGAGCGAAAAACACATCGCCATCCTGTGGTCATCGTACGTATCGATGGTCGCTTCGCGAAATTGTTTTGGCGGCGTGACGCGTATCCAATCGGCGCCGTCATCGACTTCAGCACCCACCTTGCGAAGTTCGGCAGCCATCGCAGCGATGCGGTCGGTTTCCTTAACGCGCCAGGAGCCAATATTTCGCAGGGTACTGGGTCCATCTGCAAACAAGGCGACAATGGCCAGCGTCATGGCCGCGTCGGGGATGTGGTTGCAGTCGGCATCGATCGCCCGCAAACGTCCATTGAGGGGGGCACTTGCCGTGATGTGATTCGCGCCAAAGTCAATCTGCGCACCCATGTCAGCGAGCACATCCGCAAAGCGAACATCTCCCTGCACGCTGTCCCTGCCAACGCCGTCGACTCGCACCGGGCCACCGGCAACTGCACCCAGCGCGAGAAAGTAGGAAGCGCTTGATGCATCACCTTCAACAACGAATCGGCCCGGCGATCGATAGGACGCCTGCGGCACGCGATACTCATTGCGTTCGCGGGCAACGTTGACGCCGAATCGCTTCATCAGGGACAACGTCATCTCGACGTACGGCTGCGAGATTAGAACCCCATCGACCGAGACTGTTAGACCTTGCCCGGGCGAGATAAGCGGCGCCGCCATCAGTAGGCCACTGAGGAACTGGCTGGACACGTCCGCCTTGATCGTAACGCGATCGCTAGAAAGACGGCTTGCGGGTTCGATTACCAATGGCGGGAAACCTTGCGCAGCGCTGTAACGAATGCGTGCACCGACGCAGTTCAGCGCATCAACAAGATCGCCGATTGGCCGTTCTCGCATACGCGCGACTCCATCAAGTTCATAGCGGCCGCCCGAAAAAGCAAGTGCCGCCGTCAGCGAACGAAGTGCAGTGCCGGCATTGCCAAGGAACAGGCTCGCCTCACGAGCCTGAAAACGTCCATTGCAGCCCTCTACCTGAAGCCCGACTTCGCTCGCATGTAATTGAACACCGAGCAGCACCAGCGACCTACGCATCGCACAAACATCATCGGCATCCAGCAAGTCAACAAGCGAGGTTGTGCCATCGGTCAGCGCCGACAGTAACAACACCCGATTGGAAATACTCTTGGATCCCGGCAATCGAACCGCGCCGGAGGCGCGGTCGAAGGGGTTAGTAGTTGAAACGGCAGGCCATGCAATCACTAGGGGATGATGCCATGCGCGCTCCGTGCAGCGTCTGTTTAACGGCCCCAGCAGACCTCTTGCGTGCCCCCGGTAAATGTGCGCAGCCCCGTGTGATCGATGCTAATCGATGTACATGCATCGGTAGCCATCGGCCCCCCTACCGTGGGTGTGGCGGTAATCGTATACGTCACCGCTGTGAGGACTGGCAGCGCGATGCCGTACTTGGGAGCCCCCTGTGCCGGTGATTGCGCGAGCGACGCCGGCAACACCACGCCGGCATAGGAACCGGACTGCGTACGCCAACGCTCTACCCAGTTGGCCGCAATCAGCAATTGACTTCGCGCCTCTGATCTATTGCTGCGCGCGATATAAGCCCAGTAATTGGGAATCGCAATCGCCGTCAGGATGGCAACGATCGCCAGCACCGTTACCAGCTCGATCAGCGTGAAGCCCTCCGCGCGAGACATCAATTTACCTGTCATCGCACTGGCCGCCACGACCGGAGTGGCATCAAGCCTGCGCAGACCGTGGGGATGCGGGCAATGGTCCCATCAACCCTCATTCCCACGTGAGCACAAACGCCAGTGGTACCTTGCTGAACAGCCCGGTTCCCTGACATCTTGTACTTCGGGTTGGTTAGCATGGTCTTTACGTCGGCGTCAGTCATGGAATGAATCGCCGGCAGTCCGGTCGGGTCAATAGCGTCGTACAGAGGCGGTAAGCCGCCGACCGACCCCGGTGAGACTCTGCGGCCCACCACAACTGCACCCTGGCCAGCGAACGCATTTTGACTAAAGGCACCCGCCAGATCAAAGCGATACAGGAATGACACCCCGCCCGGCACGCAGCGATCTCCCAACGAAGTCGGGGAGAAGGTCGTCACGGCAAGCGATCCCGAATCCAAAATCGGACTGGCGATGACGCGTTCACCGTCCGCTGCAAGCGTGTCAGCCTTCAGCGGAATATAGAAGCCTTTCTGCGGCGCCAGCCGGAACGCAGTCACGTCAGCGGCTTTTAGCTGCCGAAACACGTCATCCGGTGTGGCCACATTGCCATCGAGATCGAACTGTTCCAGCCGAATCTGGTTCAAATCCGAGCTCAGCATCGTCAGGTCCGTCGGCACCTGCCCAACGTCTCTCAGCGCGTACAACGACTGAACCTGCATGTCGGTCGGATCACTGACTTCGAACAGCTTTCCAGTACCAAAGGTGACGAACAAGCCACCCAACGGATGCGGAGTGATACGCGGTGCAGCACTGATCGGCTGCGCAACACCCCCGCTGTCGGTAGCCTTGAACAGCGGCCGTGGACTTGCAACCGTGCCCAACACGCTGGCCCATTGGTTCTTGTCATCGCTGCTCAGATTGAACTTCCACAGATTGCCATGCTTGTCACCCGCGTAAACCGCGACAATATTGCGGCTTCCATCGTAGAGAGGCGTAACGGCACCCAGGCCATTGGGCAAAGCGGCAGTTCCGCCAAGGTTGTCAATCCTCTTGACCAAGGCTCCCGTGAGCGCATCAATGATCAACAGATATGCCTCATTGCTTGCGCTTTCGAAGCCATTGCCAACGATGTAAACCCAACGTCCCTGACCGTTGGCGGCAGTCGTGTCTTTGACACTACCGATTACGCCCGGTTGAAATACATTGCCGAGCTCGTTACCGCCGCCGATATCCGACGGAAGTTTGTCCCACAGGAACGAGATACCACCCGTCGCGCTTGTCTCGTCCGGTGTCGTGATGTCTAGCGCGAAGAGGCCCGGCGCACCGCCGCCCGTAGTACCAATCGCAATCGTCTTCCACGCGGTGCCGTTCCAGATGTCGCCTTCGACGACCGGGCCGTCGACGTAGTAGCGGTGCGTATAAGCCGGCGCGGTCAGATCCTTGAGCGTGGGGTACAGCGAGCGCGGCACATAAGCGAAGGTTTCGCGGCCGCTAGTGGCAACGCCGACGCGTGCATCCAAGACGTGGAACATGCCGTCGTTGGAGCCGAACATCGCGATTTCCTTGCGCGTCGTTTTCTTGGTCTGCAAGAAGGGAATTCGGTAGACGCCGGAACCATGCGGCGCGACCGCATTGAGCGACGCAGCGGGCCCTAGGTGATATGCGTGATCGGTCGCTTTCGAGAATTGCGGCGTCGAGTTGACAATGTCGCCGAGCACGGTGATCGGACGCAATCTCAGCGCACCACCCTTGGTTTGCTCAGTCGTTGGCTCGCCTCGAAGCCATTGCAACACAGGGCTATCGGGCAGACTCAAGGTCTCGCTGAACGAATCAAGATCCGTCCGTTGCGCGGCCGTCAGTAAGCCCCACTGGAACTGTCTGAAGTCTGTCTGCAATGGCCCGACAGCGGTGTAGATATTCCGGGCGCCGGCGGCGGGGAAATTCGCGCCCCACTTCCTTGCCGGCTTGAGGCCCACGCCACTGATCAACCAGTCCACCAGTTCTTTCGTGTCGAACGCCTCGACCTTCCCGTCCCAGATATCGGTGCGGAAACTGCTCTCAATAATCAGATTGCCGGTCGCTACCGATGAGTTGGAAACGCTCGGAGCCGTTCCCGATGCAGGGTCAGCCAGAATTTCTGAAAGCGCGGACTTGATACTCGAACGGAGCTGCTCCGGGCTCGCAGCAGCATAGAAATTGCCCTCTGATGCCACGGCTGCACGAAACGTGTCGTTGGTCCGATTGCCGTAGCCAGGCGTTGCAGACAACGGGGGATAAATAGTCCCGCACCCGCCGATTGTCGTATTCACAGGATCTGAATTCAGGTCGACGATTCGACAATCTTCGGGGGGCGTACCCACCGACGGCCAGGTGACGGTACCGGCGCGGGCATTGATGATTGCGCGGTTTGCCGCATCGTCCATTGTCGCTTGCACGCCATAGCCGACGATGTAGTTCACCATGTGTTGCCAGAACGCCTTCTTGGTGGGAAGGTCCCGATCGAATCGATTATCGAGATCCGGCCTCAAATCATTGGCCCAAAAGTACTTCGCGACATCCGTCAATGTGTACGTATCAGCACTGGCGCCGCCGGTGAACCAGGGCTCAGTGGCCGGAAGGTACTGATAGCTGTAGATCTGCGTCGGGTCTTTGCGATTCGAGCCGAGGATGATCGGTCCGTTTTGCGAGTCGACGTCCAATATGGTGCCGAAGGGCGACCCTGAGTTGATCGGCGTGATGTCAATGCCGTCAGTGGCGGCGTCTTCCAACCTCTTCTGAGGCTTGGGCACAACTCCAGGCGGCGCGACTTTCGTCCATTCACCGTCGGTAGCCAGCAACGTGAAATTGCGGCGGCACCACAAATTGTTGGCAATCGGCTCGCCGACAGATGGATCGTCGGCATACGGGTTGCGAGTGTCACCCGGGCTGCTGCGCGCAAAGTAAGAGCCAGCTGAATACAGCGCTTCGCGGTTCGGTGTCGAACCCGTCCACTGGAGGCCGAACAGCCAGTCGAACACTTGTTGCCGATCTGTCGATCCGACCGTAAACGGTCTCACCCCGCGTTCTACCGCTGTAGGACTTGCTGTGGTGTTGCCGTCAATACTGGGTGTGCCGACGAAACGGCTCCCGACGTTGCCGGACGTGGGAGGGTCCCATGGATTCGGTGCATCCGGGAATCGGTTGATGCGTCCGAAACCGAACCGCAGTGTCTGGCTGGCGTCTGTCGCTGCGGAAAGCACCTGCGACGTCACTGCCATCGCGGCAAACAACCGGTTCCTGTAGTAGGTGTACCAGTTGGCGAAATTCTTTGCTTCCTCGACCCACGTGCAGGAGTTTGCAAAGGCACAATCGGTGCGCGTGGCAGCAGGCAGGCCGGTAACTGCATCCACCACCGGGAACGTCGCTCCCAGATTCACCGTCCGATCGATATCGACCAGCAAGTACTTGTTCGGCTGGTCTTCCTCTCCAGGC
>JBGTLY010000094.1:0-18587 GCA_041743865.1 Woeseiaceae bacterium
TTTCCGGTGCCCATCTCAGGGTTGCTATCGCTGTGCCATCTGCGTAGGATGCGCAGCTTGCCGTTGCGGGGTGGAGCAGTCTGGCAGCTCGTCGGGCTCATAACCCGAAGGTCGCAGGTTCAAATCCTGCCCCCGCTACCAATCTACCTTCCCCGGCCGTTCTCGCTGAATTTGCGGCAACGGCCGGGAAATTCGCGGTCAGAAAACGTTCCCCATCCTGGGTTGTCGGAACGACGGTGATTGGCGTGCGCCGTGCTAAGGCGGCGCTTTCCCAGTGGGTGAAAGTCCCACCCGGCAACCGCTCCAGCCGGAAGCAACCGGAGCAATCATGGAGGTAACGAAGTGGTTGAAGCCTTCGGAGAAGCGTGTCACGAAATACGGTGACAGCGCGAGTGTGCAGGCCGCAACGTGAGTGAACGCCGAGCAAGCCTCGAAAAGGTCGTTGCACAGGCCGACCCGACGGCCATATCGGGGAAGGCTGATACGGCTGGAAGAGTGAGCATGAGTACTTCCAGTCGCTGTGCCGGGGTAGTGGCGGCAGCATGTACACAAGGGAAGCGCGCGCAACACGGGAAGCCCCTCGGTGTGATCCAGGGACGATCAACCGGACGCCCGTGAGGGAGGGTCCGGGCACCCGGGGGTGGCGGAGAGGCCCGTAGTACCGTGGAAGCCGGGTAATGCCGGTGGAGGAAAGGGGCCTCAGTTCAAGACCAATGCGTGAAGTAGCAAAGGACCGGGAGATTGGGCAACCTATCAACTCCAACCAGTGTTCGGAAGCTGCGAAGGGCATTACACGTAAAAAGCGAAGGCTGATCCCGGCTATCGTTTCTATGCCCTGTACGACAAGCTGTATCGCGAGGATATCCTCGCCCATGCCTATGTGCTGTGCCGCTCGAATCGAGGGGCACCGGGTGTGGACGGGCAGGACTTTGCGGCAGTAGAGGCGTACGGGGTGGAATGCTGGCTGGGGGAACTGGCGTTAGCGCTCAAAGAGGAGAGCTATCGTCCGGATGCGATCCGCCGCGTCTATATCCCGAAAGCCAACGGCAAACGGCGACCGCTGGGCATCTCGACGCTCAAGGACCGGGTCTGCATGACAGCAGCGATGCTGATCTTAGAACCGATCTTTGAGTCGGATCTGCCACCACAGATGTACGCCTACCGGCCGCGGCGCAATGCGCAGCAGGCGGTGGTCGAGGTGGAAGAGCAGCTGTTCCACGGTCACCCGGACGTCGTTGACGCGGATCTCTCGGATTACTTCGGCAGCATCCCGCATGCGGCACTGCTCAAGTCGCTGGCGCGGCGGATCGTTGATCGCCGGGTGTTGCGCTTGCTCAAGGCCTGGCTGGAATGTCCGGTCGAGGAAATCGACAAGAGGGGCCGTACGAGGCGTACGACCGAGGCAAAGGACCGGCGTTGCGGCATTCCGCAGGGCTCACCCATCTCACCCTTGCTGGCGAATCTGTACATGCGCCGGTTTGTGTTGGCATGGCAGCGGCTTGGGCTGGACCGGCGCCTCGGGAGTTGCCTCGTGATCTATGCGGATGACCTCGTGATCCTGTGCCGTCGCGGTCAAGCGGCGGCAGCTGCCTGGTGGATGCGGCGGATCATGCGGCGACTGAAGCTTAAGGTCAACGAGGAGAAGACCCGGCTGTGTCGGGTACCGGACGAGACGTTCGACTTTCTGGGTTACACGTTCGGGCGGCTGTATTCACCGCAGACGGGCAAAGCCCGGCTCGGGATGCGGCCGTCGAAGACCGCGATCCGGCGCGTGGTTGCAAAGCTCCGCGCCATGACCGCGATCGCCTTAACGTGGCTGGATACCGCAACGATGGTGCAGCAGTTGAATCGCGTACTCCGTGGCTGGGCAAACTACTTCAGTGTAGGCACCTGCCGCCAAGCGTATCGTGCACTCGACAGCTACACGGCGATGCGGTTCCGCCGGTGGCTACGGAACAAGCACAAGGTCAGGCGACGTCGGGGCGGCTCGTTCCCACTGTCGCATCTCTACGGGCATTTTGGGCTCGTACGCTTGACTGCGCTCGGCCGTGGCGAGTCGGGGTGATAACGTGATGTCTTGTCCGAGAGCCGGATGCGGGAGATCTGCATGTCCGGTTCGATGAGCGGGATGTGGAAACGGAGTGATGGTACGGTTATACGGGCACCGCCAGACGAAAGGGGCGGCAACAGACAAACCAACACCTAAGGCCACCGCGCCACATCTCGACTCTACCGCTCTCGCCTGATTGGCATGACGAGATCGAATGACTCTCTGTGACCCAAAGGCGACGGTCGAATTCTGGCATCCATGCCACTCAAACTCGCATCGGCCATCCGCTTACCCATTGAAGCGTCGCCCCAATAACCCCTCCGTAGTATTGAGGCAAGCCGCACTGCGTGTCCAATCCGCAGCGGCCTCGATTTCTGAGTGAAAGCAGTCAGGCACCAGCGTGAGTTCACCCCCAGGGTCCCAGGAAGATCTTGACTTGATACCTGGAACCGTATGTGATGGTTTCTTGAACCAAGTGAACAATTAACAATAACCTCCAGCGAAAAGCGCCTTTCATCAGCATTCGAGAGAAGCTCTTGGCAAGTTTGCGTGGAATCGGTCAAGCATGAGATCGGCAAGTTTGCAACGTGCGACAACTGTAACTGCAGCCTTGGTCATGGGGGGGCTGTGTACGACCTGTGGTGGTGGCGGCGGCGGAAGCAGTGGTGCACCACCGACATCCTCGAACGCGAAACCTGTCATCACGGGTCCGACGTCATTCACGGTCGAGGAAGACATCCCCATCAATATTCAGATCGATGCGTCAGACCCCGATGGCGACACCCTCTGGTTCGACATCGACACCGCGGCTGACGGCAAGTTCTTCCACCATAATTTGCATCTCGAAATTCGCTCTGCGAAACTGTTCGATTTCGAGGACCCCGATGATGCCGACGGCGATTCGGTCTACGAGTTCGACGTGCACGTCTCGGACAAAGACTCAACTACGACGGCACGAATCAGCATAACTGTCACGGACCGGGCCGGTTCGAGCTACTTTGGGGAGACCGGCGCTGCGATCATTCTCGGTTTGCCGAAGCGGGGCGACGTAGCCGGCTATCCGCTCAAGACCATTGGTGACATCGATGGTGATGGAATTCCGGAAATCATTGTGGGAATCCCGTTTCGGAAGGAGATATACGAAGGACTGGCGTACCCAACGGGCCGGGTTCACCTGGTTTCGGGCGCCCGTTTGAACGATGCAGTGGATGGCATTGTTGATCTCGCGGACGATTCGACGATGGGAACAATCATGTTCGACTGGCCGGCCGAGGACCGGCCCCATTCTCCGATCGGGTGGGGTATCGCGGACCTCGGTGACCTGGATGGCGATGAAGTTCCGGAGCTGGCGGTAAGTGGCGGGGCGGACAGCAATGGATCGGCTTATATCGTACGCGGCGATGTGCTCCGGACTGCCATGAATGGCAGTCATCACGTGTCGCTGGCGACACTCGTCGCCGACGGGAACGGTGCACGACTTGCCGGCGCCAATGGTCAGGATTATGCCGGCGCCCATATGGCGGCGCTCAAGGACATTGACGACGACGGTCGGGCCGAGCTGCTGGTCGCCGCACCGGGCGTGTCGGTAGTACCAGAGTTTCGAGCCAGTACCTATGTCGTATCCGGCAAAACGGTCGCATCTTTACTGTTCGGCCAGGGGGTAAGCCTCGACCGCCTCGTGGAAAACGGACACGCGGTTCGTCTTAACGGTGTCGACTGGTTTTCGAGCAATATCTCATGCGTCGCCGATGCCGGCGACTTCGACGGCGATGGATTGAACGACGTAGTCATTTGTGAGCCGCGTGATACATCGTCTCATGGACGCGTGCACGTCGTATTTGGCAAAGCGATCGTGGCCGCGCGAAGCGGGAACAGGACCATTTGGCTTGACGACCTGGAGGCCAGCGGATCGGGCGTAAGCGTCATCAGCAACGACTACTACAATGGCTTTGGTGCATCCGCAACCGGTGCTGGCGACTTCAATAGCGACGGGCACGACGACGTCCTGATGGGGGCAGCAAGCACACTCTTCGGCGCTGATTTTCGCGACGGCGATGAAGGTGCGGCGTACGTTCTTTTCGGCACGGAAGTGCCTTTCGCGGAAGCACTCACGCTGCCTAGTATCGCCAACCGAGGATATGGTATCGAGATCCGGGGCGCGGAACCCGGCGATAACACCGGCACGACCGTGGCCGCGGCCGGCGATTTCAACAACGACGGCTTCGACGATATCCTCGTTAGTTCCCCCGGCAAGACCGTACCGTGGAACAATCCGCAGAGCCAGTTTGTCTCCGTCGGTGCTGTGCATCTCATCTTTGGCACCGCCAAGGTTCCCGGCCACCGGCTACTGCTTGCAGAGCCTTTCGACGGTGTAACCGTTCTGGGGCTCAATCCGGGCGATGGCTTGGGTAACGCGATTGCACGCGTCGGTCCACATGGCGACGTCGATGCCGATACGCTAACCGATTTCCTGGTGGGTGTACCCGGTTACGGACGATGTTCGCCTGGAATGGATGAGCAGATTCTGAATAGCGGCGCTGTGTACGCCATTTCCGGACGGGTACTGCAATTGGCATACAGTGGCACGCAAATCGTCGATTTCTCCGATTTGCTTCCACACATGCGAACCTGGTCGACATCCCCCTGCACCAAGCCCGGTCTCGACTGGTACGAGTAGGACCGGTCAGGTGCGAAACGACATCAGAGCGCACAGCGAGCTAACGTCATCGTAACCATCCATTGGCTTACGCACTGCCAGTGCATGAGGGGACTGTTGGGCTACCTGTGCGAATTGTTCGGCAGGCCGATACACGCCCTTTGTTCTACGATTCATGTGATGCTCCGAAACCAGACCGGCTAATACTTGCTACGACCGGCTGCTTCTGGCCGACTCGCGCCGCATAGCAAATGGCATTCAAGCGTCTTCGATCTCGAAAAGCAGTAGTTCAGACTGAATCGAACGTGCTGGGACCGGATTGTTGTCTGCTATTCGCGCAGCGCCTGGGTCCGGCGCGAGCACGATTTAGCCTGTTCCAGCGCCATTCTCCTTCTGTGGACTGCCAGTCGGTAGCGCTGTGCTAGGGCAGGATGCGCCAACTGCTCGGTTCCGTGCGTCGCCTGGGCTTGTGTCCGAGCTCGTTGCAGATAACGGAATAGTGGCGTACAATGTATCGCAATTGCGATACATTCGAGGGTGCCATGAAATCGGCCACCATTCCACCACTGCGGGTCACGCCAGACCTTCGAAACGAAGCGGAAAGTGTGTTGAGAGAAGGCGAATCGCTCAGCAGCTTCGTAGAGGAGTCTCTTCGTCGGCAGATCGAACATCGTAAGCTCCAGAGCGAGTTCATTGCGAGAGGTTTGGCAGCTCGGGATTCCGCGAAGGCCTCCGGAGAATACGCATCGAAAGAGGAGGTCATGGAATCGTTGCAGGGTATTCTCGATACCTCGAAGCCTAAGGAGTGAGCTTCCGCGTTCGCTTCACCCTGGAAGCGAAATCCGATCTCGAAAGGTTGTATGGCTTCCTGGCCGAACAGGACCCGCAAGCTGCAGAGCGGGCGCTGGGCGTTATCGATCGCGCGTGGATGATCCTCGAAGAGTTTCCGTTCTCCTGTCGCAAGGCCTACGATTCAAATCCGTTCATCCGCGAACTCATCATTCCGTTCGGATCGACTGGCTATGTGGCGCTGTTCGAGATTGAGGACCGGCGAACTGTCACCGTCCTGGCTGTACGCCATCAGCGAGAAGACGACTATAGTTGACGACGCCGGAAGACTTCTTCGGTGCCTATTTCATCTTGGCTTTGTGAAGCTCAATTGGCCTGAATCCAGTTACAAAGCTCGCCCCCGTTACCATCTTTCATATGCACTTGTTTTCGTTGACTTTGGCCTTTCAAGGCCTCGTCAGCGAGCAACTGTCTCCTTTCGTTAGTCAGTTCCAGTTTCGCCACCAGGCGGTCATTCCGCCGACCAGCCGAATTCAGCTCGATTGTCCCAGAGCAATGTCCGTCAGGTCGGGGGAACTCCAAGTTTACCACTTCGTGTTTGGTCCCGATTGGGAAGAAGGCTGTCCGAGTTGCTCTTTCTCGGCCGGCAACTACAAATGCCACCCCGCTGGAATATAGGCGCAGCTTTCGTCATCCACGCTGGATATCCGAACCTGCTATGAGAGCGACTGAGGAGTCCGGCGGTTAGAGCGCTTATTTTTCGCTGAGCAGCAGGTACATGCCCTCGATATTTTCTTCGCGCCAGGCGTCATGCTGGCTCCAGTCCCTGTAGGCGTTCAGCGTGATTTCTTCTTTTGCCTGAGCAAGCGGCAGGCCGCGCTCCCGGGCGTCTTGCACGGCGGCCATAAGGGCTTCGAGATATTCGCGGTGCGCAGTAGCATCGGCTTTGGTCCCCATGGAGCCATGGCCGGGTATCAGGATATCGAAATCGAGCGCCTCGACCCCTTCTATGAACTTGATGGCCTCCGGCATGTGATAACCGCCCAGTGTGCGGTAGGGCAGGCGTTTGACCGACAGGACATCGACAACAAACACCGCCCGTTCGTCCGGGAAACGCATAGCGATCAGATTGTCGGTGTGGCTGGGGCCAAAATAGTAAAGCTCCACCCTCTTGCCGCCCAGTCCGACCACATGGTTGCGCTGAAAGACCACTTCCGGCACGGCCGTATAATCGCCCGCGGCAATGATCGGTTTGGCTTTTTCCTGGGCTACGACGGTGGCGGTGTCGTCAAAAACCTGGCCGCCGGAAACATGATCGGCGTCTGAATGGCTGTAGACTAAATATAAGATTTCCTTGTCGAAACGCTTTGCTATTTCGGCTTCGAGCCAGCGTGCGGCGTCCTCGCTGATCGGATCCGTGGCGATCACCCCTTCATCGGTCACCAGGAACACCGAAACATGCGCATCATTCTGGAAGCGGTAAAGATCGCCCGCCACATGGGTGATTTCCCGCACCGGTCCGGATTGCGCATGGACACCGGATAGGGGAACCGTTGCCACAGCCGCAACGATTAAAAAACGAAGAATGCCTTTCATTCTATGCTCCCTGATGATTTCAAGTGCTTTGCCAACTCTATACAGGAACCCGAAGCTAAATTATAGGCCACCTGATCCGGTTCTTTTTATTTCGGCGGTGTATGACGTCAGCACCTATGGGACAAATGTCGTTATGGTTTAAGGGAGTGTTTATGTTCATCCTGACCTGGTGAGTGATCCCAATCGCTTCCTGAAGGATCCGTTGTTGGCGATTGCTGACGACAATTTCCTTAAAGTCGGCTGACATGTACCCTGATCAAAGGGGTTACCATAACTGCACGGAGATTGACTGCGGGGAATAACATGCGCAACTTCATTGTCATTCTGTTTTTGGCGGCGCTTTGCGCCTGTAGCAATGATGCAGCCGATGAACATACCATCGCCGACCTGGTACTGATCAACGGCAATATCGTGACCGTGGATGCCAACCGGCCGCGCGTCGACATGTTGGCCATCGTCGGTGATCGTATTGTGGCGGCCGGCACCGCGGAGGAGATCTCGCCCTGGATCGGTGACCGTACCGAGTTCATCGATCTCGACGGGCAGACCGCGATCCCCGGGTTGATCGAAGGTCACGGCCACTACACGAGCTTCGGTGGCTCGCTGCTGATTCTGGATTTTCGTTACGCGGAAAGTTTTGCTGAGATCGTAGCGATGGTCGCAGAGTCGGCGAAGGTGACGCCCGCCGGTGAGTGGATCATCGGCCGCGGCTGGCACCAGGACAAATGGCAAAGCAAAGAAGCGGTGCTGGTCGAGGGACTGCCGGTGCATGCATCCCTGAGTGCCGTCACACCCGATCACCCGGTGATGCTGATTCATACCAGTGGCCATGCGGTATTCGTCAACCAGAAGGCCATGACCCTGGTCGAGCTCGCCGACGACACCATGGCACCTGAAGGTGGCGAGATCGTGCGTGACAGTGAAGGACGCGCGACTGGCATGATGCGCGAGGCGGCGCAGGATATTTTTCGCCAGGCGCACTCCGGGCACCAGGGTCGCCGGCAGGCCGGCGTTGCGGAAACGGAACTTCGCCGTATGGTGGTACTTGCCGGCGAAGAAGCGCTGCGTCATGGCATCACCTCGTTCCAGGATCTCGGCACTTCTTTTGCCGAAGTGGATCTCATCAAAAAAATGGCGGACCAAGGCCAACTCCCGGTACGCCTCTACATGGCGTTCGAGGAAGAAGCGAAAGACATGCAGGACAAGCTCGCCAGTTACCGCATGGTCGGTTACGGAAATAATTTTCTGACCGTGCGCGCGATCGGCGAGAAAGTTCTGGACGGTGCGCTTGGTACGCACGGCGGCTGGTTGCTCGAACCGTACACCGACATGCCGCGAAGCCACGGCCTGAACGTCGTACCGATAGAGGAGATCGAGGCCTCGGCGAAACTCGCGATCGAGCACGACTACCAGATGGCAATCCAGGGTATCGGCGATCGCGCTTACCAGGAACTGCTGAATATTTACGCAGCCGAGTTCGCGCGATACCCGGACAAAAAAGATCTTCGCTGGCGCATCGAGCACGCGCAGGTCATTCATCCGGATGACGTCAAACGTACCGTCGATCTCGGCATCATTCCTGCGGTGCAAGGCATCTTTGCCTGTTCGGATGGACCCTGGGTGGTCGACCGACTGGGCCCCGAGCGCACGTTCGAGCGCGGCTATATTTTCAACACGCTGGCCGAGGCCGGTGCGGTACCGACGAACGGCACTGATCCGCCGGTGGATGAAATCGATCCGATTGCGAGTTTCCACTGTTCCGTCACTCGCCTGCTGCCGAACGGCACCGTCTTTCAACCGCAGGAAGTCTATTCGCGTGAACGCGCGCTCTACTCCTACACGATGGGGAATGCGATCGCGGCGTTCGAGGAAAACTTGAAGGGATCGCTCACCCCCGGAAAGCTCGCCGACATCACCGTGTTGTCACAAGACTTGCTTACGGTGCCAGATGAAAAGATCCGCGACACAAAAATCACGATGACGATCGTCGGTGGCAAAGTTCGCTATCGCGATGGCGAGATCGTCCCCCAATGAAAGAAGCTCTTTGCAATGCTTGCGCCGGAAGTGGAGTGCATTGCCAAAGGCACGGTACCCAAGCGGTACGGGTTCGGTGTCAAACTCCGTATAGCCACTACCAACCGTTCCAATCTGGTGGTCGGTGCGCCGTCCATACCAGGCAATCCGTACGATGGCACACGCTCAAGCAAGCCTTGCAGATAGATGAATCACCGTCTTCGCAGCTCAATCGGTACGATATTGCATACAATGCCAGCCCCCGCTACCATAAATACGTGAGTACGCCCAGTTCCTCGGACCAGGGCGTTTTCAATTGCACCGTTGGAAGTCCAAAGCCGGATTTCCTTGGGTGTGGTTTCAAGGTGTATCTTCAGCAGCTCCGCGCGCGCTTGGTCAGCTTCGAGCTGATCGAGGCGATTCTCCAAGTTGTCGACCAGCCGCCAGTAGGCATCTTTCTGGCGCGGTATCTTCTCGGCAGGGGGTGGACCCGGCTTCCCGGCTCTCGGCCACAGGCCACGCCAGGTCATCCTCGTATGCCTTCAGGCGATCGCCAATTGACGGCGAGTGACGAAGGGCGCCGCATTTGACACGAACGTCGATCTCATTCAAGCGCTGGTCGAGTCGAGCACGGTCCCGCAGCTCCTGCACGATGCACGTCTGTCCGATGGCACGCCGCTTTTCTCAAGCCCGCCGTTCCTGCGCAACTCCAGTGAGAGGGCCGAGTCAAGCGCATCATGCGGCAGGAGCCTCGACGGCACAGGCAAACGGCGAAGAAATTGGGAAGAATCGCCTGGAGCGCTTTCATTTGCCAGCGTGACATTATCTGGGTACAAAAAATTCGAGAGGAGTACTCATCTCGCCCACAGGCGTGCCCACGCTACAAGAAGAACAGTACTGAGCGTCGGTTAACCGACGTTGACCTTACCCAACCTTACGCATCCCGCCCGTCCCGCACCTGCTGCGCCATCGCCACCACCGGCCTCGTGTTAGTCGCATCCTAGGTTATCGCACAGAGCTTTCCGACAGAAATAGACCTCTCAGAGATGACTACCGGTGACGGCAGTCGATGACCTGATTATTGGTAGCATTGCTGGTTTTCCCCGGACCTGCGTCTGAGCTCCGTCTGGCGGCAGGCGGGCGCCTGGGGTATCGTCCGGGTCATGAACCATTTAGCTGAATGCTGCGTGCACGGCCCGTGAGAGAAGGCCCGGGGTTCGAGTCGTGCGCTATGACCTTGAGGTGCGGGCAGCCAAGGCGCCAGACGGTATGGAGCAGCCAGGGCCACGGAGCAGACAAGTGAGCGCGAAGCGCAAACTCGTCATCGTGGGCGTGGACGCCGGCAGCCCGGAGCTGTTCCGCAAGTGGTGCTCAACAGGAGACCTCCCGAACCTGAGCCGCCTGATGGCGGCCGGAAATTCGCGGCGTGTTGAGAACCCGCGTGGAATGGAGGCTGGCGCCGTCTGGCCGGTTTTCCACACGGGTCTGCTGCCGGGCCGCCAGCCCATGTACGACGGCCGGCGCAATTTCAATCCGCTGACTTATGCGGATCGCTGGTACGGGCCTGACGAGACTGCGCCAACCGTATGGCGGCAGCTATCGGACGCTGGACTGCGTTGCTTGCTGATCGACCCGCCGTACACGCTCGTCGATCCTCAGATCAACGGCGTCACGATCATGGACTGGGGCACGCACGTGCCGGCGAACGGTAATACATTTGAGTTCAAGACGCACCCGCCGGAGGTTGCTGCCGAGGTCGTAGCGCTCGTCGGTCCCGATCCGGCGCGCGGCGTCATGTGTGACGTCATGTCGCCGGAGAGCCTCGACGAGTACCGGCGCTTTCGCGACATCTACCTGCGGCGCATCGAGGGGAAGGCGAAACTCGCGCACTATTTTCTAGAATGCGTGGATTGGGACGTCGCACTTGTCACGAGCTCTGACTTGCACTGCGCGGGTCATCATCTGTGGCACATTAACGAGTCGCATCACCCACGTTACTCCGCGAAAATCGAGGCGGAACTCGGGGAGCCGCTGCGCGACTGTTACCGCGCCTTCGATCAGAGCCTCCAGACGATCCTCGCCGCCGTGGATTCACGGACGACCGTCATGCTGTTCGGCAGCCATGGCATGGGGCCCTCATTCAGCGGAACCGGCTTGCTCGATCGGATTCTGCTGCGGCTCGATAAAGGCACTGGTCACGCAGCGCGATACTCGCGAAAGGCCAGGCTGCGCGCGATTTGGCACCTCGTACCGATCGAGATGCGTGGCCGCCTGAAGCTGCTGCGGCGGCCGTTTCGCGGTGCGCTACACCCGCCGAAGTTTCTCGGCGATCATGCGAACCGGCGGTTCTTCGAGGTATACGCCAATAATGCGTCGGGCGGCGTGCGGCTGAATATCAAGGGCCGCGAAGGCAGTGGTACCGTAGAACCGGGTGAAGTTGACGAGCTCGTGCGCTTCCTCAAGACGGAGCTGATGAACGTCGTCAACGCCGACACGGGCGAGCCGCTGATAAAAGACATCGTCGTGACGCGTGAGGAGTATTCCGGCGTCTACCTCGAGAGGCTGCCTGATCTGCTCGTGACATGGAACCGCAACGCGCCGATCGAGAGGGTCAGGTCCGACACGATCGGTGAGCTGTCCCGAGAGCACCTCGACAACCGCACCGGCGACCACACACCCGACGGTATATGCATAATCTCGGGGCACGGCGCGCATGTGCGCGGCGAGGTAGCCGCAATCAAAACCGCAGACCTCGCGCCAAGCATCGCGCGTTTTTTCGGAATCGAGCTCCGCGATCACGACGGGCGCCCTTTCGAGCTGACGAGCCTGGATCTTGATCGATCCTCCGCCACAGAGATTTAGTACGGTCTCCGTGCCGAAGCGTGACGACCTACTTGCCGTCTCTGTCATCATGCCTGTCTACAACGGCGCGCAATTTTTACCCGCTGCCGTTGAATCGGTGCTCGCGCAGACGTTGTCGAACCTCGAGGTGCTCATCGTAGATGACGGATCCGTAGACAGTACCGCGCGCATAGCCGAGCGATTTGCGTCCCGCGATCCGCGCGTGCAGCTGTTGCGCCAAGTGAGCAATCGAGGCCAGGCTGCAGCTCGCAATTTAGCCTTGGGGAGGGCGCGCGGCGTATGGATTGCGCCCGTCGATGCCGATGATGAGATAAATCCGGATCGATTGCGCCTTTTGGCCGAGGTCGGTGAGCGAGAGCATGCCGACCTGATCGCAGACGGCATCCTCTTCAAGGGCACGAGGCTTCCCGGTAATCCGGCGGAGCTCATGACGTGGGGATGCAATGGGCACGACGTAGAACTACTATCTGCGGAGGCCCTCATCAAAAGCGACATACCAGCCAACGGACGTTGCAGCCTGGGGTACCTCAAGCCTCTGATGCGACGGCGATTTCTTAACGAGTGCAACTTGCGGTATGCGGAAGACCTGAGGTTCGCAGAGGACATCCATCTCTACGTACGAGCTCTGTTCTGCGGTGCGCGATTCATACTGTATCCGGAGAGCCACTATGTTTATCGGCAGACACCTGAATCTGCGAGCCGAACCGAGCTGTTGCTGCCGCGCATGGCGCGACACGCTGTATCGAGCAGCCAGCGCCTTCGAGCAGTCGTCCCTCAGCCTGGGTCCACCGAGCTCACAGCTGCGCTCGACGAGCATGAGCAGCGCTGGTTGATCTTGCTTTGGTTCGAACAAATCAAGCGTGCCGTAGCTGATCGGCACTTTAGCCAGGCGATTAAGCTGTTGCTCAAGTGGCCCACGAACCCCGGAGTCGTCATCCGCTTTGTAAGCGATCGTGTCCGCTTGAGGCGGCAGCCCCCCTGATGGCCTTGCGCGCTTCGGGTTGGGACATTACAGTCACTTGCGCGTCCCGCCCTTTAGACGCAAGAATGCCGACCGCCTTACGATGACGCGCTGCCGGCACTACGCGCCAGCGGTCCGCATCTTGGCGCAAAGCCTCTCGACGAAGAGATTGAGAGACAAAGTGCTGAAGTCCCCTTGAACCAATAAATCGAGGCTTCGTATGAGAATCACGATGATCACCCTGGCAGCCCTGCTGTTGGTCGGCTGCGCGAACGTGACCACTCCAGCTCTGGGTCCCCGCGAGAGTGCCACACCTCAAACTCGTATGGAGACCCCAAGCGCAAAGCCGCGCAACGAGATTGTTCCACTCATCGACGCACATCAGCACATGATGGGTCCCGCCGCGATGAGCACCCTGACTCGTGAACCATCGCCGCCGCCGGTTGCCGTACCGGAGGCGCTGGCGAAACTTCTGGGCGCACGCGAAAGGGGGCGTCGATGAGACGAACTACGAAGCGCTCTTCACGACGGATGCGCTGGTCTTCGCGGAAGAGCAAGGCCGCTGGTGGAAAGGCGAAGCGCGCATATTGGACGCCCTCGCCAATTTCGGTCCCGGTCGCCGATTCGTGCCGGCGAGCTACGCCATGGATGCCTCCGCCGGTTACATCGCCGGCGTATTACATGAGCAATCGGGAGAAAGCACACATACGTTTGTCCTCGGCATGAGAAAGGACGCCGACGGAACCTGGCGGATCGCCACCGAGATGAAGCAGCCGATAATGCCGTCCGTGTATGCGCCCGTCATCACAGCAGAGAAGGTGATCGAGTTTCTGGACGATGCGGGCATACGTTATGCCACCGTCCTCTCAACTGCCTACTGGTTCGGCGATCCGGACAAGCCGATCGCAGATCAAGACCGGCTCGCGGGGACGCGGGCCGAGAACGATTGGGTTATCGCCGAGACGCAGAAGTATCCAGGCCGTCTGGTTCCTTTCTGTGGTGTCAATCCTCTCGCCGACTACGCGATCACGGAACTCGAGCGCTGTGCGGCCTTTGGGGTTCGCGGCACGAAAATTCACCGCAACTCGAAGTTCGACCCCGGCATTTTTCCCGAGGCGCCTGACATTCCGATTCAGATCGCGCACATGGGAAGCGGAATAGCCCGGCCATGATCTCCGGTCTTGTTCACTCGCTTGCGGAGCTTGTTAGCTCGGCGAAGTACCTGGGCCAGACCTCGTCCGATTTCAGAAAATCTCCACCTGATTCGCAACCTAGGACGCACTATCCCGTCGCAACGCCTTCCGGAGGGGTCGATCGCCCAGTAAAGACAGGTCGTCGAGTCCTGCCCCCCGGACAAGACGACAAGTGCCCTATTGCCCAAAGACGTAGCCTGTCGTGTGATGTTCGTCATGCACCTGCATCGCGCCGCACAAGGCTAGCGGAATAGATCCTCCGCTTCGCGCAAGGCGTCATCATCGCCGGGCTGTTCATCGGTAACGCCGAACAATGCGGTCAGCTCGGATTTCGCCTTCGCGTAATTTTTTGCACGTACCGGATCGAACGCACCCACACTCGGCTTGAACCACTCGCAGAAGTTTATCCGTTCCTTCTCCGTGACCTCTTCCGCATCGTCTTCGCGACACTGTTTCGGCGCCGCCGGGTCGAAGAACCGACACATGCGGCAGACGTGCAGATGCACCGTGCAGGTCGGGCATTCGTCACGCCGGGATAACGGCAGGGTAAACGCCGCGAGCGATTCTCCGCAGCGATAGCACCGGATGATTTCGGGCGTCACCCCACTCCTCCGCGGCAAAAGAGCATTATAACGCTTCGCCTGCTACAACTGGCTCGGCATGAACTCCTTGAGCACCGCCAGCTTCAGGATCTCCGGCTGCAGCAATCCCTGCGATAGTAGGAAGTCGTGAAAGTACTGCTGGCCGAAGGTCTTTCGCTGCGCGAGTTCGGCCGGTATGTGCAAACCCTGCATATTCAGGTAACCATGGTAATACGCCGTGGCCTGCCCGGGAAAGCGGTAGATGTTTCGGTGGTAAAAGTTTAACACTGTGTCAAACTTTGTTGTTGGGTTAGACGTAAATCAAGAGTTAGTTCGAACTGACCTCAGAAAACACTGCATGCGGAGGTGGATGTGAAAAGACGTGATTTCTTGAAAAGGACGGCCGCCATCGGTGCATTGGCTGTTAGTGATGCTGTTCTGGCCCAGAATACAGAGGCCCCTGCTGTCATCAAATCGCGTTCTGCGAAGCCGGTTGTGATTTCTTCCAACAACGGCAACTTCTTCAAGAACGGAGGCAGCAAAACGTGCGTTGCGCTTGCATACGAGCAAATGATGCAGGGTAAGGATGTACTGCAATCACTGATCGCTGGCGTTAACATTGTGGAGCTTGACCCGGACGATCCGTATGTCGGGTACGGCGGCCTCCCCAATGCCGAGGGCGTCGTGCAATTGGATTCCTCCTGCATGCATGGCCCGAAAAAGCGGGCAGGCGGCGTTGCTTGCCTGGAAGGCATCCGCGCTCCATCGCTTGTGGCACACGCGATCATGGAAACCACCGACCATCACTTGCTTGTCGGCAAAGGCGCTCAATACTTCGCGCGGAACATGGGCTTCAAGATCGAAGACGATCTGAACACGGATTACTCCCGGAAGGCGTGGGCGGAATGGAAGCGCAGGATAGACCCTTCGCACTACCTGGACCCGGAAAAGCGCAGCGCGCTGGAGGCGGAAGCGGCTCGACAAATGGCGAGCATGGGGCTCCTGCCTTCTTCTCGCCTTCATGGAACCATCAACTGTGATGGCGTCAATGCAAAGGGCGAGATCTGTGGCGTCACAACAACCTCGGGGCTGCCATTCAAAATTCCAGGAAGGGTAGGGGATTCACCCATCCTTGGCGCCGGACTCTACGTGGATGGTGATGTCGGAGTGGCCGGTTCGACGGGCAGAGGAGAAGCCAATCTCTTCGGGCTCTGCTCCTTTCTCATTGTGGAAAAGCTGCGTGCCGGCGCGCATCCCAAAGATGCTGGCATGGAGGCATTGCGGCGGGTCCGCGCGAATACAGTAGAAAAGCGCTTGCGAAAGGAAGACGGTGACCCGAACTTCCAGCTCCAGTTTTACATCATCAATGCCCGGGGAGAGTATGCCGGTGTGGCAATGTACGGCGAAGATGAGGACGAAAAGGGCTACGCGGGGCAGACCACAACGCGATTTGCGCAATTCAGCATTTGCGACGACAAGGGCCCCCGCACGTTGAATGCAGAAGCCCTGCTGGCCGGGACGCCGCAGAAGTAGCTATGCTCAATTAGGAAGATGCCTGACGCGGCAAGGTCTTCAAGGACTGACACGCGTTCGAAGACCGCCGCATTGTCGGATAGAGTCACGGCAGCGTGCTGACGACGACGCTAAAGCTCCGGTTCGGCTGAGCGACTTCAATCGCAGGCGGAACGGTACCTGCGGGACAGCGCAAATCACGCCCCCGCTACCATACTTGTAGGCACGCCGATCGAAAGGTCGGCGTAGCCTCTTCCTCGCCGGTCCACCCTCACGATTCCGAGTATGCCCTGCAGGGCATTGCGTGCTTCCCGGACCTCAGACGGGCTCGCCCGTTTCGACAGGCTTCCCAGGTTTTTGACAAGGTCGCGCCAGTTAACCCGTATGGCCAAAAGGTCCGGCGCTTCGCCCGGTGCTCAGGTTGATTTTGCGTCGTCCGATGGAGCGGGTTAAGCGCTCGCGCTTCTTGTTGTTCTTCTGGATCAATTTGACGATCTTACCCGCGACGTCGATATGCGTGACGGTCTCGATCCCTTGGAGGCCCGGCGAAGTGTCGATCTCAATGACGACGGGGCCGTGCTCGGAGTGCAGCAAATTGACGCCGCAGACGTTGAGCGGCCGTGTAGCGGTAGATGCTGTCGATGAAGAGCAGCACGTCCCGGCCCTTGCCGCCCGCCGGCTTCTCGTCGCGGAAGTCGAAAACGGATATGGAAATGGCAGTTGGATGGTTTCCGGCGCTACGTGCTGCAGCGGCTCTTGCCGCTATCCACTCCGGTCAATGGTCAGGTCGTATCGTCCTCGGGAGATTTGCCTGCCTCGGACGTGATGCCCGCATCGATTTTGCGGTGAAGGTAAAAACCGAAGGCCAATACCACAATGCCCGCTATCGTACCCATTGTCTGCTTGCTACCGAAACCGGGACCATCACCAATTCCCGTAAGATCGGCCGTTAAGGACGCCAACAAGAGCAGTGCGCCCAATACAATGACGACGATTGAAGTTATCCTGTTATCCATCGCACATTCCTCAAAGATACGCCTGTCTCTAAAGAGTAGACGATATAAATGCAATTGATGTTCGATACCGGCATTTACTGGGCCGACGGTCAATTTTCGTACGCCAAGAGCAACATCACTGAGAGGTCAGGACCATGGGACGAATGTTCAATCCGCCGCACCCGGGAGAGTCGACCGCGAGGACATCCGGCCGGCTTTGGAGCTTTCTGTGACGAAAGCGGCGAAGCAGCTAGGTGTTGCCCGAGTGACGTTGTCGCGCCTGATCCACGGACTGTCCGGCATTTCTGCCGATATGGCCAGGCGGCTGAAGGCCTGGCTCGGAGGCCCCAAGCACGGTCCGAGTGCCGAGAGCTGGCTCAAAAGGCAGGCCGACTACGATCTCGGGCAGGCGATGCCGCAGCCAGCTCGGAAGGTCGTTAAGGCGCGGACGGCAGCGCCCTGACCGTCGGCCCGTTTGCGAGAATATCTATCGCTGTAACCAAGGCAGCATAGCGTGGGCAGCGAGCGCCCGCTACCAAATGAACAAAAAGGCTCTCTCCGCGGGACCGGCCATTGATTACTTTCACCTTCATAGCGCCCCGCAGCCGGGAGGCGGCAGGCGTCGACAGCTACTGTGCCGGCGTACGCGCCGGGAAGTCGCTGAATACTTCCGCAACCACGCTTTGAATGACCTCGGGCGCAACACTGCCCTTGCCCAGCTCCCGCGAGATGCGGCTCCGCCACACCTCGGCATTGCGGACCGGGTCGATGGCATGAACGACCAGCGAGCCTTCGATCACGTTCTTGACGCCCGGCGTGCGGGTGCTGACGCTGGCGCCGCCGCTGCTGCCGTAGCTGCCAACACCGACGCCGATCCGGAAAGGACTGCTCTTCATCTTCTCGGTGCGCGCAGCCTCGTAGTCGAGGAGAAGGTCGGCGGCGCTGCCCGCCGGTGCTTCGACGTAACCTTTGCGCTGCATCTCAGTCGCGATTGCTGCACGAATGCTAGTGTCCACCAGCGACATGGGTTCACTGGATCCGTCGGCGCTCGAGTTCGTGCGCCAGCCGAATGTCGTGTAGGCGTCGAAATTGGCCTGCGGATCGAGCATTGACCGGGATTCCGGCGGTGCCGAAGTGCATCCGGCGGCCAAGGCCGTCGCAACCAAAGCGAGGCTGACGACCGCCGCCGGGTAACGCCGCAGGCGTCTGTAAAATATATATCCCAGAAAGAAATCCAGCGCTTTCATCGAATAACATCTGGTGTCGATTGGCATCAAATTGGCGTGGTTCAAAGCATAGACCGGAACCACGGCGGTGAAAAGAGGTCTCTTGGGTCACATCCATCTCCCAGCCAACAGCGACTGCGCCAGCTCTCAGTC